>JBCDAG010000082.1:0-20878 GCA_039186165.1 Cyanobacteria bacterium P01_F01_bin.53
ATTTTCAGGAAACTCTAAATAATGAAAAAGACAACGACGTAAAAAAGCATCCGGCAAATCTTTTTCATCGTTACTCGTAATTAAAACAATAGGAGGAATACTAGCTCTAACTTCAGACTCAGTCTCTTCTACAGTGAAACGCAATTCATCAATCTCTAAGAGTAAGTCATTGGGAAAATCGATATCTGCTTTATCAATTTCATCAATCAAAACGACTGTTTTCTGTTTGTTCTGAAAAGCTCGTCCTAAAGGTCCCCAACGGATATATGCTCCAGCTGTTTTCACACGAGTCAGATCATCAATGCCTAAACTCGAACTAAGCTGAGCATCCCGCAAGCGTGCAACCGTATCGTAAACATATAATCCATCTTGAGCTCGGCTCGTTGATTTCACATACCAAGTTTCTAAGGGAAGACCTAATTCATAAGCAACTGCTTGAGCTAAACGGGTTTTTCCACAACCTGGCTCACCTTTTATCAAGAGAGGGCGTTGCAAAAAAATCGCTAGATTAACTGATTCTACCAATGCTTCACTGGGTAAGTAAGGTGTGAGCAAACGATCTGTATTTAAATCATGCTCCCCAGGGCTTGGCTGTACTGTTCCCGTGTACTGTAGTTGCTGCATTATAGGCGTATCCATTTTTCTAAGCCTTCATACCAATCAAGTCCACACCGTTCACAAATTTCACGAAGTACTAGCTCTGGCACGCCATCCTCGGTATCTTGAAGAATCTCCTCAACTTTCTGGTCAATCCCTGTTGTGAGTTCTTGAGGTAAATCACTATCTTGATCATCCAACCAATCAATCAACTCAATTTCTGTAAATTCACTAATAATAGGCGGTTTAATAGGTTTTCCTGGATTCCAGTTAGCATCTAATTTCTCGACTGTTTTCTCTAATGACGGAGAATTCCAAGATTCCGATTTTCCAACATAATCAACTAAAAATAAGAGTAATTTAGAACTCTCATCTTCAAAAACGGCCTCCTGTACTTTTTCAGTCAACGGTAACCAAAAGTCATCAATCAGCTTATTAAGGTCATCCTCTTGCAATAGCTGAACATCATGAAGCACAAAAATGACATCTTGAGTTAACCACCACTGGTAAACACCCTCAGCAATGTCTAAGGGCGAGAGGTTTTGCCCCCCCCTTTGTACACGACAACCTAAATCACGCCAAAGAGCATCAATACTCGTCTTCATTGAGAGACGCCCCAAATGAACTTTGACGATTTTACTGTTTAAGTGTTCTGGCAAATGACGAACAGCCAAACGGTTCAAGAGCCATCGTTGACCGCGTTGAGGAAGTCCATGAATTAAAAAAGCCGCCACCGATTCTACATCGATCGCTGAGCGAAACAATCTGGCTTGTTGTCGATAACCTAGCCTGAGTAGAGCGCTATAGATTTTATTATGCTTCTGCTTATGAGCTATATTGCGCGCCGCAATACTTTTCTGAAGTCCTTCTACAATATTAACAAAGGCAGCATCTTGATCAGACCAACTCGTAACCGGTTTTGAGTCTTGTGGTAAAGCCTGTAGGTTCCTAAAAGGAGCCATGTCCCAAGCTACGGGCCGTAAAATTATAGGAATAACTTTGGCACTACCTTGTTCGTGCCGCTTCATTGCTTGCTTCAGCTCGACATCATAGCAATAATCAGAAGACAAGAAATCAGCACTAATCAACAACAAAATGATATCTGCTGAATTGAGCCTCTGTTCAATCTCGGGCATCCATTCTTGGCCAGCATCAATATCACGGTCATACCATGTGTCAATTATCTTTTGGTGTTCTAGGATCCGCAGATGCTGTGCAAGTTTATCTCGCAGCGCCTCGTCCTTGTGAGCATATGAGAAAAATATTTCAATTCCCATGTTTATGCACAAGATTTCGCGATATTGCGTCAAGATCATAACTAATTTTTTGAGCCTAGCAACTACGCGCTGCAATAATCTTCATAGAAGGTCAGAGGTTGAAAGGAGTTCCCCCTGTGAGGATTTTGATTCTTTTTCTATAATGCGTTCGTAGTTTCGGCAGGGTGAGGTGTGAGCGATGGCACTTAGTGAATTTTTGCAAGACGGTATTCGGTCAGCGAAACGATCGCTCCGCATCGGAATGAAGTTCGCAGGCGATCTCCGCCAAGGCCACCCCTTCGCCTACGCCACCAATCAAGATCCCTTGGCCCTCCACCAATACCCTCATTTGTGGCACGAATCCGCGACTCCCATTCCAGATCGCGGTAGCCCAGAAGTCCGCGCCAATCGCATTCACAACTTACAACTCGCCACCCAACAGCTCCACCAGCTACAGATTGACCCAGGCAAAGTATTTAGCTTCTGCAACCGCGTCGGCGATCCGAGCCTGCGCAATGGCTACCGAGCCGGGGCTGTGTACATTGGCGGCAAACTCAAAACAGGGGCAGGTGGCGGATTGTGCCTCATTGCCACGAACCTATTTCACTTATTTTTAAATGCGGGCTGCGAAATTTTAGAACGGCATGCTCACAGCATTGATGCCTATGGGCGCGATCGCTTCTACGAACTCGGCCAAGATGCCGCGATCGCCTACGGCTATAAAGACCTCATCATCCGCAATCAAACCCACATCCCCCTCATGCTCAAGCTAGAAATCCTCCCCCAGTCAGGGAAGGTCGTTTCTAGCATATGGGGTCAGTCACCTTCGCCTTTGGCAGTGACCGTAGAGTCATTTGTCATACAAGAACTAAAATCTCCTTTGCCCAATGGCGTTTCCGGTTGGGAAGTAGAAACCAAACGAACCGTGCAGCCTCGCGCAACACTAGCGTCGGCGCAACAAACTCAATTCGAATCATCGGAATATTGCACAACGAGCCTATACAAGCCCTGTGAAGATAACCGAGTTAAACACACAGCCAAACAAAAAGTGCCAGCATCCGTGTCGTCATGAAAGATGTCTACTTGATAACTTGAGCAGTTAAGCCTTCGAAGGCTGATGGCGCTGCTCAGCAATTTTCACCTTCAGCTCATCAGCCTGCTCAATCAACGCGGCCTGACTCAGCTCAGCCTGCTCGCCCGAAGCCAACCACTTCAGCTGCACCTTCTCGGCCTTCGCTTCCGCATCACCCAAAATTAAACCCACCACCGCACCACTGCGATCCGCCCGCTTAAACTGCTTACCAAACGCGCTGCCACTCAAATCCACCTCGACTGAGTAGCCATTTTTGCGCAGGGTATTCGCCAGCGTCGTAGACTGAGCCTCCGCCTTTTCACCTCGAGATATCAGGTAAATATCCAGCTCAGGCGTCGTCGAATAAGTCTCCATTTGCTGTAGCAAAATAATCAGACGCTCAATGCCCATACCAAAGCCAATCGCAGGTGTCTCCGGCCCACCCAGCTGATTCACCAGGCCATCGTAACGACCACCGCCACACACCGTTGCCTGGGCACCCAAGTCAGAAGACTGAATTTCAAAGGCAGTGTGAGTGTAATAGTCCAGCCCGCGCACCAAGTGAGAATTGATATTGAAAGCGATGCCCAGGTTCGTCAGCTGCTGCTTCACCCCATCAAAGTGCCGCTGCGAGTCCTCACTGAGGAAATCAAGCAAACTGGGCGCATCAACCACAATCTCCTGAGTGCGCTTGTCTTTGCTATCTAGAATGCGCAGCGGATTGCGGGTCAGGCGATCTTGCGAGTCTTTGTCTAATTCATCTTTGAAAGGGGTGAAGTAGCTCACCAGCGCTTCGCGATAGGCCTTGCGATCTTCGCCGCTGCCGACAGAGTTGAGGTCGAGGGTGAGGGCTTTGAGGCCTAAGGTATTGAGAATTTGAGTGGCGATCGCAATAATCTCCACATCCGCCCTCGGGTCACGGCTCCCCAAAATCTCCACATCCAGTTGGTGAAACTGTCGCTGCCGCCCCGCCTGAGGCCGCTCATAGCGAAATGCCGGACCAATGTGCCACAGCCGCTGCACGCCACCTTGGGCAAACAGCTTGTTTTGAATAAACGCCCGCACCAGGCCAGCCGTAATTTCAGGCCGCAGCGCAATCGAGCGCCCGCCCCGATCCTCAAAGCTATACATTTCCTTGCCCACTGCATCGGTCGCTTCACCAATGCCCCGAGCAAACAGCTCCGTTTTCTCAAATACCGGCGTGCGAATTTCCCGATAAGCCGACTGCGACAGCGCATGTCGGGCAATCCCCTCTATCACTACCCACAGCGGAGACTCTGAAGGCAAAATATCACGGGTGCCGCGAATGGCTTGAATACTGCTCATGGAAAAAATAACCGGAGGAAAGAATCGCTATGACAAATGGACAGCTGCAATCAAAATAACAGCCCCCATCAAGAGAGCCAAACCAAAAGAGCGGCCAGCTATTGCTTACCGCTCAAAAAGCTTAGCGCCTTGGGGCGCTTCAAAAAGTTGAGTGCCTTAGGGCGCTCTAATTTTAGCGTCCTAAGGCACAGAACTCGGATGAGATGTCAGCGGCCTTGATAACAAGGAAGTCAGATAACAGGGAAATTAGACTGCTGCCCCCCTTTAAGGTTCAGGTAAATGACAGCAGTTCAACTCATCAATGCACACCTTGCCTGACTGCAAAGCCCAGCGCACCAGCGCTACCCGGTTACCCGTGTCGGTTTTACTCAGCACGTTGCTCACATGGTTATCGACCGTGCGCTTGCTGATCGACAGGTTCTCTGAGATTTCTTGATTGGTGAGCCCTGCAGCTACCAATTCCACAATTTGTAGCTCTCGCTTAGACAAATCACTGGACAAGTCATGGGACTCTGCCTCGCCAGCCCCATTCTGAGGCAGCGCAGATATCGGCGCAGTCGTATTCTGAGTTTTAGTCTGAGAAGCTTGGCTACCTGACATGTGCGTTTAATGTGTAATTATGCTTAGTGTAATAAGTGTAATCAATCTAACTAGTACGATGGCAAATATTCACAGTCTTCACAGAATGTTTCTTTGCGAAACAAAACAATGACAACGTATCAAAAAGCACATCGATTGGTTAGGGAGTATTAATGTTGTGTCTATATTTTTATCTTGGGGCAACCGCATGAAACGTTATGCAGCAGCACTTATAGCGATTATTTTTCTCAGCTTACCACTCCTGCTACAAGCCCCACCACCAGCCTTAGCTGCCAATACGGCAACAACGGTAATATCCCTCACAGAAACCCAAGCTCAGCCTGATACCCAAGATATTCCAGCAGAAAAAGTCGATCGATTTGCCGCCGCCTATCTTCAGGTATTGCAATTATTAAGCGATCGCGAATCCGAACTGCCCGCCGCCGAAACCTCCGCTGAAGCTCTCAAAATCCAGCAATCCATCGAAGCAGACGCCATCGCCCTTATCAAAGAAAGCGGCCTCACCATGCCCGAATACATGGAAATCCTTAACCTTGCTAGCCAAGATGAAACCTTCCGCGACAAAGTCCTCGGCAGATTGGATGAGTCCCTAACTGAGTAGCCACGACAACATCAAAAAACATCAATCTCTAGAGAAGACAACATCTGCTAGAACGCCAATCACGTCTGAAATCATGGATTATCACGGCGCATACAGCTGAACGACACCTGTGATGTTGTCTTCACCATGGCCCTGGGCAATCGCCCGCTCAAACACCTCACAGGCAACCAAGCCAATCGGCACACTCGCCTGCTGGACCTGGGCTGACTCACACAAATAGCCCAGGTCCTTGGCAACCAGCGATATAGGAAATAGAGGATCAAAGCGACCAGCCACCATCGCACCAGCTAATCCCTTGGCCGCAGGGCTACACACAGGTGTAGAAGTCAAAACATCCATCGCTTGAGCAGGCGCCAACCCACAGCGCTGCATAAAGCCAATGAGCTCACCCAACGCCGCAGCCTGCACCCCAAAGAGTGTATTGACAGCTAGCTTAATCGCCATTCCACTACCCACCGCCCCCGTGTGATGTACAGCGCTGCCCAACGTTTCAAACAGCGGCTTTGCCAGCTCAAAACAAGTTTTCTCTCCGCCCACGAAATAAATTAGCTGAGCTGCCTCTGCCTGAGGGCGAGATCCTGCGACCGGTGCTTCTAGGAAACTCATTGCCTGCGATTGAAAATGCGCTGCAAGCTCACGTATCCATCCCAGACTTAAAGTAGAGCTTTCGATTGCGATCGCCCCCGCAGGCAATCCCATCAGCGCGCCTGTTTCATCCCCCAACCAAATCTGTTGTGAGGCCTCATCATCCCTTACCATAGAAATCACAAACTCCGCTTCACGCACCGCTACACGAGGTATCTCAGCAGCGATCGCACCCATCTCCACCAAAGGTAGTGTCTTCTCCACACTTCGATTCCACACGGTCACCTCATGCCCCGCCTTCAAAAACGTTGCCGCCATGCGCGATCCCATGGAACCGAGGCCTAAAACAGAAATCCGGCTCATTACGGTTTCTCCACTGCTTAAATTGTTGAATTGAGCTGTTGCCTTTAGTGCCTGAAACAATTAGCACCTGAGAACAAATAGCGATTGAGAACAAACCAGGTCAACAGACATTCACACTGTAGAAATCTGACCAACGAGCATCAATACGAATCAGCGCATAACATTCGTGCGCCTTCCACACGAATGCAAAGATTAAATTCAAACAAAAGCGCTTAAAATGCAGGAATGGAATTCTCTACGTTGAAAACCTTTGCGGAAGTCGTCAGGCAAGGTAGCTTTGCCGCCGTGGCACGCGATCGCAATATCGATCCATCATCTGTGTCACGGGCGATCGCCAGCTTAGAAAAAGAATTAGGCGTACGCCTCTTTCAACGCACTACACGCCAGCTAGCCCCCACGGAAGCAGGGAAGCTCTACTACGAACAAATTGAGCCCCTGCTCGCGCAAATGACGCAGGCAAATCTATCCATTACAGAAGTCTCTGGCCAACCGCAAGGTACTTTGCGGGTCACGGCCTCTGTGTCCTTTGGGCTCACCTGCATCGTGCCACTGCTGCCTGAGTTTGAACAGCGCTATCCAGACCTACACATTGATTTGGTCCTCAGCGATGCCGTCCTTGACTTAGTAAACGAGAGAATTGATATCGCCATCCGACTGGGCACAATGGCAGACTCTAGCCTGATTGCACAACGGCTGATGCAAACTCGATACTACGTTTGCGCCAGTCCTACATACCTTGCCAAGCACGGTGCCCCAGAAAAGCCACAGGATATTGCTCACCACGAGTGCTTGCGCTTTCCTTTGACAGGCTTTCGCTCACGGTGGCACTTCAAAAACGCCCAAGGACGCGTAGAAACGGTTGCGGTGAAAGGACGCACGGTGATTTCTAGTGCGATCGCCCTTAGGGATTGCGCGATCACTCACATGGGCATTTCTCTCCTACCCCACTGGCTCATTCAAAACGATCTTGCAACCCAGCGCCTCGTGAATTGTTTTCCACACCACAAAGTAACAGCCACGCAATTCGAGACCGCAGCCTGGTTTGTCTATCCCTCAAAAAGTTACCAACCGCTCAAGGTGAAAGTATTTATCGACTTTCTAAAACAACAACTCGCTCAAAAACTCACTGAGAAACACATTGATAGGTAACACAATATCTCCGTAAATTGTTCCAGTGACTTGCTAGAGTCAGTTGCTATTAAAACAACCAGAATCAATCACACGTTGTTGATTCGATAATAGAGTCAGTTGCCATAACGCAAATCAAATGTTGTTGATTCAACAGACAGCAACAACATTCCTAACGACTTACTACCTGCTCCTTGAGTAAGTGAGAAATCAAAGAAGCTGGCTGATGCTTATGGGGCCAAGCAAAGGAATGGCGAAATGCAGCGGCCTGACAAGCCCGCAACTGATCGAAGCCAATCACATCATGGGTGAGCAAATTTTCATACTCAAATGGCAAACGCACATTGTGCAAACCCGCATTATCCGTACAAATTGCAATATCAACCCCTGCATCAAAACAACGATTAAATACTGTTCTTAGCTGACCAATCTCATCCAACGTCCCCGTTTGCAAATACGTAGTAGGACACACTTCCAAACACTGACCACGAGTAGCCACCTCTTTGAGCAGCTCAGGATAGCGCAGCGGAATTTGAATACCGTGACCAATCCGCATCAGGTAAGGCAACAGCTCTGGATAGCAGCCGTCCTTCGTCTCATACAAATGGCCTGTAGTATTGAGCCCCAAAGATTGAGCCTGAGCATATAACCGCTTCAAATCTTCAAGCGGATAGACCGCGTCACCACCTGCCACATCAATACCACACACATATTCAGGGTATTGAGCCGCCAGTTCTAACGTGGCTCGGTTAGTTTCATAGGGGAGGCGAGAGTGCAAACATAAAATTTGCTTCGTCACCACCGGATACTCGCTCTGATGACTGGCGCGGCCCACCACTTCAATAATGTCGGCCATCGCATCAATTCGCTCAGTCGGACTCAAACGCTCAGGCGTTCGATAATACGGCGTGTACCGCAGCTCCAGATAAGCCAAATTCTCAAAAATGTACGCGCCGCGAATTAGCCGATAAATAAAGTACGGCAGCGCTTCCTTGGTTTGCACACTTTCTACCAGTGTGTGCAGCTCCAAATATTCTTCCAGCGTGTCCTTTGGGCGAGTGTAAAACTGCTCAAAGGCAGCATAGTCTGAAAAACGATCTGAAAGGTCCGGGCGGTTACGCTCGAAATATCGCCACAGAACGCGGGGCACAACGGAGCCCCCGAGATGCCGGTGTAGCTCTGCATACAAGCTCATAATGATGCCCTCTAGTGATGTGTCTAGTCTTGATATTTGGGCTTTAAAAAGAACTTGTTCTAAATCTTGCTAATGGAGTGTGTAAAGCGTGATGTATAAAACGTGATCAAAAAGTTAAAATTGTAATTATTCTTTTTTACACCATAGCTGAGTTTTTTGCATGCGTGGGGAATAGCCCCCATAGGCTTAAGGATTGAGCCAGATCAGCGCCCAGCGATTAGGCCTCACTGACAAATGGGCAGACAACTTTTGTTATTGACACTTCAATCACAGCCTAGCGATAATAGTTGTTTGATAAAACTCTAGCGATATATTCCCTTGGCTAACGTTATTGTTATCGGCGCTCAGTGGGGCGATGAAGGTAAAGGCAAAATCACCGATTTACTCAGTAAGTCAGCAGACGTGGTTGTGCGATATCAGGGCGGCGTTAATGCTGGCCACACCGTTGTCGTCAAAGACCAGACTTTCAAGCTACACCTGATTCCCTCGGGTATTCTTTACCCCGAGACCGAATGCATTATCGGCAGCGGCACGGTAATCGACCCCAAAGAACTCATTGCCGAGCTGGACAAAGTAGAGGCGCTCAATGTCTCGTCAGATAATTTGTTTATCTCCCAAACAGCCCACGTCACCATGCCTTATCACCGCATGATCGACCAGGCAGCAGAAGAGCGGCGTGGAAATAAAAAGATTGGCACCACCAAGCGCGGCATCGGGCCCACCTACGCAGATAAGTCCGAACGCACCGGTATCCGCGTCATCGACATGATGGATACCGATGAATTTGCCGAACAGCTCAAATGGACCATCGACTACAAGAATGTCGTCCTTGAAAAGCTTTATGACCTAGAGCCGCTTAATCCCAAGGACGTTTTGGATGAATATGTGGCCTATGCAGACCGATTGCGATCGCACATTACTGACAGCTCCCTGCAAATCTTCAACGCTGCCCAACAAAAGAAAAACATCCTCTTTGAAGGCGCACAAGGAACCCTCCTTGATTTGGACCATGGGACCTATCCCTATGTAACCTCCTCTAACCCTGTCGCAGGCGGCGCTTGCATCGGCTCCGGCGTAGGCCCCACCACCATTGACCGTGTCATTGGTGTTGCCAAAGCCTATACCACCCGCGTAGGCGAAGGCCCTTTCCCCACAGAACTCGACGATGAAGTGGGCAACATGATCTGCGAAATCGGTGCAGAATTTGGCACGACCACCGGACGTCGTCGCCGCTGCGGCTGGTTTGATGGCGTCGTCAGTCGCTATGCCGTACGCATTAATGGCCTCGACTGCCTAGCCATCACCAAGCTGGATGTCCTAGACGGCTTAGATGAAATCAAAGTTTGTGTCGCCTACGAACTCGACGGTGAACGCTGTACTGACTTGCCCAGCAGCGCCAGCCAGTTTGCCCGGTGTAAGCCCATTTTCGAAAAACTCCCGGGCTGGAAAACCTCCACCGAGAACTGCCGCACCCTAGAAGACCTGCCCAAGGAAGCCCTGGATTATCTGGAGTTTTTGGCCAAGCTCACCGAAGCCCCCATCGCCATCGTTTCCCTCGGCGCAAGCCGCGATCAAACAATCATCGTTGAAGATCCCATCCATGGACCTAAGCGAGCACTGCTGGAGGAAAACACCAGCGCCTTTAAGGTCGTCGCCTAATGGGCACAGCGGCTTGAAAATCAAGCTCCAAAATTAAGCCCGTAAAATTAAGCTAAATAAAGATGCGCTCGATCGGGTAAAATGGCTCTCCAGGTCAATTTTGGATCCTATTGCACTTGATTCCGATAGCACCCGCTGGCGACACGGCCCATCATCAAGCGCTTTGAATCAGCATCACGTTTGCTTGACTAGCCTTGCGATTGACTGGCCCTGCGATTGACTAAACTTTTTTGACTGAACCCTAGTAACTCCCATGGATTTAACAATTGACTGCGCCCAGCGTGCATCGGACGAAAAAACGAAGAAACTGCGCCGTGAAGGCACATTGCCAGCGGTCCTGTACGGACATGACGGCGCAAATTCCGTCGCGCTAAAGCTCAGCAACTACGATGCTGAAGCGCTTCTACGCAAGGCAACTGTGAACAAGTCAGTAATCACAGTTAACGTGCCTGACATGCCCTGGAGCGGCAAAGTCATTTTGCGCGAAGTGCAAAAGCACCCTTGGAAAAACAAACTTCATCACCTCAGTTTCTTTTCCATTGCCTCTCAAAAAGAAATTGAAGTGAGTATGCCTATTCACTTCGTTGGCGATGCCGTCGGCGTTGCGAACAAGGGCGGCACCCTGGATATGGTGATGACCGAAATTCAGCTGAAGTGCCCACCTGATGCCATTCCTCAATCGTTAGATGTAGACATCTCTTATTTGGACGTTGGCGATGCACTCCACGTCGGCGAAATGAAGCTTCCACCGGGTACTTCTGTTGCTGTGGACGATAAGCTGCTGGTTGTTTCTGTCCTCGCACCACGGACAGCAACTGCCGAGTTAGAAGCTGCTGAAGGTGAAGCTGCTGAAGGTGAAGCACCTCCTGAGGCAGAAGCGGAAGCTTAATAGCACTATTTCGAATAGCACTTTTCGAATAGCACAATAAAAAGGGCAAGGGACATTAACCTCGTGCCCTTTTTTCTTGCTCTTTTCTCAGGCCTTTTCTATGCCTCTTTTCTCTGGCCCTTTTTTCCGGCCCTTGTTCATACATTCCTATTCAAGTCATTGATAAGGACTGACACTCACGGACTGGCATAATGGCTGGGCCTTCACACTACATTACACACCCATGTCTGATTCCGCATTGCCCACCATTGTTCAGCACATGCTCAAACCGGCGTTTTACCCACATCCGGTCACCGAGCCTATTCGCTTCATGCAAACCCACGTTTCCTACGTGCTGCTCACTGGCGACTATGTGTACAAGCTCAAAAAAGCGGTTAACTTTGGCTTTTTAGACTATTCCACCCTCGAAAAACGCCATCATTTTTGCCAGGAAGAAATTCGACTCAATGCGAAAGGGGCTGGCAGTTTGTATTTGGGTGTGGTGCCTCTCACTCAACAGGGGGAGAACTTTGCCATTGAAGGTGATGGCGAAACGGTAGAGTATGCCATTAAAATGCGCCAGTTTCCGCAATCAGCACTGTTGAGCGATCAGTTTGAAAACGGACTGATTGATGAGGCTAAAATTCGTCAACTGGCAACGACCATTGCCAATTTCCACAAGGCAACCCCCACAGACGAACACGTTCGCACCTTCGGCACGATTCCGGCCATCCGCCAATCCATTGATGAAAACTACGACCAAACCATAGATTTTGTTGGCGGTGACACGGTTGCAACGCCTCAAACCAAGCAGCAGTTTGATGAAACCAAGGCTTACACGGATAACTTTTTTGAGACTCAGCAGGCGCTGTTTCAAAAACGGTTAGATCAGGATAAAATTCGAGCCTGCCATGGCGATTTGCACTTAGGCAATATCTGCGAATGGGAAAATCAGATCTTTTTATTCGACTGCATTGAATTTAATGAGCCCTTCCGCTTCGTCGATACGATGTTCGATGTAGCCTACATTGTGATGGATTTGGAAGTAGCCGGACGCAGTGACCTCAGCAATGCGTTCCTCAATCAATACGTTGAAGAAACCGGTGACTACGAAGGGCTTGAAATTTTGCCACTGTACGTGAGTCGTCAATCCTATGTACGGGCCAAGGTCACCTCATTCATGCTGGGCGATCCATCCGTTTCTGATGCCGATAAAAAAGCGGGCAGTGAAAAAGCAGCTAAATATTACCGATTGGCCTGGTCCTACGTGCAAAAAAAAAAGGTCGCCTCATAGCCATGTCGGGGCTATCCGGCTCGGGTAAAAGCACAACGGCCAGTATGCTCGCGGCCCAATCACAGGCCATACGACTCCGCTCAGATGCGGTGCGTAAACACTTGGCCGGTGTGCCGCTACACGAAAAGGGCAGCGATGACATCTACACCCCGGCCATGAGCGATAAAACCTACACCCGGCTCATCGGGCTGGGTGTAGCGCTAGCAAGCAACGGATATCGAGTGATTTTAGATGCCAAGTTCGACCGCATGGCAAAGCGCCAAGAAGCACTGACTACCGCACAATCTAAAAATATTGACCTTACCTTTTTACACTGCACGGCCCCGGCTGCGGTATTAAAGGCCCGCGTTATTGCCCGTAGCGGCGATATTGCCGATGCGGATGCGGCTATTTTAGCGAAGCAATCCATGGAGCCTTTCCAAGACTCTACGCCTGTCGTCATAGTAGATACCACAACATCCCTAGCAGATGTGCAGCAGCAGTTAGCCCCTGTATTTTAGGAGGTCCTGTTTTAGAAGACCTTGTTTTAGGCGACCTGGTTCTAGGATTTCGTATCCATCAAACAAACTTGTGATTGTGTCGTAACCTCAAGCTATATTGATTGCACTTGCATGCAACCTATAGGAAGTTGCGTGCGATTATTCCAGCATTTGGGGATTTTCACGCCGTGGCCGACTTAATTATTCCAGCAACGCTAAGAACATGGCTTGTGTTTTTGTTGTTGTTCATATTGCTGGGATACCCGGTTCCTTTCAGCATTCTGTTTGGAATTATTGGCGGGGTTGCAGGCGGCCTGACAACCGCGTGGTGGCAAGTAAAAGGCAAGGGCCCCGGTGAGGCAGGCAAACCTAAATTGCCGATTATGGAGGCCAATGGGGATGATGACGCTGGCGAGCGCACAGATACGGACGAAAAACCTCGCTGGGAATTGCCTTTCCTCGGTCCTAGCAAATCTAAAAAACGCTACCTAGAACGGAATCGCAGAGCTAAGAACCGACGAATTCGATAGGCACTATCCCCTTATCAGCCAGTCTTTCAACATCTTATCTGCCTCAATGTTTTTTCTCTCCAAACTTTTGCCGCTGTTCATTTACCCGCTGGGCCTGAGCAGCCTACTGATGGTGCTGGGCTTGGTTTGGTTGTGGAAGCATCCTAAGCGAGCTTCATGGGCGATCGCACTAGCCTTCTTCATCCTTTTCTTCAGCAGCAATACCCTCGTCAGCAACAAGCTGGTAAGCACCTTAGAGTGGCAGTACTTTCCACCAGACCCTGTGCCCACTGCCGATGCCATTGTGGTACTGGGCGGTGCCACAGAAACCGCCCTCCCACCGAGGCCATGGGTAGAAGTTTTAAGCGCAGGCGATCGCATTCTCTACGGCGCCCGCCTTTACACCCAAAAGCGAGCCCCTAAGCTGATTTTGAGTGGTGGACGCGTCACCTGGCGTGGCGGCGGCGGCCCTTCTGAAGCAGACGACATGAAAGAAATCGCCATGGCCATGAATGTCCCCGAATCAGCCATTGTGCTAGAGGGCGACTCTCTCAACACCCGGCAAAATGCCGTCAATGTCCAAAAAATATTAACTGAGCAGCAAATCGACTCGGTCCTGCTAGTAACGTCAGCAATTCACATGCCGCGCTCAGTCGCTATTTTCAAAAAACTGGGGATTGAGGTTATCCCAGCCCCCACTGACTACCGCGTTTCGACAGAAAGTTATGAACGCATTAACGAAACCTGGCAAGGACGGATTTTAGACCTATTGCCCGATTCCGAAGCGCTACACTACTTCACCCGTGCCCTTAAGGAATATGTGGGTTTCACCATATATCGCCTGCGGGGTTGGGTGTAAACGGTAGGATAACAACAGTCAAAAGTACCGGGAATACATGTTTAACTATCTGTTGCCCAACTCAGCTGAAGTGCAGTGGATAGAAGAAGCGCTTGAGCTGCATCAGGCGGCCCAAGAATTTCGCCTAGAGGTTGAGCGCAGGCAAGCGCAAGAGGAGTACTGCAAGTGGTACTACGAAATGGCCCAGCAAACTCAGGCAGACAATGCGGCCATGGCAGGTGACTTTAATTTCTATCGTTGGTTTTGTGATTTGAGAAGCCCAAGCGCACGTACCAAAGCGCGAAACCGTCGGACACCGCAGGATTAATCAAAGAATCAATAAGCCAGCCAGACTCAATCACGCACCAGCTTCACCATAAAAAAGCCATCCATGTTTTGCTGGTGAGGCAATACTTTTATCCAACCATTGTTGTCAGCACCGCCTTGGTCAGCACTAAAACCAAAATCGTCAGCAGGCGGCTCTATTTTCCAGCTCCCCGATTCACCACTGTGCTGATCTAAAAACCACTGAATCTGTTCTTCATTTTCAGCCGGGTGCAGTGTGCAGGTGGAATACACCATGACACCGCCAGGTTTTACCCAGGTTGAAACATGGCTCAGCAACTCTCGCTGTAAAGTGACAAGGCCTTCTACTGACTCAGGCGTCTGTCGCCAGCGGGCATCGGCATGGCGATTGAGCGTACCGATACCTGAGCACGGCACATCGAGCAGGACTCTATCGGCTTTGCCTACAAAGTTAGGTTGGTTGCGGCTATCGCACATCAACGGGCGGACTGATTTTGTGCCTAAGCGATCAATGTTTTGTTGGATCTTTTTTGTCCGGGAGGCAGTGTGATCGCAGCTCCACACCACACCGTCATCCCCCATTAGCTCAGCAATATGGAGGCTTTTCCCACCCGGTGCACCACAGGCATCAATAATCATTTTCCCCGGCTGAGGATCGAGTAAATAGCCCACCAGTTGGGCACTGCTATCCTGCACCACCCACCAGCCATCGACATAACCGGGCATCTGATGCACTGCGCCCTGGTGCCCCTTTAACCGCAAAGCAGAAGGGACACCCGGCACGGGCGCTGTTTCAATCCCAGCCTCGGCAAAAGTCGCTTGCGCTTCTGCCAGCGTTTTTTGCCGCAAGTTAATCCGAAAATCTAAGTGAGGAGGCGTATTGAACCACTCACAGAGTGCTGAAACTTCAGCATCTGGCAGCATAGACTGCCACACCTGAACAATCCAATCAGGGTAGCTATGCAAAAGCCCCAAACGCTGGGTCGCAGCCTCTGGCAGATGTAGCGGATCTGCCGACTCGGATTCACGAATGTAGCGGCGCAGCATGCCATTCACCACGCCACTCAACTTTCCTAATCGCTGGGCTTTCGCTAGCTGCACTGTGGTATCGACCACGGCATGGTTCGGCACATGGGTGAGGTAGCGCAGCTGATAAAATCCCAGTCGCAAAATCTGACGCAAATCAACCTGCTGTTTACTGGCTTCGTGTTTGCCGTACTGCGTAATCAGCGCATCTAAGGTACGGCGGCGACGAACAGAACCGTACACCAGCTCAGTCACAAAACCCTTATCTTGAGCACTGAGCTGCGATTGATTGAGCTTACGATCAATAATGACATCGGCAAACGCACCACCTTCAATAGCTCTCAGGGCTTCAAATGCGATTTGTCTGGCACTCTGGCCGCTTTTCTGGCCATTTTTTCTCTGGCCATGTCGAGTCACTGCGTTTTGAGTCACTACTTCTTACGAGAGCCTCTCCAATTCGGCATCGCATCAATGTCCCGACCGCGTCTACGGCGATCACGCCACTCTACCGCCGTCAGGTAACCCACACCAATAGTCACCACAATCAGCAATAAAAAGGCCAGTACAGCCAAAATAGCCAGCACCTGGTTTGCGGACACGGCCTCTAAAAACGAATTCACAACTCACCCACTCAAAAACGCAACTATATAACTTTGGTCCCTTAGCTCAAGCTATACAGTACGGCTTAAACCATTGCATTTATCTAGCTAAGCGACACACAAATTGCCGTATGAATCTGGCAATTTTCTATACAAAAAAGACCTTCCAAAAAACTTTGAAAAAAGGTCTTTTAGGCGCTGATCGCCCGATTATTATGCGAAAGGCATTGACTGCACGACGGCATTGTAAAAGGTACAGTTCTCAGAGGTAAGCGCTAAAAAGGCAAGCACTAAAGAACGGCCTCGAGAGCTAGCAACCGGCTAAGTCGGCTCAGGTTAACAGCTAAGCCTAGAAGCCATTGCGTCCCCAGACCACCATGGAGATAGAGAAAGTAAAGCAGGCTAGCAATGAAACCCAACCCAATGTCAAAATATCCATAGCAAGTTTTTAAATTCGAATAGTCTTCACTTTCTATCATACGGTAAAGTCAGACCTCTTACAGCCCCAAAGTCAATTCTGGGGTCAATTCTAGAGTCAATGACAGATCTGCATTCTGTGTAACTTCAGCCCTTCCCAATTTCGACCTTTCAAACATGGTGACCCAAAACGTGAGCGTAATCGAAAGCCCCAAACCCTCCAGCGCTCAACCAGACATTACTCAACCAGACATCGCCACCACGCCGCAGCATGCAGGAGAAGCTACACCTGATCTAGCTCAGATGCGCATAGAGTCGATTCAAGCAGGCCTGTTGGGTGCAGGAATTCTGGGGCTCACCGCAGGCTTAGCTTGGGCCGTTGCTGGGGTTGCCCATATGCCATTGCCCCTCCCTAATAGCTTGTTAGGGTGGCTGGTTAATCTGGCTGTGGCCCTTTGCTCGGGGTTCTTTTTTAGCGTGACTTATCGCTACATCGTTCGCACTGACGATAATCTGCACTTGGGCAGCGGGGCCGTCGGTGCATTCGCATTTGTGCGATCGCTCGCCCAGATAGAAGCGACCTGGGACGACTCCTTTGTTCCGCTTACCTGGCTACTGGTCACAGGCGAAAGTTTTTTGTGGTTCACCATCGCTCGATATACCTTGGATTGGGCCATGGACAAGCGATGGATTAAGCCACTCGATTAAGCAAGATCACACCCTCAAGACATCACTTAACAACATCACAAGTCAAAAACAGCAAATTCTTTGTCGCTGCGCTTCATCGAGAGATCAATGGCTGAAAAAAATTTGTTTTTAGCGCGATCGCTCATCAGGCATTTCACCACCAGCTTCGCCACACCCACCCGAGGAATAGAACCTGCCACTGTCTCATCCTCAGTGAGCACTTCTTGATCAGTCGAGGGTTGAGAGAGCAAACCACCTGGACGAATCACCGTGTAGTCCAAACCACTGGCTTGTAAATGCGCTTCGGCCTGAACCTTTTCTTTCAGCACCGGGCCTAATGTCTCAAGCGCTTGAGGTGGCAAGGCCTGGGCACTATTCCCACAGCCAATAGAGCTCACCAAAATAAAACGGGTGGCCTTTGCCGCTACAGCTCCATCAATCAAATGCTTATTTCCAATAAAATCTACTCGCACTCCGCTGTCAGCCGGCAAGCCACCCACCGTAGAAATCACCGCATCAGGAGAGTGCTGGACCAGCGCTTGAGACATCGCTTCAGCATCGAGTGCATCACCTTTTACCACCGTTATTCCTAGCGCAGTCAAGTCATCTTTAGCTTGGTCTGAGCGCAGTAGGGCTGTTACCTGATGACCATCAATGACAAGCTGCTTGGCGATTTCACGACCCACGCCCCGGCTGGCTCCGGCGAGAAAAATATGCATTATTCAAGGCTGCATAAACAACACAACATGAAGCGCCACAGGAATACCCTCATGCAATGCTCCACTACGAATCACCTTAACGAGAATTCAAACCATTGAGCAAATATCTTTGCCCATAGATCCACCCATAGATCCACATCCGAGCTATGTAGAACACACAGCCTCTGGTTCGGGTTATCCACACCTTCGGACAGACCGACAAAAAGGAAGCGAAGTCTGTACAATCAGGGAACTAGATAACCGAATAGAGTAGCTTCTAATGATTCCAACCGTTATTGAGCAATCGGGTCGCGGAGAACGCGCCTTTGATATTTACTCCCGCTTGCTCAGAGAGCGCATCATCTTTTTACATGGGCAGGTCGATTCAGAATCAATGAACCTGATCGTGGCACAAATGCTCTTTCTAGAAGCTGACGATCCCGAAAAGGATATTTACCTCTATATCAATTCCCCTGGGGGTGTGATTAATGCAGGCTTGGGTCTGTACGACACGATGAATCACATCCGGCCAGATGTAGCTACCATCTGCATGGGCCTTGCCGCTAGTATGGGTGCGTTTTTACTTAGTGCGGGCACTAAGGGCAAACGTATGATTTTGCCCAATGCTCGCGTGATGATTCACCAACCTTCCGGTGGCGCACAGGGTCAAGCAACTGATATCGAAATTCAGGCCAAAGAAATTTTGTACCTGAAGAGTTCGCTGAACGAAGCGATGGCACGTCACACAGGCCAACCCCTGGAGAAAATAAAAGAAGACACCGAACGTGATTTCTTCATGTCTCCAGAAGAAGCCGTTGCTTACGGCATCGTAGACAAGGTGATTGACCGACACGCAGTCGGGATTCGTCCTGCGGCAGTTTAACCTGTGACGGTTTGATAAGCCCCTAACGCTTCCAATTGCCAACTCTGATGCAAAAAGGCCCAGCGTATTTACTCGCTGGGCCTTTTTGCTGGAATGACTTTTCACGGACATGGGATCGCAGTGAGTACGCTTACCTGGGAAGAGTCAAAAGCGATAGCAAGGCTAAACGCTACTTGTCCTTAAGCAGCCTGTTCTCAAAGCTACTTATCCTTGTCGAAGGAACACTCAACGGTAATACTCAAATTACTCTCAGCAGTCCCTTTCGTCACATAGGGTACGCCTGCCTCACCCCCCACTCGAATGCCAAACTGAAGGGTGACCTTATCCACATTGCCATGGGCCATCTCTTTAAAGGCACCCAGGGTGTGGGTGGTATAGGTGCGAATCGTCCCTTCAATCGCCTTAAAACTTTGAGCAGCAGCGGCAGCGGCTCCGCCCTCCCCCCCCCCAGGAAAGCCGACAATGCCACGGGAACTACCCCCACCGCCCCAGCCTTTTTGACCGCCGCGCACTTCCTCTTCCTCTTCATCATCGTCAAATTCACTCACGGGCGCGGTAGCGGGCACATCAACATTTTCAGTCGATTCAATATAGATTTCAGTCCCGTCTTCTAGCTGGATAGGAACAAGCTGAGTCATAGCATGAGGCCTCACAGAGTAGATGCTTAAATCAAATGCTTAAGCAGGTGAAATAAGGTCTATTTTTCCCAAAGTAACGCTAGAAATATCAACTTTTCCTAATCTTTTTTGCAATCACTAGTCTGGACAAATGCAACTATGCAATTCATCCATCTAAACAGGCTAGAAGGCTCATTTGGCTATCTTCCCCTCCGCGATAGTCTGACCACCAAAGCCCATTTACCTTAAGCTTTTCAACAATTGATGACGCATCCGGTTCTCAACACTGCACAATCCCATCAAACTTGTTTATAACTAAAGAATGATGGATGCTTTGAGCCTTTAAATCTCTAGACGAACTCCCACCGCCCCTCGCCCGCCTCACATTATGGCTGACCTAGATTTATACGCCAGCGAAGACGCACAGCAAATTTTGCAAATTGCGATCGCAAAAGAAACCGAATCTGGCGAACTCACCCGCACGCAACTGGCCGAGATTGCCGCTGAACTCAACATCGCCCCCGAAACCCTATGGTCTGCAGAACGGGAATGGCTAGCTCTTAAAAGTACCTCCACGCAGCAAATGCTGTTTAACAAGGAACGTCGCCAAAAGTTTCAGCATCACCTCATTCGCTACGGCATCTTCAATAGTTTTTTATTGCTGCTTAATTTGCTAGCAGGCGGGTATGGGTTTGCCGCATTCGTCGCCCTCTCCTGGGGTATTGGCCTAGCCCTCCACGGCTGGCGAGCCTATCAATCATCTGGCTTCCGCTACCAACAAGATTTTGAAAGTTGGCAGCGCAGGCAACAAGTAAAGCAATCCATGCGTAGCCTGTTCAATCGGCTACTCAACGCATAAGGTCACTTCGGGCAAGTACCCTTCCCACTCGCAGCAAAGCACAAACATCATCCCAATCACGTAAAAAAAGGACCAATGCTTCCAGCATTGGTCCTTTTTTTACTCAAATGCTGCATACAGGGAATCTTAATTGATATGACTTTTTTCTAATTGCTAGCGATGGGGATACTTCCATCTTTTGAGGCTAGGGAGTCAGCTCCTGTCAAAGAGTAAGGCATTACGCAATTTTCCATCATGGCAACCCCGCTAGACGAAGCATGGCTCACACTTTGTGGCATTTTAGTTTTTATCATGCAAGCAGGCTTTCTATGCTTAGAAGCTGGCTCAACACGCAGTAAAAATCGCATTAATGTTGTCATTAAAAACTTCACAGATCTAGGCCTTTCTGTGATCATTTTTTGGGCCATTGGCTATGG
>JBCDAG010000083.1:0-20698 GCA_039186165.1 Cyanobacteria bacterium P01_F01_bin.53
CCGGATTACGGGCGTATCGATGACTCATCAGAGGCGCAGGGGCTCACTACCATACTCCTTTCCTAACCTTGTTTCGCAACCTTGACTACTGCGACGTAACCTTAACTTGGCACCCATCAGCTTATCCAAATCCCAGCCCTGCTCCTTGGAACATGGCTGGGATTTGGGCTTCAAGGAACAAAGCGAATAAGTGGTCAGCCAATTGAGAAAACAGGTCTGCCCCTGACACACAGTTGTTAGGCCGTCCTAGCTTAGAGTGACCGAGGATTAGTGACTGGCTTAGAAATGAAAAGGGATAAGATTGCACCGATGACCATAAAACCGCCACCTAGAGTAACGACGGCCATACGATCGCCACCCAAATAAGCCCCCATAAACCACCCCAACACCAACGCCGCAATAATTTCAGGAATCACAATAAAGCAGTTAAACAAGCCCATATACAGGCAGTTTTTCTCAGGTGGCAAAACGGGAACCAGCATGGCGTACGGCAGCGACAGCATACTGGAAAAAGCAATGCCAATACCGACCATCGGGAGCAATATCCAATACTGGCTATGGAGCAACTCCAGAGACGCTAACGCCAGAGCGCCAATGAACAGACACAGTCCATGGGTCACTGAAGCCGAAAGTCGGCGCACAATTTTTGGCAACACAAAGGAAAAGCAACCACAAACTAGGTTGTAGACAGCCATACAAAGTCCGGCCCACTCAATGCCCTGTGCATAGAACGGAGTGCCTCGGGGCGCGCCAAAAATGTTGTGGGCAACCGCCGGTGGAAAGTAGAGAAAAACACAGAACATCCCCAACCAGCTGAAGCATTGCACCCAGGCTAGTTGACGCATAACAGGGGGCATTTCACCGAAAGCCCTTTCCATATCCGAGAAAAAGTTACTGGAGTCACCAGAGTTTTCTGCTGGAATAAAGAAGGGCTTGGAAGAGAACACCATGGTCCAAACGACTGCACCGGTAAAGGCGATCGCACCCAGGTAAAACGACAACTTCACCGATATCGGAATCAAACTATCGGTGGTCGTATCCGGTAAACAGTGAGCCACCACCCAAGGCAAGGCAGAGGCAATCACAGCCCCGAGACCAACCGCCACACCCTGAATCGAGAACGCCGCAGTTTGTTGATGCTCAGGAACTAAGTCCGCCACAAATGAGCGAAAAGGCGTCATCGTCACATTGGCCGAGGCATCTAGGAGCCAGAGTGTACCAGCAGCCATCCAAAGACTAGGCGCGTTAGGCATAAGAATGAGCGCGAATGAGCTGAGGAGCGCACCAAGCAGGAAGTAGGGACGGCGGCGGCCAAAGGAAATGTGGGTGCGATCGCTCATGTATCCCACCAGAGGCTGAATCACTAGCCCCGACATCGGCGCGGCCAACCACAACAACGGCAGCTGCTCCGCATCCGCCCCTAGCGACTCAAAAATGGCGCTGGTATTCGCCATTTGTAGGCCCCAGCCTACCTGAATACCAAAAAAACCAAAACTAACATTCCAGAGCTGCCAAAAGCTCAGGTCAACATCTATCGGAGAAATAGCAGCATCAAGCTCAAACTTTTCAGCATCGTCGTTTGCACCACTAATACCGTCGCTAATGACTTCGCTCGCCAACAAATCAAGTCGCCCAGCGTCTACCATGCTCTAACCATCAGCTACTTATAGCCCCATGTTTTACACCCATGGGTCAACTATAAACAGCCCCGTTCCCTAACGCCCACAAAGTGTTTTTAATGGTGAAGATATCTGACGCGTACGTAATATTAACTAGGCAACACCAGTTCTTTTGAGACACCAATTCTCCTGGACTTTACTTAATTCACACTGTGCCCAACACAAGCATTTCAATAACAACTGCAACTCTGCGTTTTTGCGTAGGCGCTGTCTTTGCAGAAGATACTCGATAGGCCAGCCCTCTTCGTTTGCCAGCCGATAGTTTTTCCCAGGTTGCCATTGCGTGAGGGTTTTCCTCAAGGGCAAGACGCAGCATATCGGGCACTTCAACCGCCTCTTGATCATCAATGCGAAAGGTGACATGAACCCAGTCTCCAATCACAAAGCCACCTGCTTTCATTTTCTTTTTTGAAAGCAGCAAATACCAGCGGCCCCGCACGGGCTGAAAGGCACCTGCAAAAGGTAAATGATTGATCTCCCCTCGAACTCGCAGACGAGGAAATTGATCAAACGGCATCTCCTCATTCATTTCCTCAGGTAAAAACACAACGGTGTAGGCATAGGTCCCAACACTGTGTTGAACAATGGGAGAGTCAAACGTGTGAGGAAAATCACTCATCGCAACAATATCGAAAAAGATGTTGGGGCATGAATCTGCATCGGACAACCAGTGCCGGGCCACTAGCGAGCATACCGCTCTAGCCAACCACGCATTTTCCCAGGATTTAGCAATCCATAGGGATCTACCTGTTCTTTGAAGTTGAGTTGATTTTCATCAATCGTTTTACGTCCACCATCTTCTAAAACGTAGGTGTGCGGGTTGGCAATGAAGGCACCGTTGTCTTCGTGATAACGAATAATGTCATTCAAACGTTCTGCGGTGGAATAACGAACAAGCTGAAGCGCCGCTGGTAAAATCTTGCCCTGCACTCGAATGTATTCCAAGTGCATCACCACCTCATCACCGAAGTGATCGTACATGTGTTGAACAAGTTTCAGCTCAGGATCGTAAGGAAACACTGTTTGTAAATACGTCCAGCTATCATCCGCGTTGCGAGCATGGAGCGTGGTGTGGTTCCAGGTAAATTCGGCAATGGCCGCACCTTTCCCTGCGGACTGTGCGTCTTTTTGGTAGGTGATTGTACCGCCACACTGGGCAACTAAATCACAAAGTGCAACCAGATCAGCTTCGGATACCATAAGCAATGCCGCCGCTTTACCGTCAGGCAAACCGTCTTGCAAAGCAACGAAATAACTAGGAATGGGCCACGCATGAATGCTAATGAGTTTTTTGATAATGCCGTCGGCATCGCCTAAGACTTGACCAAAATGAGCAGCCGCCATGAAGTCATCGAACGTCACGATCACCTCAGCCCAAGGGTAGGCTGACCCCAATGGAATCTCTAATTCTGTGATGATGCCATTCGTACCGTAGGCGTGATTCACCTGCTGCACAGCGTCGCCACGCAACTCAATAATGCGGGGAGACGCCTCCAAGGTGGCCACTCGCACTGCCTGGAGATTCCCCCGATCGGCAAGCTGTCCGTACATCACTGAACCAATGCCGCCACTGCCCCCGCCGATAAAGCCGCCAATAGTCGCGGTTCGATAGGTGGAAGGGGCCATCCGAATTTCCCACCCCTGGGGGCGAGTCACCCGATCAATCGCGGCCAGTTTTATGCCGGGCTCCACGCAGGCCATCCCCGGCTTTACCCACTTCACCGCGTTCATGGCGCTCATGTCTAAAATGACACCGCCTGCCAAGGGAATTGATTGACCATAGTTACCGGTACCAGCCCCTCGAACGGTTAGTGGCAGCTTAGTTGACACACATAGCTGGGCAACTTTCAGCACCTCAGCTTCCGTTTTGGGTCGGACGACTAAGTCGCCTACGTTGTCACCAAGCTGCGCCACCAAAATAGGACTGAAGTGGTAATAATCCTTGGATAGTTTGGCCACTTTCTCAGGAGCAAGAATGACTTCTATAGGGCTGAGGGATTGTGCGATCGCGCCCCAATCCATAGCATTCATTGGAGCAAAAGGTGTCGTTAGAAGCGTCATACCGTCAAAGTCTTGGACATCATGTCAGAGCGTACACGGATACTGGCAGAGAATGTGCTGAATCCAACACATACCCCCCACCTACAGCAGGAAAGTGACGTGGTTGTACGGAGGGAAAAGCACGGGCATATTGACAATGATTGGTAGGTACGACACATGGAATAAACACACGATTTTATCGCGGCTTTATCCTCGCTTTACCTCCAATTACCCCCTCGCTCCTATAACGTCATGACGTCTGCTAATCCAACCTCCACTTTTCCACTGTGGCAGTACTTGTGTCAGCCTATCGGGCAACCCGACCACAAACTCATTGTGAACCCTGTCAAGTTCTGGCACGTTCAAAAAGTGCATTTTATTGAGCGCTGCTGGGTCATGTCTTACATGCCCGAAGAGCACACGCATTAAACTGACTGCGATCGCGGTGCATCTTCATCTCAATCAATCATCATAAAAACTCATCATAAAAATTAGTCATAAAAACAAAGCCCTTCTGACTCAACCAGTTAAGTCAGAAGGGCTTTATACGTGTTTTATATTCCCTAGCACCGAGAAGACCAGAATACCGCAGGCAAAAGATTTTATACGCCGAACACAGCCTACTATTTAACCGTTTGGCTCAACTCAGCTTTAGCCTCTTCCCAATCAGAAATCGATGACTCCAGCCACAACCAATTTCCTCCCAAGGACGAGGCATTAAAGTCAGCAGGCGCTTCGTTAATCACCTTACGGTAAGACTCAGAAGCCTCATCCATCAGCCGGCCACGCTCAGCAGGATCCGTATCTACTCTAGATAGGGAAAGCGCTGCCATCGCTAAGCCAGCGTGGGCATTAAGAACATACTCACTAGCAGGCTGATTTGAGAAAATCCCATCGCCTTCAGGCTGACGCTCTGCCAATTTGACTGCCTTACGCCAAGACTCCAGCGCTAAATCATCACGACCCGTGGCGTACTGGGCAAACCCGAGCGCCATCGAAATTTCCATCCAGTCAGACTCATTTTCCAAAGCCGTCATCCAGGAGCGCATCGCATCGTTCGGGTCAAAATCACTACCCGACTGCTTCGCCAAGCCCCACTGGGCACGTCCCCGCAAGAATGACACAATCACATCATCACGCTGCCTTGGCTTGGCAGTATCTAGGGCGTCGAGCACATCTACATAAGCACCTTCACTAATCAACGCCTCTGTAGCCTCTGTAGCTGAATCCAAATCATTTTGCTCAAAGGCAATTTCTATTTGAGCAGCCAAGCCAAGGCTATCAAAAGAATCAGGAACAGCGGCCTGCGGTGGAGGAGTACGCCTTAGCCAACCCACAGTCGTTACCCCCAACAAAGTCACTAGGGCAATTGAGGCGATCGTAGGCACCGTCAAAAACTTAGTACTCAGCGTGTGGCTACGAGAAAGCCGCTCGCCCACCATCTCTTCTGATTCTTGTTTATCTGGTTCTTTCGCAGCAATAGTAGTAGTCGAAGAAACCGCTTCTACCGACGTCTTAGGTGCTATCGACGATGCTTCTGAGTGAGCAGTTGAGGACTTAGAAGACTTTTTAGCTGAATGAGAATTAGCTGACTGAGAACCAGGTTTATCTAGCGTTGGAGGCTCAGCAATGGGCGGGCCTGGCTCTCCATAAAATCCACTGGGGGTTTCAATTTCTTCAGGCACACGCAGTTCTCCGTCTATCTCCACCGGGCTTAGCGGTGTCGACAGCTGTTTTACCACGGCATCTGTTGCATCAGCATCGTTATTATTGACTAAATCTCGATAATCCACCGGTTCCCTATCTGCCATGTTGGCCGTTGTCTCAGCGGCAACCCTACCCTCATTAGCAACAGCCCTAGCAGAAGGGACTTGGGAAGCGTGAGGAGAGGACTCTGCCTGTGATTTTGAACGTAATGTAGACTGACCCGCACCAGCACCACCTGGTTGCTGCCGACGCCCCGGCAAGTCAATATCTGCCAACCCTGGCTCAAAAAACATATCGCCGAAGGGATCGTTCGCCGAGTCGAGCATCTTAGCATTTTCACTAAGGCCCAACGTTTTGACCAAGTAGCCATCAAAAGAAGGCTGCATGTACAGCGTTGGCAACGCCCAGTAGAACTGATGGGACCCATAAGCTGAGATCAAGCCCTGGCGGGTTCGATTCAAGCTCAGGTCAACGGTCTGGCCCTTTTTCAAGTTACGGTACAGCAGCTGAGTAAAGGTAATCGCCACATGGTCAGGAATGCGCTCGGTCATGGCGATTACACCAGGGACCCCACGATTCACTAACGCCTGAGCTAAGTTACGCTCTTGCCAGCCCTGCTCCGTACCAGAGCTATAGCCGCCCCGGCACGAGTTGAAAACAGCCAGTTTAATGCCGTTGTTAACCAGCAACCCAGCTAAATCTTCACCACTCAAACGCTCGGTCAGGCCAGTTTGGCGACTAACTAGGTAAAGATCTCCACCAGCATTACCCAAGTTGCTATGCCCCGCATAGTGCAATACCTGATAATTACCGCGCTCCAGCTCTTGAGTCAGCTCTGCACGCCCTGGCTGCTCTAGTATTTTGAGCTGAACATCTAACAAGGGATCGTCTTGATCGGCCGATTCAGGATGTAGCTCTGTTTGGAGCTGATAAACCTCTTGCTTGAGCTCTAGGCGCTCTTGGTCATCGGGAGAGGCAATCACCATCAAAATGCGCAGGATCTGCCCCGAGCTTGCTTTAACAGGAGCTGATGTGTGACCTTGCCTGCGATCGAGAATGTAGCGAGAAAAAATAACATCTGTCCCAGTCGCCAAGGGTCGAGTTCCAGCATGCAACGCCTCCCAAGGAAGCTGCTGCAACCGGCTTTCCTTCATCCCGATGCGTAGCCGCAAAAGATCCTGACGGTTCTGGGCAACACCTTGCGCGGTCACCCAGCTATCGTGCAGCTGCCCCTTAAATAGTTGGTCATGCAGCACTTGACCCAAATGGATCAGGGTTGCCGCCGCATTATCTTCAGGTTGGGCACTGTGTGCAGCACGGCCTGCCCTTGTAGGCATAGTATGACGAGACTGTCCCTGCAGCAGACCCAGTAGCGGATCGTGCATCAGCGACTTAGTTTGTTCTATCCACTGATCGACAGGCCAGCGAACTTTTTCTTCTGCCAGCTGTACGCCCTTAGCCACATTCTCTGTGCGCACCAAATATTGATCGCCACCAACGGCAGTGATGGATATCTCAAATTCCTGAATCACAGCTGTTCTCATCCCCTGATATGTAAATTGGGATAGCCATCAAGGCTTCCAGTTTTTAGCTGGGCTTTTCATTGGTAGAAGCGTCCGAACAATAGACGAAAAAGCCCGAACCCCACTCAAAAACTGTCAACCGCTTCGCTATTGGCTATTTTAGGAGGTTTAGCCAAGCACTGTACCAGTAAACCGGAGCAGTATTTGATACCTCAAAAGAAAGCGCATCCCACTCATTAATAGTAAGAAGCCAATTCCTTTTCCAATCAGCAATTGGGCCAGTTACCATCTCGCCCACTCTGGCAAGCATTATTGATGCCCTAACACCGCGTACATAGGCATTCCCACCGATAGCTTACCCCCAACAGACAAAACAGCCAGCATTCCCATCAGCAGGCAGACCGCCATCAACCGGAGAAAAAGCAACAAAACTCTTACAGGGCAAGGGACACAAGCATCACGCATACCCCTCAGCGCCCATGTACACTGTGGCGAACAAGCCCTAAACCGCGCTTAAGCCCTCGGCTCCTAGCCATCGACCACCGCATAAACTAGAGAACTTATGGGGTTCCCCGAAGGAGCCAAAACATCATCTGTCACGAAGGGAATCATCTATACAAGCAGGGAAATAGAGATGACCTCGCACCGACACCATCCCATGTAAGCGTCAGCATTGGCTTATCAAGCTATGCATCACGACACAACCTTCACGGTAAAGCGTTTAGTTCGTATGTCTACCTCATAACTACTGGCTCCATACCGACCTATCCCACTGCATCGCTAATAAACAGGTTGGGCACGAGAATCTACCCGAAACAACTTCCCCTTTGAATAATGAAGCAAAGATTAAGTATTTGTTTCTCAGGGAATATTTATTCAAGGAAGTTCACATCAATGCAAGGTTCTGACTTAGGCTGTGTAAATAAACACAGATTTTCAACACTTAAAGTAACCTTTCACAATGATTGGTTATTGCACTCCGATTCCGCTCACAACAGCCCTTCCAACCCTGGTCTTGAAATGTGGTGGTCTTGGAATGTAGCGGAATCTAGCAATGAATTTCGCGCCCGTTTAATAAGCCCTTAGATCTTTGATTTGGATGACTTCTTTAACCCTCGAAGCCACCCCATCTGTAGCTGCTGGAGCTGCTGGCAAAGCCAAGCATGCTCGGCCAACGATTAGGCAAAGCCTTAAAGCCTCTACCCTTGATGGCACATTCTCTTCAGCCTTCGAGAACATTGTCAGAGGCGTCCTTATCAGTAATTTTTTGTTGGGGTTAGGCGCTGGCGCTTTTGAAATAGGCCTGCTGACCTCCATTCCGATGATGGCCCACCTTCTGCAACCGTTAGGGGCTTACTTTTCGGAAAAAACGACCAGCCGTCATGTCTATTGCCTTTTGGTTTATGGCCTTTCTCGGATGCTGTGGCTTTTGCCCGCAGGTGGCATCTTTTTGTTTAGTCATGGCATTGTCGATGCACACTGGCTAACCTTTCTGACGATGGGCGTGTTGGCGCTGAGTAACCTGCTCGACTCCATGGGTAGTGCCTCTTGGGTTAGCTGGATGGCCGTGCTGGTACCGGCTCAATTGCGCGGGCGTTATTTTAGCTTTAGGAGATCGCTCGCGAGCCTGACGGCACTCCTCACTATTCCTGTGGGCGGTTGGTTAGTATCTAGCTGGATGGGTGGCGAAATCGAGGGCTATGGTGTCGTCCTAATCATTGCGGTACTGATGGGCATTGCCAGCTTAGGTTTCCAGTTTTGGATTCGCGATGTTAACCCCAAAGCAGAAGCCATTGCCCTCGAAGCTAAGCAATCCTCTGCACGATCACAACCCGCAACCACAAACCCAGCAACGACTGCCGAGACAGCGGAATCAGACGCACCGGCAACCGCAAAAAAAGCAGGGTTATTGGGCGATCTCACACTTACTGACTCGCCATTTCGAAATTTCCTCATCCTGCTTGTGTTCTTAGGGCTGTGGACTTTTGGCCTGAACCTGAGCAAACCCTTCTTTAACTTCTACCTTCTCGATACGCTTCAGCTAGATGTGAAATGGGTCACGATTTACGGTGGCCTCGTCTACGGTGCCTATCTGCTGATGATCATGCTGTGGGGCCGACTGGCTGATCGCATTGGCAATCGCCCCGTGCTTATGCTCAACTGCTTACTCACGGCAGCACTTCCGTTGATATGGATTTACACCGATACGAGTGTACGCTCTGTGTGGCTGATTTTGCCGTTACTACATCTCCTCCAAGGCAGCACGTTTGCGGCTATCGAGCTGTGCCTATCAAATATTCAATTGGAGCTGGCCCCTCCAGCTCGGCAGTCTGGGTATTTTGCGATCGCAGCCGCTATCATGGGCATCACGGGCGCACTCGGCACCACCGCAGGTAGCTTCCTAGCCGAACTGCCTGGATTCGGCCTGCCCATACTGTTTGGCATATCTGCCCTGGTTCGATTTGCCAGTCTTACACCGCTCATGTTTGTAAAAGAAGAGCGTGCACACTCCATTCGCACCCTATGCGAAGAACAGTGGGCCAGTATTTCCCAGTTATGGAGTAGGACTGGTATCAAAGCATCCCTGTCAGCTGACAGCTAATTTCACAAGGCCCATCACAGCAGGGCTCATCACAGCTAAAGACCTTGACTGCTGGGTCAACTGCCAATCTAATGGCAAATCAAATAGCGACTCATGACATAGCCACTCAATAGGCGGTTACAATCTGCATGGCAAGAAAGCCGTTCATTTGTACCAACCATGGTTGCGCCCCCTAAAAACGTTGTAGACCTTGATGCCGAAAGGAAACTTCAGCTCCAGGCAATAACCGATAGCCTGCGACCAGGTCAACGTTCCTTAGCTCAATGGCTTTCTGGGCCGTTGGCCGTTTCTGCCGTACCCGGCTCAGGCAAATCCACGGGCATGGCTGCTGGGGCTGCGATCGCCATTGCCCATCACCAGCTCCATGCTCGCAAGCAGCTCGTACTCGTCACCTTCACTCGGTCTGCCGCTGCGAATCTCAAAGCCAAAGTCCGCCAGCACCTCAAAGCGCTCTCCCTACCACTGAACAGCTTTGTCGTACATACGCTGCACGGACTAGCCTTAAATATTGCCAGCCGTCACCCCGAAGTCTCGGGCATCAACCTGTCTCCGCTGGATTCGGAAGGCACCACACTAGTATCGCCAACCCAGAGCCATCGCCTCATCCGCATGGCGGTAGAACGTTGGATAGAGAATAACCCTGCCGCTTATCAACGCCTGATAGAGGGAAACAACTTTGATGGGGAAGAAACGGAACGCCTGCGCAGGCAAACCGTGCTCCGAACCGAGGTATTACCCGCACTGGCCTACACCGTCATTCACGAAGCGAAAAGCTCAGGCCTCCTGCCACAGGCTCTCGCTGAAATCGCCCAGACCATGAGCCTGGGCATAGACGAAGATGCACCCGATTACCCAGTAGTTGATATCGCCGCAGGCCTGTACAGCGACTACCAAACGCTCCTGGCAGATAATGGCCTCATCGACTATGACGATATGATTCTGGCGGCGCTCAAAACCCTTGATGAAGAACCCATCCGCCAGCTGTGGCAAAGCCGAATTTTTGCCATTTTCGAAGACGAGGCGCAAGACTCTTCACCATTGCAAACCCAGCTCCTAGAAGTGCTCGCAGGCGATCCAGACGATCCTCAAAAACCAATGAATTTGGTGCGAGTTGGCGATCCGAACCAAGCGATCAACTCGACATTTACACCGGCTGATCCAGTATTTTTTAATCAGTTTTGCGATCGCTGCCAAGAAAATGGACAACTGGCCGGTATTGAACAAGCTGGGCGGAGCTGCGATCACATCATGGCAGCCGCCAACTTTACCCTCCACTGGGTTAACAAAAACAGTGCCACCCAAGCCTTCCGCAGCCAAGACATTTCACCCGTTGGCCCTAACGATCCACAACCCAATGCCAATCCGGCCCCCATCGGCAAAGGCGTAGAATTTACCCGACCCAAAAGCACGATTGAGAGCGTCAAGCGACTGGCCCAAAGAGTCGTAGAAGCCTTTGAAGAGGATAGAAATATCAGCGCAGCGGTTCTTGTGAGAGAAAGCCGTCAAGGCAAATTCCTACGGGAGATTTTAAAAGATCCCAAGCAGCTCGGGTTTGACTTTGAGGCGACAGGAATTGAAATATATGACGTGGGGCAGCGCGATCGCAAAACCCACATTCCCCGAGAAATCCTCTCCCTTCTCCAATTCATCGAGCGCCCCCACTCCCCTGACAACATCAAAGCTGCCCTGCGTGTGCTGGTATCTCGCCAACTCATTCCCACCCAAGATCTAAACCCGCTCGCCACCAAACCCGAGCAGTTCTTATATCCTGGCCCCCTGGACACCCCACCGAGTACTCAACCGGCCCAACAAGCCCGTCGCTATTGCGCGGCCCTACTGCGCGCCCGGCTAGAACTCCCGGCCTATCACCTCATTCCCTTTCTGGGCCTCACCCTCGGCTACGACCAAAGCGAACTGGCCACTGCGGATAAGCTCGCCGCCCGCATAGCCCAGCAAACCCTAGAGGACAGCACCCTCACCGCCATGCTCGGCGCCCTACAAGAGTTACTCGGCAATGAACGATTCCGAGCTGTGGAAGCTGAAGACACCGAATCGCAATACACTCGCCCCGGTCAGCTCACCATTATGACCATGCACAAGGCCAAGGGCCTCGACTGGGACGCTGTATTTCTCCCCTTTTTGCATCAACGCAACATCCCCGGAGAGGCCTGGATTCCACAACAAATGCAGTTCCTCGGCAACTTTGCCCTAGATGAAGTCGCCCGAGCCCAGCTACGCGCCCACACCCACGCCGTGTACACCCAAGATCGCAAACCAGCCCCTGTCCCCGACATCGAGACGGCTTGGCAACAGGCGAGAAATCTTAAACGAGCTGAAGAGTTTCGACTTCTCTATGTGGCCATAACTCGCGCTAAAAAGCTCCTATGGATGTCCGCAGCTAAGCAAGCACCTTTCACGTGGAGCAAGCCGGACAATCTTCAGGATGCGGCAGCCTCTCCAATTTTTATGACACTTCGAGCGCGCGAGCAAGAGTGAGCAAGAACAGTGAGTAAAAACAGACGGACGAGAATACAGCAAAGCTACTCGTCTTGGGCTTGATTCAGTATTTCCTCAAAGCAGGCCTCGCCAATCGTGGCCGCAGGGGTGTCGGGCTCGTCAAATAAAAATTCGCCAATCTGACGAATCTCTTCCACTGACTTGTTAAAGCTGATGCGTTTGCGCTGCTCAATTTTGGGCGGAGCTGGCAGGTTGGGAATATAGCGTTGTTCAACCGCCATTTTGTTATCTTTCACGGCTGTCCACACAGAACTGGTCACCGGCTTACTCACTGAGCGGCCACTTTCGGATAAAGTCGCCCCCTGATCGACCGCCTTCACTTTTTCAAATATAGAAGCAGGATCATAGGCCTTGGCAATTTGAGATCGCGTCTTCTCCTCCTTCGGTAACTGCTTCCACTTACTGGTGTAAGTCGTAAATAGCTTCATGCCTTCTCGCATTCTCTCTTTTACACGCAAATACAGCTCGGAAGACGCATCAATACCTCGTTTTGTTGTCGTAATAGGCAGTTTGCGGGCATCAGTACTTTGAAAATGCACAATGCCTGAAATGGAAATATATTGCGGGTGATATTTCGGTACACCCGCTTCACCCCATCCCGTTAGGATCGTTTTGTCATTGGCGACCACGACGCGATCATTGCAAACCACTGTCCAACCAGCAGTATCTCGCTTCCGGCGTTTGCCGGTTTCAGCATTGATGATTTCTTCTTCGCTGGGCAACGCTCGGTGAAAACCCACCGCCACCGTCACTTTTACATCCGCTTCGTACCCTTCATACAAATAGGGTGCGATCGCCTCTTTTTCCTTCTTCTTAAGCTTGGTCACCCCCTCCCACTGCAAGGCCAACGGCTTGGCTTTCACCGGTTTGTCATTCACCGAGATTTCAAATCCCTTACCAATAATGTAGCTATAGAGCGCTTCTATCTCCTGAGCCAGCTCTATCTGAAAAGACTTTTTCGCCAGCTGAGCGGCAACCTCATGCCGCAGTTCAGAGACTTCCACAAAGGTACCGTTTTCTTCTAGGGCATCCTCTATTGTCTCCAAAGGCAAATCCCAACTGGTATCACTTACCAGCCAATCGGGTTCAATCCTCACCACAAACGCATCATCATCCGTTTGAGAGATCACCTGAGCAGCCTGCCCCATCTTGAAGATGGCCCGCTTCATACCAATGCCGTAGGTCCCAATCGTGGCAATATCATCATCGTCTGTGATGTCTCTAGGCTTGCCCATTCTGAACGCGTACCGCTGGGCCACATCAAGCGGAATACCACCGCAGTTATCGGCGATTGCGAAGCCGTCCTCTGAAATATCTATCGAGGCCCAAAAACCGTCGTAAGGCGTCTCTGACGGTACCTCATCTCGAATCGTTCTCTGGATGCCGTCAATACAATTGTCCAATAGGTCCAAAATGGCATCTTTGAGATTAATATCCCTTGTGAGCATTTCCACAAAGAAATTCTTTGTCGGCGATGCATTGATTGAATTTATAGACATCTCTAGGCCCCAGTGATGTGCTCGATCAACTCTATCTTGATCTGCTTTAGCATAAAAACTAACCAAGGAAAAACTAACCAATCAGCTTTAAATAAGCCTTATCACAGCGTTCAGTCTCCACTTCGCTAATGGGTTCGTATCCATTTTTTTCGTATAGGGCAACAGCCTCAGTCAAAACCGTCGCCGTTTCAACGACAATTTCGGTAAAACCGTTAGCAGCTGCTGCCACTTCCAGCTGAGCCAGCAAGTAACGCCCTAAACCATACCCACGAGCCTCTGGCAGCAGATACATTTTACGAATTTCAACGGCGCCTTTGCCCCTTGGGTTTGCACTGCGGGCAATCGGGTAATAGGCCCCGGTACCCACTAGCTTTCCGGCCTGCTCAATCACCCAAAATTCACCACCATTTTGCCAGTAAAACTTTTCAACCTCGACCACATCTCGATCACTACAGCCTCCACAGCTAGCCTCCCAAGCAAGCCCATACTCAGCCAGCACGGTTTTGACGACCTCGGCCGCCGCCGTACGATCACTCACCGCCCAATCTCGAATCACAAAATCCTTAAACGTTGTCTGCATTAGCAGTCCCTTCAGTAGCAGGTACCTGCATTAGCTATGAACCCGAGGCTCAGGATGCAAGGTACTAAGCAATTCGCCTTCTTTCTCAGCCAGCTCGGCTAGCCGCTCATTCACCAGCTCAGTATCAAAATACGTTGTTGCTAACAGCCAATAGCTGCCGTAGTGCCGCGCCTCTGAAGCCATCAGAGAACGGTAAAATTTGGCCAACTGAGGGTCTGGGCAATGCTCACCCAACAGCCCTAAGCGCTCATGACTTCGTGCTTCTATCAGGGCCGATACCAGAAGCAAATCCAACATGCGCTCAGGTTCATTTCGACGCACGAGCTTTTTAAGGCCAGCGCCATAGGGTGGCGGTGTCACAGGCTGCAAGGGAATTCCGCGCTTATCGAGCCACTGGTTAACCTGCTCGTAGTGGCTGAGTTCTTCTTGGGCGATCGCCGTCAGTTCACGCACCAGCTTATCGCTCGATGGATACCGTGACATCATCTGAATCGCAGTCCCCGCAGCCTTACGCTCACATTGGGCATGGTCGAGCAAGATGGTGTCCATGTTAGCCAAGGCCTGATCTACCCAGGCCTGAGAGGTTGGCACTTTTAAAAATTTGATGGTTGGTTTTAAAGGCGTATCGGCAACCAAAAGACTTATAAGCTCCCGCGAGAGCAGCAAAAACGGCAGGTAACATTGTACTGCGTCCCTTCGATAAAGAACTAATCAGCCAAGCCACGTAGGTGCTTCACCAGCCCTTCCAAACCTAAGCGATAACTATCTGCACCAAAACCGCTAATTTGGCCAACGGCGACAGGTGCAATATAAGAGTGGTGGCGAAAGGCCTCGCGCTTGTGAATGTTACTGAGGTGTACTTCTACCGTTGGAATTGCCACAGCCGCGATCGCGTCACGAATTGCCACACTGGTGTGGGTGTAAGCCCCCGGATTAATCAAAATACCCTGATGACAATCCAAAGCGGATTGAATCGTATCCACCAAGGCCCCCTCATGGTTCGATTGAAAAAAAGTTAGCTTAACCTCTAAATCATCTGCCAACTGAACCAGAGCATCATTAATGTCTTTCAGCGTTTGAGAGCCGTATACTGCAGGTTCGCGCTTGCCCAGCATATTGAGGTTAGGGCCATTTAGGACAAGAATACTCAGCAATTTTCACCCAGCAATTTTCTAGACACTAAGAGGTTAAACGGCACAAACTAAAAAATACACAGGCTCAGAGTCCGCCAATGCGATCTACTGAACCCGTGCATGAGTTTGAAAAGAACTATTGAACTTAAAACTTCAAAACCTAAAGCTTTATCGAAACTATAGCCCTCATAATTACGAAACTGATTAACGCCAAATAGATTGACGTGTGGCCGTTATGTAGCGATACCATTCACTAACGACGACGAGTACGGCGATCATTCACAGGAATGGGGATAGGCTCGTGCTCAGGCTGAGCTTGGGGACCAAACAAGGCGTCTACCACCTTATCAACCCACTCTCTGAGCTTTTCTAAGGCCTTATCGATATAGTCCATGAGCTAGATTGCTCCCTCTCATATTCTTTCAACAATCCACTCTGAACTTGAATAAACCAAGTCGGCGATCCGATGAGATCTCAATCTTGGTGATTTCGACCACACATCAGAGGATATATAACCCAAGCGTTATCTCAGAATTAAAGAAAACGCTACTTAATGTATTTATGATAACCAATCGTGAGGAATGATCAAGGTAGGAAAGCGATAATTTACATAATCTCCCCTATTTCTTTAGGTGAAGCCTGTGTCAATGTCACAAGGCTTGTAGCGAAAATCCCTGAGATTCTACAGGCTCAGCTGATGGACTCAACCTATCCAGCGCCTGCAATGAGTAAAGTTATAAGAGTTCTAAACGTAACGAATTTAAGGCCGTTAGTACGCTCTGGTTACGAATGCGATCACGCGACTTGTCAGAACCAAATAAGTACTTTTGAGCACAAACCCCTGCTGACAAAGCCAGACCAATATAAACCAAACCCACCGGCTTTTCGTCACTCCCGCCGCCCGGCCCAGCAATCCCTGTAATACTGATGCCCCAATCTGTACCGAGGCGATCGCGCACCCCCACAGCCATCGACTCAGCGACCTCAGCACTGACAGCGCCGCAGGTCGCTAAAACTTGTGAATCAACGCCCAGCAAGCCCTCCTTCACGCGGTTGTCGTAGGAAATGACACCGCCCCAAAAATAAGAAGAACTACCTGGGATCGCCGTTAACAACCGTCCCAGGCCGCCGCCCGTACAGGATTCTGCAACGCTCACCGTTTGCGCACGGGCCAATAACAGCTCCCCTACAATGCCCGCCAACGTGTCTTCATCCTTACCGTAGTAATGGGTACCGCTAATCTCACGAATTTTGGCAGCGACTGGATCAATCAGCTCGTTAGCAGCTTCTATGGAATCCGCCTTAGCTGTCACCCGAAGAATCACATCACTATCACCGGCATAGGGCGCAACGGTTGGATTATCAGCCGATAGGAAAGGCTTAACTTTGTTCGCCAACGTCGATTCGCCAATTCCAAAAAATTTCAACGTTTGACTATGAATCACACCATTGGACCAACCGCTGGTACGCAGGTGGGGCACTGAGGTCGCTTGCCACATCGCTTTCATTTCACGGGGCACCCCTGGAAAGGTCATCACAGTGAGCCCAGATCTTGGCTCCCAAATAACGCCCGGTGCAGTCCCCACTGGATTGGGCAAAACAGCTGCACCTTCAGGGAGGTGTGCTTGGCGGCGACTGCTTTCAGTGAGTGTGTAGCCTCGCCTGGCAAATTTAGCTTCCAAATCAGCCACCACATCAGACCGCTCGACCAAAGGCGCATCAAAAAATTCTGCCAGCGTGGCCATAGTTAGATCATCGGGGGTCGGCCCCAGGCCACCCGTGAAGATGATTAGCCTGGCACGTTCGCAAGCGATCGCAACGGCCCGCTGAATCCGCAACGGATTATCGCCCACGACCGTTTGATAGTGGTGGGCAATGCCCAAACTAGCAAGCTGCTGAGCCAAATATCGCGCATTCCCATTCAAAATATCGCCGAGCAACAGCTCGCTACCAACACAAATAATTTCAGCGCTCTTATTCATAAAAGAATGGGAATGACGTCACCCTCTTATTATGAGTGGCAACAGCCCCTAGTAAGTGCAGTGCAAACCGTTGCGAACCCAGCACTCAGTGAACGACGATCATTTGACGCAACATAAAACCACTGATCGAGCCAAGCGCCTCATAAATGGTCGAGAAGCTCTGTGTTGGCTGCTCATCAGCGGACTGTGTTTTCGGAGCCTAATTGCCTACTGGCTGCCCCCCGGATTTGACGAAGCTTATTACTTTCTATACACCCGTCACTTGGATTGGAGTTATTTTGATCACCCTGTTGCGGTGGCTTTATCTACAGGATTTGGCATCTGGCTAACGGGCCTGGTTTCGCCATTCACTATTCGACTGAGTGCGCTAGGCCTATTTACAGCCAGCCTATGGATTTTGTATGAAACAGGCCGCTGGCTATTTGGCGATCACGCAGGCTGGTGGAGCTGCCTGATTGCATCACTATCACCTCTTTTTTTACTTACGTTTGGCACGCTCACAGCACCTGATAACACACTGATTTTTTTCTGGAGTAGTGCACTCTATCTCAGCGCACGCGAGTTCTTCCCAAACCAGCGCCCCCAACAGAAGCCATCACCCTACACACCCACCCGCAAGCTAACAGCAATAGGAGTCATTCTCGGCCTGTGCTGCCTGAGCAAATATCACGGATTTGTACTGGGTCTGTCGTTAGCGTGTTTTTGCCTGAGTAGCCAGGAGCATCGCGTAGCCCTAATGTCGAAATGGCTTGGCCTCAGCATCACTTTCTTCGGTTTTTGCCTACTCCCTATTCTTTACTGGAACACACAAAACGACTGGATATCGTTTCAATTCCAACTGTCAGCTCGATTCCAAAAAAGCTCGGCAGGCTACTCTTTCCTACAGTGTTTGGTCGTTTTCGCAACAGGAGTAGGCTTTCTATTTCCTACGTTAGGACTACCGCTGTGGTGGGTCAGTCTAAAAGCATTTTGGAAACAGCTTGCCCGTAAAACAAATCAAGCTGATGCCCAAAAAACTTTTACACCGCCACCTTCCAGACGAGTGCAGTTCATTCTCTGGTGTGGCTTACCCATAGCGGCAGGATTTACCTTGCTAGGCGGATTAACCCATACCTATCCGGCTTGGCCTGCACCTGGCCTATGGACACTCACACTTTTGCTAGGTCGAGCAGCCGCACAGTGGCCGAGAAAGGCAGTTCACCGATGGCTAAAAAGTACCGGGCTCATCGTCGGTACGCTCCTGATATTTGCGTTGCTCCACATTAACCTCGGCCTACTTCAGAAACCTGGCCAATACGCAATATTGGGAGGGATTATTTCGCCTCAGGAAGATCCCTCTACAGCACTGATTGATGCGCGTCAGCTCAGAGTTCAATTTGAAACATCAGAGGTCTTTCAAGATGCGATCACCGATACTGACTTCGTCCTAACCCACGAGTTCTGGCTCAGCGGCTACGTTGCCATGGCACTGCCTCATCAAAAAGACAACCCGAACAAACCCGTCGTCAGCAGTTTTACACAAGACCCAAGAGGTCACGCAGTTTGGTTCGATCCACAGCAATGGTTGGGAAAAAGCGCACTCTTCATCAGCATTGCTGATTTCTCTCAACCAGAAATCGTTTCAGAAATTGAACCCTATTTCCAGTCGGTTACGCCACTGACAACACTGACAACAAAACGAGGCAGGGCCATCACGGAGACCTTCTATATCTACCAGGCAGACACCCTGATTCAGCGCTATCCCTTCCCTTACTAGGGCCCTTATTAGGGCCTTGCACTTTAGCCACCAACGAATGACCTATCGTGCATGGCGCATCGCTCGCCACCCGGTATAACTCAGCAACGCTGTAGAGGCCATCACAGATGGGATGCCGATCCGCAGACCAGAGAAGGCCATTGCCAAACTACCAACCCAAAACGCCAGCGCATAGATAAACAACACCGTAAACCGGTGGGAGAAGCCCGCATTCAGCAAACGATGGTGCAAATGACGCTTATCTGCGACAAACGGCGATAGTCCCTTACGCAATCGCAACAGGATCACCGCTGACATATCCAAAATCGGAATGGCCAACGTGAGAGAAGGTAAAAGCACCGCCACCGTCGTCACGCCCTTCACCAAGCCAATAATGCCGACCCCAGCGAGGGTAAACCCTATAAAGTAAGAACCGCCATCCCCCATAAATATTTGCGCTGGGTTGAAGTTGTAGCGCAAGAATGCCAAAGAGGCACCTGCTAGAGCAGCAGCAATAAGGGCCGCAGCGGGCTGTCCCATAAATAAACTCACCGCCATCATCACCAGGGCAGCAATTCCTGAAACACCTGCTGCCAGGCCATCTAGACCATCTATCCAGTTAATGGCATTGGTCATTCCCACCAGCCACACAATCGTAACGATCAAGCTCAACCAATTCGGCAGCTGAATGATGCCATCCTGCACAAAAGCCAGGTCCAGATTTTCAACAAACGGCAAACTCAGAAAGGCAATATCAACGCCGACATACCAAGCCAAGGATGCCACAATCGATTGAGCAATTAAACGGCTCATTGCCGACAACCCAAATAGGTCATCAATCAGACCAATTAAAAAGAAAGCTATTCCACCCAAGGTCACACCCCAAATTGAATTGTCGGCAACCGGATCTAAAGGTTCTCCATTAGCCCCTAAAAAACCACCTGAGAACCACACCAGCAAAAGTGCCAGGAAAACGCCCAGGAAAATAGCAATCCCTCCCAACCGGACCATTGGCTGTGAGTGTACTTTTCTACCACCAGGTAAATCTACTCGCCCACTAGCCAAGCCGACTTTCCTAACCACAGGTGTCAGAACCAGAACGACTACGGCAGCAATCAAAAATGCGAGAAGATGGTAGACCGAAAACGCCATCAGAAACAGAATATAGGGTTGGCAAAGGCTAAAAAGGCCATTTCTCTATCAGGCTACTGCAACCTTGTACGAAGCAAGAGGAACAAGTTTATTAAAGGCTTTCGAGTTTTTTAGAAAAACTAACGTACCCAACATATGCAGGTCACTTACTTTAATCTCTACAAACGCAAAGCACCCACTCGGAATAAAAGTATTTCGTTGAGCAACCTATAAAAACAGTTGACTTCAATTTAGTAAGGAAGGGTTTTAAGGCTTTTGAAAACCCTTAAAAGGTCACTCGCAGGCAGTATACCCCTTTACAATCTATCTAAAGAATGTAAATTATCAACGGTCGCTCATATAGGAAGTGCAGTTATTTCTATAGCGACTGCAAGTGGTTCCAGACTCTCCATTTTTCGCTATGTCAACGGGGGTTGTTGCATAAAGAACATGAGTTAGCTGCGATAATAGTGTCTAGCCCCCTTCCTTTCGCGCCCATGTCAGAAAAACCCGTCAAAACCCAGTATCGAATTCGCAACTGGCGAGAGTACGATGCAGCGCTCAAAAACC
>JBCDAG010000084.1:0-20618 GCA_039186165.1 Cyanobacteria bacterium P01_F01_bin.53
AAAATCCGAAACCCTGTGGATGTGCTCAGGCCCACCCCAATACAAATACTAATCAGCGTGTTCATAGCTCACCTGGTAAGTTGCCTCTCGGGGCTGCCTTCTGATTTTTTTGGTAATGAATACAAACTGGGCTTGGGTGCGACGATTGAGTGAGACTTTAGAGCAGTGCCCGTACAAAATCAACTCGCTATCACTCGTTCTCACAAGAACTGACGCGATCACACTCATGCTTCAATTCACCAACCCCTCCAGTCAGCACCTTACTCAAGCCACAAGAGAACACCACAAAAGCCATACATTCAATCAGAAGACACAGACTCAATCGGCAAAATAGCTTTTACCAATCTCAACTCAGCAGGGTTCAGGCATGTCGTAAGGGCTTCTAGTACCGGACGGCTCAGGGTCCAAACAGCCTTGGGGTAGACAATCACATCTTTATCTTGAATCCAGCCACGCACTGATGGCTCAGAAGTAGCGGAGGCACTGGTTCGCAATCTTGACACCGCCAACCGCCGCGTAAAATCAGTCAAATTTAGCTCTGGAGAAAGCACTGCTTGATGTTCAATCAGCCAGTTAAAACTTTCGAGATCTTGCTGAGCAAGATACAACACTGCCTCCCCTAAAGTCTTTTCCACTTGCTTAGGATTCGGCAACGACTGCAAAAAATCTTTTAGCTTTTGAATCGCACCAACATCTTTTTCCGCCAACACGCTGATGGCGACCTCTAGAGAAGGTTGAAAATCCTTTCGTTGCATTATCCCCTTGCTCAAAAAAAAGACCCCTACGCATACAGCTACGAAGGGCCCGTTTTTGATGTGAGTGTCGGTATATGTTGATGACTCTTACCCTACAAATAGAATGTGGAGTTTTTATGACTTTCTTGAGGTCAGATCTAAAAACAATATGGAGAAGTAACAGGACGTCAATTCAGACTCACCATTTCAAGAGAGCAATGATGTCTTCCACAAGCGCCCTTGCCTGAAAAGGCTTTGTAATAATGCCAACAATACCGAGTTCCATAAACTCTTGCCGTTCACTGATCTGGGCCTTTGCGGTGAGTAAAATGGTCGGAATAGCTTGGGTAGACGGCTCAGCCTGAAGCTGCTTGTATATCTCAATGCCGTCTTCTTCAGGCATCATGACATCCAATAAAATGAGGTCAGGTTTTTCAGCAGCTGCGATCACAAATCCCTCCCGACCAGTAGAAGCCATCAGCACATCCCAACCTGCGACCGTCTCTAACGACAGCTGAATAATCTCTCTGACACCATCGTCATCGTCTACGACTAACACTCGTTTGGACATCAGCTCTCATTCCGTTTCGACGCTTACTTCCGTTTCATCTCTGATAGCATGAAAAAAGAATGATCACAAGACTTAGGGCATACGAATAGAAAAATATATGGGAAAAGACATACTGGCGCGTTGCTAGACAACCTGCTTAGGAATCGTAAAGTAAAAGCTGCTGCCTTCGCCCAAGGTACTCTCAACCCAAATATCTCCCCCATGCTGCTGCACAATACTTCGGCAAATCGCTAGCCCTAAGCCTGTTCCTCCCTTCCGGCGAGAGTCGGAAGCATCTACCTGATGGAATCGCTCAAAAATCCCCTCCACCTTATCTGCCGGAATCCCCCGCCCTTCATCTCTCACAGTAATTTTCACTAAGTCTGCAACGGTTTCCTTAACCTGGGAGCTCACCTCCTCTACCGCGACCCAAACCGTGGCAGGCGCATCTGAAAACTTAATCGCATTACCCAACAAATTCGTCAGCACTTGGATGAGGCGATCGCTATCAGCCCACAACAAAACATCCTTTTTCTCCACCGCCAACGTGATACCGGCTCGCTCGGCCATCAGCTCCATCAGGTCATAGGAACGTTGCATCAGCTCCAGCGTCGAAATAGACGAACAATGCAGCTTAATTTTGCCGGACTCTAAACGCTCTAACTCCAAAATATCGTTGACCAATTTCACCAACCGATCTGAGTTTTCTACAGCGATAGAAAACACATGCTGGCCTCTATCAGATTGCGGATCGATTAAGCCACTGGAGAGTAAGTCTAACGCGCCATGAATAGAGGTCAACGGGGTTCGCAATTCATGGCTAACCACTGAAATAAACTCGCTTTTCATCCGGTCAACCGCATCCCGTTCGGTAATATCTTCTCCAATGCCAAACATACCGGTGGGATTGCCGTAAGCGTCCTGCAATAATGTGCCATTCCAAGAAATCACTCGCTTCTCGCCAGAAGGAAGCTCTAAACAACTGCGATAATGGGGGCGAACGTCGCCGTTAAGCACAGCTTGAAACGCTTGCTGATCCATCAAGTTTTGTGCAGATGGAGTAAAAGATTCAAACCAATTTTGACCGATGACGTCATCTTGCAAACAGCCCATTAAATCCAAAAAATAAGGATTCATATATTCCACATTTCCCGCAAGATCTACGCCGACAACCAACATTCGCACATTCGATAAAAAGCTCTGCCAACGATGCTCTGAGGCTTGTAGTGTGGCCAAAAGCTCAGCGCGCTCCCGCTCAGCTTGCTTGCGCTGGGTAATATCCCGCTGAAGCACTAAGATATAGGGCTCTGAGGCTTCAATACTCACCACAGAACAAGAGCAATCCATAGTCAAAATCTGGCCATCTTTACAGACAAACTCCATTTCCTGATGGTGGCTACCCTCAAGGAGCAATCGAGAAAATTCAGTTTGGCAAACCGGTGGCGTGCCCTCACTCAACACCTGTGCAAAAGGTTGCCCAATCAATTCTGACGCTTGATACCCAGAACGATTGATTACCGTTGAATTGACCTGTTGAATCACACCTTGTTGATCCAGCACATAGATAAAATCGGGCGCTGACTCAAATAATGAGCGAAACCGTTGCTCGCTCTTTTTGAGTTCAGCGGCGCGGGCTTCTACCCGTGCTTCCAACTCTCTATTGAGCTGTTGCAATTCAAACTCAGCCTGCTTTTGAGCTGTGATATCTGAGTCAGAGCCGATCATGCGGATTGCAGTGCCCGCTTCATCACGCTGGGCCTTTGCACGTACAAGTACCCACTTGTAGGAACCGTCTTTACACTGCCGACGATGCTCGTTCACATAAAAAGGGGTTTTGCCCTCAAAATGGGCTTGGACATCCGCATTAACCCGGTCTATATCATCGGGATGCACGCGTTTTGACCAAGTATCTAAATGCGTCGGGAACTCATCCGTGGCATCGAAACCCAGCATTTCCTTAAAGCGAGCAGAATAAAACACTTCATCCGTTTTGAGATTCCAATCCCATATCCCGTCATTGGTGCCTTCTAAGGCCAGCTGCCAACGCTCTTCGCTCTCTTGCAAAGAGTCTTCCGCTAGCTTTCGGTCGGTCACATCCACAGTCAGTGCGGCAATCCGAGCGGGCCGGCCATTGGCATTGAGCAATACCTTGCCCTTCGTCAACACCCAGCGAGGACAAACTTCCTCAGCCGTTCGACCCCCACCCTTGGAAGGCATTGAGGATACCCCGCTAGAAACCACGGGCACTTGCTCAGATAAGCGATGTTCTAGTGCAAATTCACCATTGGTGGCGATCGCCACCTTCAACGCCTGTCTCACTCGCTGACGATCCGCAGGATACACATCATCTTGGGAGAGTACTTTTTCTTTTTCCCACTCAGTCGGTTGCCAAATTCCCTCTACTAACTGGCCAAAGCCCTGAACATTCTGCGTGTCAAAGTTGTACTCCCAACAAATCGTTTTCCCTGCTTCTAGGGCCATTTGCAATCGGGCATCGCTTTGGCGTAGCGCACGTTCTGCCTGCTGGCGCTGCAGTGCCCTGGTCAAAATTTCAGCTAACAGCGTTAGCAGTTGAAGACTGCCCTCAGACCAAGTGGTCTCCCGCTGAAACGAGGCAAACCCAACCCAACCTAGCAGCTGATCTTGCGCCATAAACGGCACACAGATTAAAGATTGCAAATTAAACGCTTGCAAATTTGCCTTTTCCATAGAGGCGGCAGTAGGTAATTCAACGACGCTGGGAACCTGTAACACCTGGCCCTCTGAGAGCCTCTCTATAGACCAGGGAAAAGCGGCTTGAGGAAGTTGCTGAGCATTGTCCATTTGGGGTATGTGCCCCTCAGCAACCCACTCATGGGACATACTCAGGGTTGCAGTGGCTGAATCTAACTGAAAAATATAGCTCGTATCGACTTGGGTAAATTGACCAATGGTTGTCAGCGATCGCTCGATTTCACTGTCCATATCATCCAGCGCCAGTCCAATAAAGCGTGCTGAAATTTCAGAAACAACACGGTCAAAAGACAGCTGATACTGAAGAGCCACTTCAGCTTGTTTACGCTCTTCAATTTCAGTTTCCAACTGTTGATTAATGGTCCTCAGCGCCTCAGGCCTCGGCAAGGCAAGGGCCATGGGAAGGGTGGGCAATAAGGTCAATGCCGTAAACGCAGACACCAAAGCAGTCAACGCTTTAATCAAACCCGAGAGCCAATAGGCGGGATGCCATAGGGTCCACACCGACATGAGGTGGGTAGTCCCACAGGTCACAATAAACACACTAAAAAGAATGAACACACCCCGAAAAGGAACGTCTTCGCGCTTTTGAATGAAGTAGATCAGCATGATCGGAATGGAGAAATATGCGATCGCAATCAGCACATCCGAAAACACATGCAACATCACCAGATTCGTCTGCCACAAGTAGCAATGACCATGGGGCATAAACTGGCTCGGAGACACCATCTCTCGCATCCAGCTAGGCATGACGTCCATTCAACATCGCTCCTTAATCACACCAACGAAACCAATTACGAACTGGGAAAAATCTGGTGTCGCCCGGCAGCTTTTGCCGCATACAAAGCCTGATCGGCCCCACGATAGAGAGTTTGCAAGTCCTCCCCATCCAACGGATAAGCCGCGACACCGCCGCTAAAACTCACCTGAAACGGTTGCCTTCCAGCCTCATCCGCGCCGCCTACGATAACTTGTCCATGGCTATTATTGCCATAAAAAATGTGACCATAAAAGGCTGTTAAAAACTCTTGTAAGCGTTGAATCGCCATTTCCCTCGATGAGTTAAAGAGCGCAACCACAAATTCCTCCCCACCCCAACGAGCGATCACATCTTCTCCTCGAAAAGTTTTCCGCAGATAGTCGCCAAAGACTTTTAGAACCTGATCGCCCACTTCATGGCCATAGGCATCGTTAATGTGCTTAAAGTTGTCTAGATCCAACAGGGCCAGACTCAGGGTCGTTTCCTGACGAGCCGCTAACTTAAGCAGTCGATTAAATGCGGTGATCGATTGGCGACGGCAGCTCAGCCCTGTGAGGCTATCGGTTTCTGCCTGTTGTCGCAGCAGACGAAGACGCTCCAAACGATTCAAGATGCGAGCCACTAGCTCTGGCCCTAAAATAGGCTTGCTAATGTAGTCATCGGCTCCCACTTCAAACACCTGGCGCACGATATCAGGTCCGCTATGGGCAGAGAGAAATAGAATAGGTAACCGACCTAGCCTAGGGTCACTGCGAATCACCTGACACAGCTCTAAACCGTTCAACTCAGGCATTTCGATATCCAGAATAAGTAAGTCCGGGGAGGTTTGCTCTAACGCCTCCCAAAACTGCACAGGATCAGACAGCAGTGTGAGTTGAAAGCCCCAAGGGAAAAGCAACTCTTTCAGACATTGCAAAATCGCTGGATCATCATCTAAAGCGAGAATCCGAGATCCGGCCAGTCTCGTTTTGGCCAAGCTGTGGTTCAGGGTTTCAATCACCTGATTCGCACTAACCGGCTTTTGCAAAAAGCGGCAGCCTCCAGAAGAGCGGAGAACCTTGACGCGATCGCTCAGCGTATCTCGCGCCGTCGCAACAATCACGGGCAAAGAAGGCCACTGTTCATTGATCTCGCGAAGCAAGGCCAAACCATCCTCCGAACCCGACGCACCGTCTTCACTCTGATCGTCTTTGTTCTGACAATCTGGATCTAGCATCACCACATCAGGAACATGCTGCGCTAGGGCTTGTCTGGCCTCATCAGGGGTACTGACTATTCGAGTTTGAATCCCCCTCACCGAGGTCTGATGGATCAACGATTCCATCAACGCTTGGTCAGCATCCACAATCAGCCACTGGTAAATCGTGGGATAACCCGTCGGAGCCAATCGTGGTGCTGGAGGCTGGTTCAGCGGAAATAATGGGGTCAGCGGCTTATCTTGTTGGCCATTCTCAGAAGGGCGTGCAAACTCTTTTAAAGCCGTCCGAAGATCTTGAATCAGTTGAGGCAAATGGGACAATTCCCTGCGATCCACCTCTAAAGCAGATACCAGCAGTTTTTCAATCTGTGTAGCGATTTTGGAGGCCTGCATAAAGCCGAAACTACCCAGGGCACCTTTGAGCGTATGGGCTGCTTTTTTTGATCGAGCCACCAGCTGAGGGTTCTGCCCCAAAGCAATGGCCAATCCATCATGATGAGCAACGGTCACAATCGGAATCACGCGCTCTATCTCAGTAATCAAATCCAGATATTTTTTCTCATGACGCAGCCATACCGACCTCAAACGATCCAAAAGCAGCGCCTGCGCACCACCACTACCAGAGGCGGTCACCGGCAGGGCACTATTTGACGATGCCATTGTAGAAACACTCGCAGTAAAAGAACTAGGCAAACCACTAGGCGCCGCTACCGGCTCCAGCAGAGATTCTACAGGGGCAGCAGAAGACTTTAGAGAGGCTGCTGTTGCAACCTCTCCCGCAGACTGTCGAGACACATCTTCAGAGGGCGTCTCATCAATAGAGGGCACCGCAGAGGGTGCCTCATCAAATGGCTCTTGTCCCAACCGATAGCCTAAGCCGTATACCGTATCGATAATGCCTTCGATGCCCTTTTTCTTGAGCTTACGCCGCAAGCTTTTCACATGAGTGCGCACGGCATTATCAGACGGAATTTTTTCAAACTCCCATAGCCTCTCCAACAAAGCAGTCAAACTAAAAATACGGTGGGGATTACGCAACAATAGCTCTAAAATTTCATATTCTTTATGGGGAATATGAAACCGCTCCCTTCCACAAAACACTTCACAAGAGGTGGGGTCTAGGGTCAGTTTTCCCCACGCCAAAATGGGGGCACTCTCCACCCGGCCACGCCGTAACAGGGCCCGCGTCCGCGCCAATAACTCCCCCATATCCAGGGGCTTCACCACATAGTCATCCGCACCAGCATCTAGCCCAGAAATTTTGCTAGCAGAAGTATTTTCAGCCGTCATCAACAGCACAGGCACGTCGTGACCCGCCGCCCGTAGCTGCCGACAAAAGCTAATACCATCTAGCTTAGGCAAATGTAAATCCAACAGAACCAGATCGTATTCAAACGCTTCTAATAATTCAAATCCAGCGACACCATCAGCCGCCAGCTCCACCTGATAATGGTGGAGTTCGAGCGCATGGGCCAACATTTCGGCTAACCCGACATCGTCTTCGACTACTAAAATCTTCATCGTTTTGTGAACCCAGCTAGGCAGTACGATCAGCGCATCAGAATGCAGTGAGCGTATCAGAATACGGTAATCGCATCAGTTTGTTGTTTTTTAGCACGGCCTGGGAACCAATCTGTACAAACACGGGGGCTGAGTTCGTACAAAAAGATACCCAGCATCAAAAAGATGCTGGGTAAAATACTAATCACCAGTTTTTAAAACAATGTGAGTGTCTTGAACTAGCATAGTTTTATAGCACGTTTTTAAAGAAAGCAACCTTAATATAACGGCACTTGTTGAGTGCAGATGGTCAATCGTTTTGTTATCTAATAATTTTGATTTAAGCATCCAAATGTGAGTATTTTATGAACGGGCCAACCCTCATCTGTCTCCTCATCGATCCTCATCCTCATCCAATACTCACAAGCCTGAAAATTTAGCGCCCACAAGTAATTCACAGAGCTTAGGTCAACCCGCCCTTATGCACCCCCACTTCCCAACAAAAACAATCCAATCATCGTGACACTATTCCAGGTGCTGTGGAGCAAAATAGAAGATAGGAGATTTTGCGATCGCACATAGGCAAAGCCCAAAATCGCCCCCAATACCGTCAGCGGAAGCACCTCAGAAAAGCTTAAGTGTGCCACCGAAAAGATCAAACTGCTCACACCAATCGCTCCCCAAATCGGCATATAGCGCGTTAGTGACGGCAAAATAAACCCACGAAACAAAATCTCCTCAAACACAGGCGCTGCCACCGAGGCCGTAAACAAAAACATCCCTAACGCAATCGGGTCACGCTCTTGTAATACCAGTTGCAAAATCGGATTATTACCGCCCTGCCCGTGCCAAATTTGTTGGTTCAACACAGAAATGCCCAGCATCAGCGGCAGTGCTACCAAGTAACTACCCAGGCCCCACAGTGGCCACCTGCCCGCTAGCCTCACCCGAAACCAGTCCTTAGGCATAGGGTAGTCTTTCACTGACCAATACATCACAGCCAATGTACTCGCCGCCATCAGCAGATAAAACACCAACGAGGAGAGCGCCTTGGCCCGGCTCGTCAGCCCGAGCACCCACTCCGGTGCCACCTGACCCGCGACAGCCCAGCCCATATTCGCCAACCCAGAATGCGCCATCGCAATCTCCGGGGTAATCACATCGCTCCCCAACGCCAGCGCCGACTGAAACAAAATGGGTAAGGCAATTTGCCCAACGAACAAAAAGCCACCGACCACCACCTGCCAAATAATTTCCCAATCCCAGGGCACGCTCCACTGACCTTCTGGCACCGCCAAAATCGACTCTTTACCCCGTAATACGCGCTGCCCAATCAATGCGATCAGACCTGCCGCCCCGAGCAAACCGCCAAAGGAGGGCAAAATGCCCACCACACTGAGCTGAATGAGGGTCTTCTCAGCCATGGCCGTCGCTTTGGTCGTCAGTTCATTGAGCAAGGCATCTTTGCCTTCTACAACGTACAGGCGTTTGAGGGCACAGTAGCGATACCAGCCCCGCAGCCGGTCATTAATCACCAGTTCTGTGGCCGGTCCCACAACCGGCGGATCGCTCCACAGATCTACCAGGGTTGCAGCCGCGATCGCACTATCCCCTGTGGCCTCAGCACCTTTTTTATTCACGAGCCTAGTCCACGTCGCCAAGGCCTTGGGCACATCGTCTTGCTGGACCTGAACCATCCCCAAACGCAGATCAATCTGGTTAATCAGCTGCTGCTGTGAGAGGGCCGTCAGTCTTAGGGGCTGGGTGGTCTCATCGTTCACCACAGTCGCCGATTCTATTTGCTGCTGTAATTTCATCAGCCCGGTGGCTGACTCCTTACGCACTTCCTGATACTGCTCGGTTGCCGCTACCAGGGCATCTTTACCAAACACCGCATTGCGAAACTGCTGCACCTCATTGTCTGGCAAGCCGCTCCCATCCCATTCACTCGCCTGTACCATCAGATCAGTTTGGTACAGCTGAAGCTGGTTTCCAACCTGCGGCTCTCCCAGGCTACTCAGGAGCGATCCCCCCATCACAATCGCTACCAGCAAGGTCAACACAGAAAGGACAATACGCTTTGGGGTCATGCCGAGGAATCATCTCTACAAAAGTCTTAGATGGTTTGTATTATCCCACTTTGACCCACCGAACGCAGTCTGCAATAGGGAAGAACGACAACAATTAGCCGCTAAACTTTAAGAGTGATCGCGCCTGCTACCTTTCATTGCCCTGTACCCCACACTGCCATGACTCACTCTGATGCTGCCAACGCTGTAGACCAAACTGCCACAGACCAAACCACCCTAGACCAAACAGCGACCCAGCTCGATGAGGAAGCGACTAAAAAAGGCCTGAGTGAAGAGCAGTACAAGCGCAAAATGGAGCGGCGAAAAGAGGTCCAAGATCAGCGCTTAGCCGAACGCAAAATTGAAAAAGGCCTGATCATCGTCAACACAGGCAATGGCAAAGGTAAAACCACCGCAGCCCTTGGCGTCGTACTCCGCTCACTCGGCCATGGATTCAATGTAGCCATTGTGCAGTTCATAAAAGGCGGCTGGGAGCCTGCGGAAAAAGCAGCCCTCAGCCACTGGCCCGAGCAGCTAAAGTTCCATGCGATGGGTGAAGGCTTTACCTGGGAAACCCAGGATCGCGATCGCGATATTAAAACAGCCCAAGCCGCCTGGGAAAAGGCCCTCACCTATATTCGAAACGCGAACTACCGCACCGTCCTACTCGACGAAGTCAACATTGCCCTGAAGCTTGGCTATCTTTCAGTGGAGCAAGTATTGGCCGGTTTGGATGAAAAACCCGAGATGAGCCACGTCATTCTTACCGGGCGGGGTGCTCCAGCAGAACTTATTGAGCGAGCAGATTTAGTCACTGAAATGACCCTGGTGAAACATCCATTCAAAGAACAGGGCGTTAAAGCTCAAGCAGGCGTAGAGTTTTAGGCTTTAGCTGCAACACACCTTGAGTGTCACGTAGTCAATGTCCGGAAAGCGACTGGAAATTAGCCTATTAAGCTGTCGGCAGATGAAGTTTACAGATAACTGGTCTAGCGATCGCATCGGTCATCGCCAACATAAGGCATGATACTGTCGACCACCTTGGGCGGTAGTTAGGGCAATTACGTCCAGACTGCTGCTATTCATGTGCCTTCACATCCTCAATGCTAAAAATTTCCTCTCTCTCCAAACGATTTGGCCAGCGGCAAGCTCTCAGCGAGTTATCGCTGGACTTAAAGCCGGGTGAAATCTACGGTCTCCTGGGGCCAAACGGAGCCGGAAAAACCACCGCACTCAATATGCTCTGCGGCCTGCTCAAGCCGGACAGTGGCGAAATTTTCTTGCAGGGCCAGCCCGTTTGCGAGGCCACGAAAATGCTGGTGGGCATCATGCCCCAGCAAAACCTGCTCTACCAAAGCCTCACCTGCAAAGAAACCCTATTTTTTCTGGCCCGCATCTACGGCATTCGGAAAAAAGACATGGCCTCGCGCGTCCATGAATGCCTATCGGCCGTGAATTTAGCAGACCGGGCAGATAGCGTAGTGGGCGACTTAAGTGGGGGTATGCAGCGGCGATTGAGCTTGGCGGCGGCCATTATTCATCACCCCAAACTCGTCGTCCTCGACGAACCCTCAACCGGGCTCGATATTGAAGCCCGCTACGAAGTGTGGGAGCTGATCCGCAAGCTGAAGCAGCAGGGCGTCACCATTTTGCTGACGACCCATATCTTGGATGAAGTGGAGAGGTTGTGCGATCGCATTGGCATTATTAAGCAGGGCAGACTCCTCACCGAAGGCACCATAGAAACGCTGCGTAAGCACATCCCCGCAGAAGAAGTGGTCGTGATCGAAACCGAAGATGAGCCCCGCGCCATTGAAATCGCCCAGCAACAAGGCTTCACCCCGCGCCGCTATGGCAACGAGCTGGCCTTTTGGGTGCCTGAGCTACTAGAGCTACCCGATCTGATCAATCGCTTTGCAGGCCTCACCCTCGACTCTATTTCTCGCCACCGCATTGGCCTAGAACACATTTATTTAGAAGTCACCCAGGCTCAGCCCAACATGTAGCAAGTAATCTATTGAGGCCGGACCCGCCTTGGGGGTGAGTCCTTTATGATGAGGACAATTATTCTTCAGATCTGTCGTTCAGACCGTCTATTCCAAGTAAGTTAAGAGGCTCTTTCGCAATGGTGAAGCTGCTCGTTACGATTATCCCAGCGCTGTTAGTGATTGCGATCGCCATTCTCTCGGTTCAAAACGCAACGCCCGTGGCCATTACCTTCCTCAACACCAGCACTGTTGCGCTTCCCATCGGCATTTGGCTCGCCTTCGGACTAGGGCTCGGCATGATTGGCACAGCACTTTTGCTCAGTCTCTTCGGCTTTGGGAAAAAAGCAAAGAGCAGCCGTTCATAAGACTTTATTCACGTCAAAATTGCGCCACCCATCAGCTTTTGATAACGCCTAGCTAGCTCTTTTTCCATCAACGGCCACTGGGTTAAACCATCCTCTCCCGAGGGTGTTTCAGCCGCTAATACGTTGGTAGCAGCCGTACGCGCTAATTCGAGCACCTCTTGATCTTCCACGAGGCTCGCCAAGGCAAAATCTGGCAGGCCCGATTGGCGGGTGCCCAGCACCTGCCCCGGCCCCCGAAAACGCATATCCATTTCAGAAATAAAGAAGCCATCCTGCGATTGCTCCATAACCCGCAGGCGTTGCATCGCCACTTCACTCTTACTGCTCGTCATCAGCAAGCAATAGGACTGAGCCGCGCCGCGACCGACCCGTCCACGTAGCTGGTGCAACTGCGATAAGCCAAATCGCTCAGCATGCTCTATCAGCATGACCGTGGCATTAGGCACGTCTACACCCACCTCTACCACCGTGGTCGACACCAAGACCTGCGTTTCCTGATCGCGAAAGGCGCTAATCGCCGCATCCTTATCCGCTGAACTCATGCGCCCATGTAACAAGCCCACACCAAATTCTGGGAAAATTGTCTCTTGCAGCCGGGTATGCTCTTCAATCGCTGAGCGCAAATCCAGTTTTTCCGATTCTTCCACCAGCGGCAACACAATGTAAACCTGCCGGCCCTGGGCAATCTCCCGACGAATCAGGTCATAGGCATCCTTGCGCTCTCGCCCACCCAGCACCGTTGTATTAATTGCCTTTCGCCCCGGTGGTAGCTCATCAATCTGACTCACATCCAAATCACCATGAATGGTTAAAGCTAGGGTGCGCGGAATCGGCGTTGCCGTTAGGGTCAGCACATGGGGATTGTCTCCTTTTTGTTGGAGTTTGGCCCGCTGCGCCACCCCAAAACGGTGCTGCTCATCAATCGCCACAAGGCCCAAATTCGTAAATTTCACCGGGTCTTCTATCAAGGCATGGGTGCCGACTAACACAGGTAATTCACCGGTCATCAGCTCTGTGTGAATCTGTTTTCGCTTGGCCGTTTTCGTGGAGCCCGTGAGTAGCTCAACGGGTAAATGCAACAGATTAAACCACTCCACTAATTTGCGATAGTGTTGTTCTGCGAGCACTTCAGTAGGTGCCATGAGCGCAGCCTGATACCCCGCTTGAATCGCCGCCAAAATACCCACCACGGCAACCACCGTTTTACCCGAGCCCACATCTCCTTGGACTAAGCGATTCATGGGGGCTGTGGATTGTAAGTCGTTTAATATCTCTTGAACAACGCGCTGTTGCGCCCCCGTGAATTTAAAGGGAAGCACCTTGTACAAGGATTCAATCAGCTCACCCGTAGGGGCCATTTGAATATTAGTTTGTTGTTTTTGTTGTTCTTTACGGCGGCGCAGCAGCCCTAACTGCAAATAAAAGAATTCATCAAAAACAAGACGGCGGCGGGCAATGGCCAGTGCTTCGGTACTAGGCGGGAAATGGATATGTGCGATCGCCACCGCCAGCTCCACCAGCTCGTATTTTTCCCGCAAGGCTCTAGGCAACGGATCTTTCAGTGAGACCACAGAAGGCAGCGCCGCGACCACAGCCTTCCGTACTAAATCAGCACCCACACCTTCAGTAAGCGGATACACCGGCACCACCCGACCTACTTTTAACGACTCAATCGAATCGTCAGCACTACCCAGCACCTCAATTTCAGGGTTATCGATATTGATGCCATATTTGGTCTGCTTCACTAAGCCTGAAATGGCAACCACCGAACCCGGTGGATACAATCGCTTTTGTCGCTCTTGCCAGCCCCGCGAGCGAAAGTGAGCCCCAGCAAAAAAGCGATTAATTTTGAGCCTTGAGCTACTGTCGTACACCGTGAGGTCAAACATGGTCAACTTAGGATTGCGCGGCGAGTTAAAGCAATTACAGCGCTTTACCGTCGCCACAATGGTGACCGTTTCACCGGGGACTAAGTCTTTAATTTTGACCTGACGCGCATAGTCAATATAGTCACGAGGATAGTAAAACAACGCATCCCGCAAGCTTAAGAGGCCCAACTTAGCCAGCTTTTCAGCTTTATGAGGGCCAATGCCCTTGAGGTAATTGAGCGGCTTATCGAGCGGATGATTAGAGTTGGGACGATTCACCAACCCAGTCACATCTTGAGTTTTTGGTGACTTTTGTTTTCGTTTTGTGGCTGCCTTGTTACCCGCCGTCGCAGACTTACGCTTTCCAGCTTTAGCAGCAGGACCAGACGTTTTAGAACCAGACGCTTTAGCAGAGCTAGTCTGTGAGGATAGGCTTGCATCATACTCCTCACCTTGCTCAGCCAGTAGTGGTAACGACTCAGCAGTTTGCCGAGCCCGGTGTAAAAAGCGGCGGGTATCGGCAACCAAATGCTGACGCTGTGAAAAGGACAGCTCACCATAGTGATCAAATCGTTCAGCCAGTTCAGTCCACTTATCGCGGTCTTGAAACTGATTCGTCAGCGTTTCAGCAAGGGCCTGCTGCCCACTCAGCAAGCTACTAGCCACAAACTCACTAAACAATTGCTGATGGCCTTCAATATTATTAAAGCCCCGTTCAGATTCAACGCTGAGTGCCTTTTGTAATCGCACCCAGTCAGGGAGCGCACTCGCCGCCGCCAGATTAGAGGCGACCGGATCAGACGAAGCAGCCGGGACAGGCGCAGCCGACACACCAGACACCTCACCTGCGGCCCTATCCGATGAACGGGCAGTGAGCTGATTTAAAGCGAGTTGGTTGGGAATCGATTGCCCCATGGTGACTAGTATTTTTTAATCGTTGCTCTGATTAACTGTCCAGCTTGAGCGCCAGGCATCCTCAGCTTGGGCCGTTTCCAACGCCCGCTGAGTTTTTTTATAGCGCATCCCTAATTGCTTCAGATCGTTCAGCTTCTGCCGCAATCGGCTACGCCAGGCAGACACTGTCGGATCGCTAAACTCAACTTCACTCAGTCTTAGGCTAATCGCCGCTAATTCCGGTAAGGCCTCGATAGACATCGCATCACGGGCCATTATGCGATGCGGTAAAGGGAGATCTTCTTTCGAGCGCCGAAAGTTGCGATCAGAATTAACAGAACGCTGCGATCGCCTTGAACGATCGCGCGAGCGATCCGTTCCTTCTCGCTCGGACCGGCGATCGCGACGACGAGACGACCGTCGCCCCGCACGCTTAAACCGGTCATCATCCTCATCTTCATCATCTGAATCGAGCAATGCCTCCCCTTGCATCACCCTCACCGACATTTTCACCACATTGGGCACAGCATTCACCGGATCACCCATGCCACGAGCATCCACCGCCGCCGCCATCAAAGCCTTCGGGAAAGCGGGCATCACATCGAATTGTTGCAACAGCTCATTGGCCTCTTCAGAAATCCCTGAAAAAACGTCTCGAATCGCTTTTTCTAAGAGCACCTGTTGCTTCACTAAGTGCATCGGCACCAGCGGCTGTAGAGCTTCATCCTTGTCATCCTCTATCGATTGCCCCAAAGATTGATTCAAAGAACGACGAGCCAACCCCTCCAAGGCCGATAGCAAATCCTCTTCCTCAGAAAGCGTTAGCCGCTGATCAGCGGCAGGCACCTCCATTTCAAAATCAAAGTCGTCATCCCCACCGACGCGGGCATCATGGCCATCATCCTCAAAGCCATCCTCGCCCAGTCCAGAGGCTACAAAAATATCAGCACCCAAATCATCGTCAGCTAAGCCATCTTTAGCCAGGTCATCACTGCGACTAGCAGAGCGAGCTGCGTCGTCTACGGCACCACTATCTACTACAGCACTGTCTTGGACCTCATCAAATAACCCCTCACCAATCACCAAGGAATCATCTAAAGCATTGGGGGCTAAAGCATTGGAGTCCCCCTGATCTTCATGACCTGCCAGGGATGAATCACCCATTGCCCCATCATCGGCATCACGATTAGAGTCAGCAGAGGAACTCTCCGAAGCTCCTAGCTTGTGAGTGTAGCCCTCATCAGAATTAATATCGCTTAAGCGGCGTTTTGGGGTCGCCTCTAGCGCATTGTTTAGCACATCATCTGAACCATCGTCTCCAGAGCTAGGCGGATCCGCCGCTGGTCTAGAACGGTCGACATTGTCTCTACCCTCTAAGCTATCCAGACTCGACGCCCTCGACTCCAGCAGTCGCTGCAAAAACTCTAGGCCATTGTGCTGCTGACGACGGCGGCTCATCTTTCTAGCGCGATCGCGCTGCTCCGCTAACCGACCCTCAATTTTGGCCGCCAACACTTGCAAAGAACGCTGGAGCTGATTGCGCTGGTCCCATGAGAGCGCCAAAAATCTATCAGGGTAGGCCTGAGTACACAGATAATAGGCCGCCAACACCAGTTGGCGCTTGCTGGCCTCAACGAGCGCCTGCAGGTAGCCCTCGTACAGCACATTCAGCGCATCGGACATCGACTCCGTCTTCTGCTGAAGCAGTCCTAGCTCTTGTTCGATTTGGCCACTTGCTTTAACCATTTAACCTATTTAGCCTTTGCCAGTAAGGAAATGCCTTCACTCACTGGGTATACAATAGCGACTTTGCTGCAAATTCGCTTTGAGCAACCTCACTACCCCCAAGCATCCCCCTTTAAACCTGATAGAGCCGGACCCCTCAACCCAAGGAAGAGCCCGACTCTCGAATTATGAATAACTGCTCACTAAACTTATCTAACAACAGATATTTAGTAGCAGACACTCAAAACTATAAAAGCAGAGACTCCCCTACTTCTTCTTTTTGCCTTTCTTCTTACCGGAAGATGCCTTCTTCGCAGCAGGTGCTTTCTTCTCGGCAGCAGGATCAGCTTTTTTCTCAGCGGCAGGATCAGCTTTTTGACCCGTTTGAGCCGCTACCTCATCCGCAAAGCTTACCTCTTCCTTCTCAATGCCCTCACCTAAAATGTATCGGGTGAAGCGACGAATTTGAATGTTTTCACCGAGTTTGGCAACTGCTTGCTTAACCAGCTCCTCAATCGTGATGTTCTGATCCTTAATAAAAGGCTGATCAACCAAAGAAAGCTCTTTCAAGCGCTTATCAATACGGCCTTGAACAATCTTTGCTTTAATGTTGTCAGGCTTATTACCCAGGTCATCACGACCCATTTCAATCGACTTCTCACTCTCAATCATGGCCGCAGGAATATCAGCAACCTTGACGTACTCTACGTTGGGAGACGCCGCGATTTGCATGGCCACATCGCGAGATAACTGCTTAAACTCGTCACGACGTGCAACAAAGTCCGTTTCACAGTTAATTTCAACCAGCACACCCACACGGCCACCCGTGTGAATATAGCTATGCACTAAGCCTTCTGACGCAACTCGGCTTTCTTTTTTAGCCGCTGACGTAATCCCTTTTTGGCGAAGCCATTCACTGGCTTTTTCCATATCGCCAGCATTTTCTTTCAGCGCTTTTTTGCAATCCATCATGCCTGCGCCAGTTTTGTCGCGCAGTTCTTTAACCTGCTTCGCAGAAATGTCCGCCATCGTGCCTCAGTCCTAAATAATTTTGTGGGGGAATAGTTATGTGGGTAAAAAGTGCCTTACCACCCAGGTACTAACCTAACTAGATTATGAACCTAGACGGGTTAAGGCATTAATAAAAAGAGCGCTTGCCAAAAGCGAACCGTGCTTAGAGTAGGTGACTTGCTATGAACAACTCAGCATCCAATGAAGATAAAGCACTTAATGGAAAACGCTAAGACCGATAAGACCTACAGCCTCCTCAGACTTGCAGCCTACCAAACCTAACGTTCTCTAGCGCATGCGCTCTCTAGCTCATGCTTCGCAGCACTTACTAGCTGGCAGCATCTGCATCAGCAGGAGGTGCAATCTCAGCACCTTCTTCGTTGTAGCCAGAACCATCGTAGCCGTCATAAATATCGGCAGCATGGGCAGCATTTTTACTATTGCCACTACCGCTATCAGTGCCACCGCCACGGGAGCCTTCATAAATGGCATCCGCTAAGCGACCAACCACGAGCTTAATCGCACGGATCGCATCGTCGTTAGCAGGAATGGGAACATCTACAACATCAGGGTCACAGTTGGTATCCAGCAAGGAGATGATAGGCAACCCTAACTTCTGGCATTCTTGAACTGCGTTGTACTCACGACGAACGTCCACGATAATGACCGCATCTGGGATCCGACGCATCGTCTTAATACCACCGAGGTACTTTTGAAGCTTGTCTAGCTCACGGCGAAGCATCGCACCTTCTTTCTTAGGGCGCAAATCCAACGCACCTGAGTTTTGCATACGCTCTAGCTCTTTGAGGCGCTCTACACGGGTTTTAATCGTTGTCCAGTTGGTGAGCATGCCACCCAACCAGCGCTGGTTAACGTAGTAAGACCCACATCGAGAAGCTTCTTGAGCGACGATGCCTGCCGCTTGGCGCTTGGTACCTACGAATAAAAAGCTCTTACCGTTAGATGCTGACTTGAGCACGTACTGATACGCCTCTTCTAGCAAGGTAGCGGTTTGAACCAGATCAATAATGTGAACGCCATTGCGGGACGTGAAGATGTATTCATCCATCTTCGGATTCCAGCGGCGCGTTTGGTGGCCAAAGTGCACGCCCGACTCTAGTAAGTCAGACAGGGTTACAGCTGGCATATTGTTTTTCTCCTTTCCGGGTTATAAACCTCCATCTGGCCGCATTTGAGGGCGTCGCACAGAATCGAGAGGTGAAAGCTCAAACCTGGCAAAAGACGCATCAAACACCCGAAAATCCAGATGTGCGAATTTAATAGAACCTTAATAAGGTAGCACAGGGGGTGAGCCCATGAAAACCATTGCCTTTTAACAATTTTTTGGGCAATTTTGTCGTCCACTTTGTGGGCAACTTTTAGGTGATTAACGATCCCAGTTTTGAACAAAGCCTTGGGAAAACTTGAAATAGCGAACTGCGCCCCTGAATCTCAGACCGATTCACGCGCACGCCATCGCTTTGGCCGCTTAGCTTAACTACGCTAGCAACCGGTACAACCGCTAATGGCTAGGAGCTAAGTGGCGCGCAACCGAATGAATGCATCTGCACGGTTGCTACATATCCCAATCTAACGCTTTTTTCGAGGGGCTCCATGAGCATGCAATCGCCGCCATCTCCACCACCCAGACCTGCCATGCCGCCACCGCCACCGCCACGAGCCGGTGGAGTACCACCTAGCGCACCGCCCGCACCGCCTCCAGCAGCACCCAAACCCGCAGCACCTCAAACAGAAATGGTGCAACCGCCTCCAGCACGAGCGGCAGCGCAGGCAGCGCCCGCTCGTGGCGCAGGTCACCGTGCAGCGCCCCCCCCTCCGATGCCTGCGGGCACCGCCACCGGTGGACCCACACTTGAAAAAATCATTCGCGAAGCCTTTGATAAGGGCTATTCCGATATCCATGTGGGCGTCGGTGAAGTCCCTCGATATCGCAATCGAGGTGAAATCACCTCGACGAACTATCCCAAAACCACGCCCGAAATGTTCGAGAGCTGGTTGACGGAAATTTTAACCCCAGAACAAATCGTTGATTTCAAAGAGACCCTCGATTTTGACGGTGCTGCACAGTATGACTTTTCCCGTGTGCGCATCAATATTTTTGATAGTCTCAATGGCCCTTCCATTGTCATGCGACTGATCCCCGTCGAAATTTTGACCATGAAGCAGCTCAATCTGCCGACAGTCATTAAGGATATGTGCCACTACCACAAGGGCTTGATCCTGGTGACGGGTCCGACAGGCTCTGGTAAGTCGACGACCATGGCAGCCATGATCGACTACATCAATAAGGAGATGCCCAAGCACATCATCACCATTGAAGACCCGGTGGAATTTGTGCATACCAGCCGCAAGTCACTGATTAAGCAACGGGAAGTCGGTGTGCACACCAAGAAGTTTGGCAATGCGCTCAAGGCCTCTTTGCGAGAAGACCCTGACATTATTCTGGTGGGTGAGATGCGCGATCGCGAAACGATTGAAATCGCCCTCAAAGCAGCCCAAACCGGTCACCTGGTATTCGGGACGTTGCACACCAACAGTGCGGTAAAAACCGTTGAAAGAATCTTGGGGATGTACGAGCCCGAGCAACAAGCCCCGATTCGAGTCGCAATCTCAGAGTCGCTGATTGGCGTTGTTGCCCAGGGCTTATTTCGGACCACAGATGGCAAACGAGCCGCCTTCCACGAGATTTTGATCAACACCGATGCGATTAAGGACTACATTTTGCGCGGACAGCTCGACGAAGTTGAAGCGATTTTGCCGAACTGTACCTTTGACGGAATGTGTACGATGAACCAGTCGCTGTACGCACTGTATGAGGCGGGCCGAATTACAGAAGAAACGGCACTAGAGCAGTCACCCAAGCAAAACGAGATGGCACAGATGCTGCGCGGTCGAGTGTAAGGAGTTCACTTCGGAGCACCTTCTTGAATCACCAAAGGACAGGGCATACCTGGCCGAAAATACTTTGCTTCCCCGTCTATGGATTCTTGGTCTATGGACTCAGGGGGGCAAAGTATTTTGTGTTTTGTACGAACATGATGAACGTATAGTTTGCGGTTGTCTTCAATTGTGAGCTGATCGGTCTCTGGCGAATAGTTTAGAGAAAGCGTATCTAGAAAACTGGAGTCTGGCAAATTTTAGCGCCCAAAGGCACTCCCCAGACTGTTTTGTAGCTGCGAAAAGCAGCTGGAAGCTGTTCTGA
>JBCDAG010000085.1:0-20551 GCA_039186165.1 Cyanobacteria bacterium P01_F01_bin.53
CTCATCACTCCCACAGCAAGGACAAGGGTGTGAAAACAAATCCATCATGCGACTAAAGAAACAGAGGAGTTATCTCAGCCTATTATCCTCTATGCTATGCCCAGAGAAGCTTTTCGGCTCCAATTAGACGGAACCAGTGCCGGCTTCTTTTATAGACAAATTATCCATACGCCCCTACCGATAGACGGTTAACGTCGAGGTGCTTGAGTGGAAGGAGGCGGTGTCGTCGAGAAGTGTGTTTTGCCATGGGGCTAGAGTCTGTGTACTGGCCACAGAATACCCAGTAGTTAGCCCTAAAGTGGCGGTGAGATAGCATCTGCCAGATGCGAATAGCCACATTGAGTCCAGTCGCCATCCATGCTGCGCGAGACGTGTTTCCTGAGTAGCCCTCACACTAACAGCAGGATGCTGCCCTACTTATGTTTGGCTACTCAGGGCCAGCACTTTCTACCTACATTGAAGTGCTGAAAGTTTTACCGATTTATGAGTGATTTTCTATACGAGGTGTCACCTGAACGCTGATGGTATTCCAGGTATCTAGATAGTTTTTTGAGCTGTGGGTGAACGTGAGTATGCTAGGCGCGATCGCGCCTAGCATACTCACTTTTTCTGATAAAGTCCGCTTGAAAGGATTCTATTCAAAGCCCATGTCGTTGTTGCTTCCAGAAGTAGCAGAGGAAGAAAGAGAAGCCTTAAGGAAGGCTGTTTCCGAAGTCAGTGCTATGTCTTGGCCAATTATTGAACTGTTATCGTTTTTTAGCTTGCCAAAGGAGGAGCAAGTAGAGATTCTCCCTATGCTGGAAAGCAAACAAAAGTATGACTTTCCCGATGGCGATTTTATTACAGGCAATAGCCTAGCTGTTTTATTGTTTGGCTATGATGCTTGCCTAAACTCTATTTGTCTTAGGCTTCTTTGCTTGTCTGACGACGGCTTTGAAGAAATGGAGTTGATTGCTGAACTAAGTTCTTTAGTTTTGAGGGCTATCGAGGTTGAGCCACCTTGGTGGAAAGAAGACCAAAATGCTTGCACAAGTATTTGTGCACTCACCCAGATACCTCGTATTCGCGACCTTTCTAACTGTTGGGTAGAACTGTTAGGGATTAGGGTGAGTGTGAATAAGAAGGCGATGAGAGATGTTGTAGATTTTTATCTCCATGCATGACTGATGCCATATCTCTTGATGCACCGCCAGCAAATGAGAAATTTAAATTGTGTGACTCGACATCATTCGTGATTGAAATGATATCGAGTTATTTTGTCGCAAGAGACGACTGATAGTGCTCTGCTTACCCAGCGGCTACTGCTTCTTTCTCAATCTTTTCCTCTTCTTCTTTGGGCACTACCCGGCCCTCATCTTCAAAGCCTTTGATTTCATTGAAGTTGAGATAACGATATACCTCACTCTCAAATGGAGCGATTTTGCTGGCTACGACTTTGAGGTATTCATTCACATCAGGGATTTTGCCAAGAAGGGCGCAGGCGGCTGCAAGTTCGGCAGAGCCTAGATACACCTGAGCACCTTTACCCATTCTGTTGTTAAAGTTCCGAGTGGAGGTAGAGAAAACGGTTGCATTGTCTTCTACGCGGGCTTGGTTGCCCATGCAGAGTGAGCATCCGGGCATCTCGGTGCGAGCCCCGGATGCGGCAAATGTTCCGTAGTAGCCTTCTTCGCGCAGTTGCTTTTCGTCCATGCGAGTCGGTGGGCAAATCCACAGACGACCTTTTACAACACCTTCGTTCTCAAGCACTTTTGCCGCTGCGCGATAGTGACCAATGTTGGTCATGCAGGAGCCGATGAACACTTCATCGATTTTGTCGCCAACAACATCTGAGAGTGTTTTCACATTGTCAGGATCGTTCGGTGCCGCGACGATGGGCTCCTTCAGCTCGTTCAAGTCAATTTCAATAACTTCTGCATACTCCGCATCAGGGTCGGCGCTCATGAGGGTTGGATTCTCCAACCACTTTTCCATCTCAGCGATGCGGCGGGCGAGGGTGCGCTCATCATGATAGCCACGGGCGATCATGTTTTTCATAAGGACCACGTTGGAGCGGAGATACTCGGCGGTGGTTTCCTCGCTGAGCTTAATGGTGCAGCCACCACAGGAGCGCTCGGCAGAGGCATCGGTGAGTTCAAAGGCCTGTTCTAGCTTTAGGTCAGGCAAGCCTTCAATTTCTAAAATGCGGCCTGAGAACACATTCTTTTTGTTCTCTTTTTCTACGGTGAGCAGGCCTCTCTTAATGGCTTCCAGGGGAATGGCATTCACCACGTCTCGAAGCGTAATTCCTGGCTGAAGCTCGCCTGAAAATCGCACCAGCACAGACTCGGGCATGTCTAGTGGCATGGCACCAATGGCCGCAGCGAAAGCAACAAGGCCTGATCCTGCGGGGAAGGAAATGCCCAAGGGGAAGCGAGTGTGGGAATCGCCGCCGGTTCCAACGGTGTCGGGCAATAACATTCTGTTCAGCCAGGAGTGGATGATGCCGTCGCCGGGTTCAAGGGCAACGCCGCCGCGTGAGGCGAAGAAGTCAGGCAGGGTGGAGTGAGTTTCCACGTCTACGGGTTTGGGGTAGGCGGCGGTGTGGCAGAAGGTTTGCAATACGAGGCCTGCGCTGAAGCCGAGACAGGCCAGCTCTTTCATTTCATCACGGGTCATCGGACCGGTGGTGTCTTGCGAACCAACGGTGGTCATAAGCGGTTCGCAGGAAGTGCCGGGGCGCACGCCGGGAAGACCGCAAGCTTTGCCGACCATCTTTTGGGCTAGGGTGAAGCCTTTACCGGTGTCGGTGGGTGCGGAGGGTCGCACAAATACGTCGGAGGGCTCTAGGCCTAGTGCAATCCGAGTTTTATCGGTGAGGGCGCGGCCAATGATGAGGGGAATGCGCCCGCCTGCGCGGACTTCGTCGAGGAGGGTTTCGGGGGTGAGGCTGAAGGTGGAGATGACTTCGCCTGTCTCATTGGTAATCTCTCCTTTGTATGGATGGATGGTGATGACGTCGCCGGTATTCATTTTGCTGACGTCGCACTCAATCGGGAGGGCACCGGAGTCTTCAGCGGTGTTGAAAAAGATAGGCGCGATCGCACTTCCTAAAATCACACCACCTGTCCGCTTATTCGGCACAAACGGAATATCCGCACCAATGTGCCAAATCACCGAGTTCATGGCCGACTTACGAGAAGACCCCGTGCCAACAACATCACCCACATAGGCAAGCGGGTGGCCTTTTTCTTTCAGTGTGGCCAGTGTCCCTAACGGATCATCCATCTTCGCTTCGAGCATTACCTGCGCATGCAGGGGAATGTCAGGGCGAGTGGTGGCGTGGGGAGCAGGAGAAAGATCGTCCGTATTGGTTTCCCCTGGAACGTTGAAGACGGTTACCGTAATTGCTTCGGGCACTTCCGGCTTGCTGGTAAACCAGTCGGCAGCGGCCCAAGAGTCTACAACTTGCTTGGCGTAGTCGTTCGTTTTGGATAGCTCGATGACGTCGTTAAAGGCGTCGTATACCAGGAGGGTTTTCTTGAGGGCATCGGTGGCGAGCTGGGCGATTTCCCCGCGCTCGTCTTGGAGTAATTCAATTAAGGAGGCCACGTTGTAGCCGCCCATCATGGTGCCGAGCAGTTCTACTGCTTTTTTGGGAGAGATGAGGGGGCTTGTGGTTTCGCCTTTGGCGATCGCAGTCAAAAAAGAGGCCTTCACATAGGACGATGGGTCCACACCAGGTGGAATGCGATCACACAGCAATTCCATCAAAAAGTCTTCTTCACCCGCTGGAGGGCTCTTGAGCAAATCGCAAAGCGCAGCCGTCTGCTCAGCATCGAGCGGCAGGGGGGGCACATTTAAAGCAGCGCGTTCTTCAACGTGTTTGCGATAAGACTCAAGCATCGGGTCAGTCACTCTCTAGAAACGAAAAGATCTTTAAAGATCTATCAGTTACCTAGTCTACCGAATTTGCGCGACTCCTACGTATCTATGGCGACCAATCGACCAATCCGACGCTAGTCTCATGACACAGGCTTTCTTATACAAGTTTTCTGACTCTGTATGGAAAGTATAGCGAGAGCTCAACGCTATGTGTTCCCGTCAAAAAATCAGGCTTTCTCGTAAAAATACGGTCGACAAACGTTGACTGAGTGATTCGTTATTGGCTGCATGGGCCTTGGCTATATGGTGTGCCTGAAGGCTAGTCCAGTGGCTGCAATTTGGTCTGAGATTTTGTAGGAAAGTCTACTTTTTCCAGCAGTGATTTTTTCAATGGTGAAAGAAAAAAGGTAGGCTTCCATCTTATTTTCAAAGGCTGTTAATTTTGCCCATCTTTTTGGGCTTTATTAGCCCAAGTAACGATTATTTTTGATGCATTTTTTGATGCGTTGACTCTAATCGCGCCGTTTTTTGTGCAAAACGCTTAGGCCATGAACTCACCCACTTTCATTCGAATGCGGACATACCTGCATTTAGTGCCCGTGTTTGGGGTTATCCCTTCTCTTTGGACTTTGTACGGACAAGGGGGGGCACGCTCTGAAGATATAGGTGAGGAACGTGTGCGGGCAGCCAGTCGGCTGTCGGTACTGATTGGGGTCGGTTGTATTAGTGCGATCGCCCTGTTGGGTGCAGGTGCGGGAAGCCAAGCTTCTCAAGCCGCTAGCCTTCGTTTTTTACTCGCCAGCAGTTTTGTGGGCTCCGGCTATTTTTTGCTGAGCTTGGGCCTGATGTTTCGAGTTGCCAAGGGGCAGTCCATTCGGCTGCCGGGTGTGAGTCAGCTTAGTCGTCGATTGCCCTGATTTGCTGAGTCAGTGTCTGTGCTGTGCTGGGTTTGTTAAGGTCCTTTGACATAACAGCCCAATCCAATACAGCTGCATAAGGCTTGCCTAGCAAGCTGTCTGTGCCTAGGACTACTACAGTGTCCTGGCAAAATGCGGTTCCCTGGAGTAGTCAATTAATTTTTGTGCACAAGCTGCCACATTCTTCGCAGTGAGTGCAGTCACCATTTGATACAAGGTGAATAGATTGTTAAGGGTTGGAGTCAAGTCTTCGTTGTCTGTAGAAACCTCAGTCGTTTCACGGGTGAACTCTCAATCGCTGACCTGCTACCTTTCCTTTGCTCGCGCTTTTCCTAACCTGTTTACTCAGCTCGCCATTTGTCCGTCCGATTCGCCCATCTGATTTGAGGTCATCTGTGTCGTTTACTAACCCTGCGCCCAAGACTCCCCTCTCCTACGTCGTGACTTCCGGCGTTCACAAGAAGAAGAGGCGTTTTCCAAAATGGTTAGGCGTGAGTGTCCTATTGACCGGTGTTGCCAGTGTGTCGGCAGTCGCCGGTGCTTTTTTGGCCCTATCCTTGGGCAGTACGCCGCTGCTGCAAAGCGAGCTATCTGCAACGGAAGCTGCTGTTTTTACCCAGGATGAACCGATCGCTACGGCCAATAGTTTGCAGTTGCCTCGCCTCACCCGGCCTGTAAACGTCCTGCTTCTGGGTGTGAAGGTCCTCAATTCAGATTTGCAAAACTACGACGCCATCTACGAAGACGGCTACGACCGGACGGTGAACTCCTTCGAGGGCCTGTCGGATACCATGCTGATGCTGCGGTTTGATCCGGCCACTGAAAGCGTGGCGGTGATGTCTATTCCCCGTGATACCCGGACGAATGTAGATGGCCTGGTGACTAAAATCAACGAAGCCAACCGTGATGGTGGTCCGGCGCTGACTGCTCAGGCTGTTAGTGAGCTAATGGGGGGCGTCGCGATTGACCGCTACATGCGTATCAATGTGCAGGGCGTAGAAAAGCTCATTGATGCCCTGGGTGGGGTCAAGGTGAATGTTCCCAGAGATATGAAATATCAGGATGATAGCCAACATCTGTATATCAATCTGAAAGCGGGTGAGCAAAAGCTAGACGGTGATAAGGCCCTGCAGTTCTTGCGCTTCCGCTATGACGACAATGGCGATATTGGCCGGGTTCAGCGTCAGCAAATGTTTATGCGGGCGCTCACTGAGCAAACCCTGACGCCGACTACCATTGCTCGCCTGCCCAAAATTTTGTCGGTGATTCAGGACCACGTGGATACGAATTTGTCCGTGGAGGAGCTGGTGGCTCTGGTGGGCTATGGGGCTCAGCGTGATCGCGAAGATGTGAACATGCTGATGTTGCCTGGCGAATTCAGCAATTACGAAGACTACGAGTTGAGCTACTGGATTCCCGACTATTCAGAAATTGATATGCTCTCCGAGCGGTACTTTGGCTTAGCCAATGCTTACAGTATTTCTGAGCAAGCCGATCCGTCCTATTTGCGCGTAGCGATTCAAGATAGTACCTACGATGATATTGCCGTACAGTCGCTGATTAATTCGCTCTACGACACAGGTTATTTCAATGTGTTTGTCGATCGCAGTTGGCATGAACCGTTAGAGCAAACGCGGATTGTTGCCCAGCGTGGCGATACTCAAAGCGCTGCGGACATTCAAGAATTTTTGGGCATTGGCGAAATCCGGGTGGAAAGTACTGGTAGTCTGGAGTCAGACATCACCATTCAACTCGGTCAAGATTGGCTACATGAGCATGGTGAGGAACTCTAGAGGACGCGCTTTAGATAAAGCCTCTCTAGATGCGGCATTTTAGGTATTCCTTTAATACATGGCTCACTCTACAGACAGCCCGGTGGAAGGCCTGTTAGAAGGCTCGGTGAAAGCTCCAGTGGATGGGCAGCGACCGAAGGCATACCAGTTAAAGATTTCGATCTCTGATAGCGTCCCCGAGATCTGGCGACGCTTTGTGGTTCCGGCCAACGTTACCCTGGCCGAACTGCATCTGATTCTTCAGCGAACCATGGGGTGGGAGAGTCTGCACGACTATGGCTTTCATATGGGTGTCGGGTTAGATAAGACTCACTTTGATACGCAAAAAGTGCTCTCCGACGTGTTGGCTGTGGTGGGCGATCGCCCCTTGTATTACCTCTATGACTTTAAGGGTGGTTGGCTGCATCGCTTAGAGGTTGAGGCGTTAGACGTTTCGACCGAGGGCGATGAGCCGGTGACACTGCCGATGTGTCTGGATGGTGCCGAAGCCTGCCCGATAGAGGGCTCTGGTGGCGTGTGGGGTTACGACGAACTGATGGATCGTTTAGATGATCCATCAGACCCTGAGTATATGGGGCTGATTGAGAAGTACGGTTCGTTTGACCCTGGGGCCTTTGATGTTGCCGTGGTGAATGCCCGCTTGCAGGAAGCTTAGGGCATTACAACTTAATCACTGGCTTTTGAATTCCTGGCTGCTCTATCGAATGACGCATTGCCTGGGTAGAGCAAGCCGACGATGCCTAGTCCAGAGAGGGCAGCGATCGCACCCCAGGCCAGTATCAACCCCACCACTTCACTCACAAATAAGTTGCTCGCAGCGCGTAGGCTACCCCCCATAATCCAGCCAATTGCGATCGCCACTGCCCAACTTCCCGCGCTGAGCGGAATCCATCGCCATGCGCGCGTGACCTGTCGTCGAATAATCCACCACTGACCTACGCCGAGGACTGTGCCCACATAGCCTCCGTAAGCCATCCCAAATAGTGCTCGAAGCCATAGATTTGGGATGCCGGGTGCCATCCAGCCAATGGCACCGATGTGAAAGAGTGCCAACGCGCCCCAACTCAAGGTACTGACTGCTGCCCAGCGATGAGCTTTTTTTAGGTAGGGGCGCAACACCTGCCATTGTGCTAATCCGACCAGCAATCCACCGAGTAGGCCATCGATGAGGGAAATGTCGTTCTTTTCGCCAATTTCAACGAAGAGCAAGCTCAGGGCAAAGGCAAACCAGGTAAGCCCAGTCCAGGTGAGCCAAAGCATGAAGCCATCTAAAATCAACAGCGGTTTAATGCCCCACTGAACACACAGATTGCTGAGGTGGCGAGTGATGCGATCCACAATGGATTCGGGCAAATCAGAAAAGGCCATAGGCTTATCAAAGTTGTGTATTGCCGGGCGGTTTAGAGTGCAAATCTTGAGCTAGAAGAGAGGGCAACTAGAAGATTTTGATACACGTAATCTAAATAGCTAGATCAGACATCAACTCCTGGAAATTGTGTCGGCGTTGCTTGGGTGGTTCGGGGGTGAAGTAGCTCCACAGCGTATCCCAGTAAAAGAACGACACCCCTGAAAAGTGGCGATCGCGGCTACTCTCCACCTGCCGTTTGATTTGCTCAAAGGTGATGGGCCGTCGCCAGGTGCCCGTTAAAATGCCAATGCTCACTGGAATGCGATCGCGTGCGGCCTGCAACGGATGTTTGCTCAGCTCGCTTTCGAACTGCTCCATATCATCGCGATATACCTGCACCACCAGTTCATCTACCCATCCCTGGTTCACCCAAGTTTGCCAGTCTTGCAGGTGAAATCGGTAAGCAAACTTTGCCGGGTTGGGTGAGAGCGAGAGCATGCAGCTCGGGCACTTTGCTTGTACCTTGGCATGCAATACGTTTACAAACTTGCTGAGCTTATCTGCACGCCAGCGAATCCAGTCTGGATCGGCAGGGTTGCTGGGTGGCGATTGGCCTCTATGTTCTGCCTTATAGAGCAAAACGGTGTAATCGTCATAACCAAATTCCACGGGCCAGCTAAAGTGATCATCTAGCTGAATGCCATCGACGTCATAGTCGCTAACCACCTCTTCCACCATGCCTAGCAATAGTCCCTGTACATTGGGGTGTAGGGGGTTGAGCCAGCCGAGATGTGTGGGTGCACCACTTTTGAGCACATCTGCAAATAGGCCCTTCGGTGCCGTTTTCTCCTCTGTTTTCTCTGTGTCAGATTGTTCTGTGTCAGAACTTGCCTCAGTCCCAACTGCACTGGCATCAGGGATGGCAAACGTTTCTTCCGTGAGCCAACGAGAACCATTTTGGCGAGTGGTGAGCCAGTCAGGATGTTCGCGTGCCAGGGTGGAGTCCATCGGCACCATAAAGCCATATTCAAACCAAGGGATGACTCTAATTCTGTTTTGTCTCTTGTTTTGATGGCCTAGCCTTACCATTTCTCCCAGCGGATCTGTAATTGGATGGGCGAGGGCAAGGAGTGGATCGATGGCCTGGCCTGTGATTTTTTCGAGCGTATCGCTGTGGTAAAAGCTCTTCCCCCGATTCCACACGACCGGATACACCGTGTTGAAATGCATGTCGGTGAGCTGATGCATGGCCCGAGAAATGCCCCAGGGCGAAAATAGAACACCGCTGGCGACGTTGGTTATCCACACGCCGCGAGTTTCATCTGGGATGGTCGATGGCGTGGCTGCTGTTGGGGCTGCTTTTAGTTCACTGGCTGATTGGAGTTCGCTGATTGGTTCTGGGGTGGCTGCGTCAATAACAGAGGCATTGTTTTTAGGTGCTTGGGCCAGGGATAAAACGAGTAGCCCCGCCACGATAGATAATCCCAGAAACATCGTCACTAGATGACGTGAGCTGCGGTTCATGATTCGCTGCAGTGTGATGAAAATCGAGCGCATGTAGTCTGAACAGCTATTGAGAGATTCGGTACGGAGACGAAGGCCTTCAGGGATAGATTGTCAGGTCAGGGACAGATACTGAGCAATCTTTCCCTATTTCACACACAAGAACCCATGACAATGGCAAATCAATCCTAAAAATTTAAGGCTTGCGCTGTTGCAATTCAGGTGGCCCATCTTTGACTGGGCCATGTTTTAAGTTGTCGTTTAAGTTTTTGACGATTTAGGTTTGGGGACGATTCACTGTGGGTGAATAGCCTTGGCCATGGCTATGCCAGAGAGGTAGGCCTGATCGATGTCTGTTAGCGCACTGTCTGGGGGCGATGTGCCCTCAGGTGTTGATGAGCACCAGTCGCCACCGCAGACAATCGATGGGTTGATGAGAACGGCTGATTCGGGATGGGCCTTACTGACACGGGCATAGCGCCAACGATGGGTCTGAAACCAGCTGGGTTGGGCTATCCACTCTCTGAATTTACGGGCGCTGGCCCTGAGGAGGACGGAGGCCGCTGGCTGTAGGTCACCGGCGTCAATGTACTGGTGGGCAAAGGCGGGCTTGCTATGGATCACAATGATCGGCCCTTTCTTGCCCCCCTGCGCCTCTGCGGTTTGTCCTTGGCCATTGGCCATATTGGATAGACTGTCTCGTTTGCTGCTGTCGAGGCCGACCCAATCAGTTGAGGTGCCTATTTTGTCGGTGACCATCCAGCCGTTGGGATCCAGCTCCCCCATATCCTGGCTTTTATCTTCGCTGTAGCCTGCGAGTACGGTTAGGCAAGGGTGATAGGAGACGGCCTTGATTTTTTCAATCGCAGCGGTCATCTCCGAATTGTGTTGGGCCTCACTATGTTGGGATTGAGCATTATCGGTGTTGGCCAGATAGGTTTGCAGGAGGTCTGCTGCTTGTGGGGCCGGAATCGCGATCGCACATCGCCTCGCCAAAATTGACTCTTGGTCGTCACAGTCAATTCGCCAGTGGTCGTCCCAGTAGCTGAGGTTGGTGGCACGATGCTCGGTGAATAAATTTTCGCCAAAGGTAAATCCCTGGGTGAGATGTTTGGCGATCGCACTCATCCCAGCCGTGGCTACATAGACAGCTTCTGTGAGAACGGGGTCGGCTGATTGGCCTGTTTGCGTTTCTGTTTGCACTCCTGTTTGCCTAAGTGGCGTGATCACTTCTCGCTCTAAAATCTCATAGGCACTGACTGCCCATTTTTTGAGCACACCGGCAGCAAGTAGCTCATCGGTTAGCGCTTTCAGCCCCTTTGTTTGTGGCTGCCAATATCGCAGTCCATGGTCTACGCGCCGTTCCGGTTCAGTGGTGGATTGACTAGCCGGTCCGTTAGTAGGTTGGACCCGCCGAGTCGCCATGCGTCCGCCCAGCCCCCTCGACTTATCCAGAATGCACACCCTTTGCCCAGCATCTGCTAGCTGCCGAGCACAGATTATTCCGCTTAAGCCTGCGCCAATCACGGCTACATCCCACATAAATTACCCTGCCTACTCTTATACTTATTTACAAAGACTTCCCTACTTAAAGTAAAGGGCTTTTTGGCGGCGCAGCAGGTAAAGCGAGTGGATGAATTAAGAAGTGGCTTAGAACTGGCAACCGATGATGAGCTGCATGTGATGACCCAGCTGCTGTTTCAGCCTAAATTCAATCCGCTGGATTATTTGTATACGCCGCCACCTGTGGACGTAAGTAAGCACAATCGCGCCCAGCAAATTCTCCTGCTAGAGCAGCGGTTTCGCTATTTAGCAGCCGATGGTATTTCGGTGCTCCAAAATCGCACCCAACATGTCAGCTATCGTCAGACGCTACTGCGGGTTTGCCGGTATCTTAAAGTTCGCAATTATGAGAGATTGTTGACCCCTGAGCTAGAGGCCGAGGTGTTCCTCGTCATGCTAGAAAAAACGTGGCAACAGCTGCCTACCTCTGAGCAAAATCGAGTGGAGCGTCAGCTACGCCGTGAAATTGTCAGTACCCAAGAGTTTGATCAGCTACCCCGTGTGCTGCAACAAAGGCCGTTATCGCTATTGGCCAAAGGCGGGAGCGCCATTGCGCTAAGTGCGGTGATTCGTCCCTGGCTGCTCAAGCAAATTGCCCAGCAGTTTGCTGTGCACATGGCCAAATATCAGGTGGCAAAGCAAGCCCTTGTGAAAGGAGGCTTAACCGCCGCTGCCCAGGTGCAGTCGCGGGCGGCTGCTAAAGTAGCTACTCGGGGAATGGTCATGTCTTCGGCTCGCTATGGTGCGATGCGAGGGATCTTGGCCTGTGTTGGCCCTGCTCTTTGGACCTGGTTCTTAGCGGATTTGGGTTGGCGAGCTGTGGCGACTAATTATGGCCGGGTGATTCCGGTGGTGTTTTCCTTGGCGCAAATTCGTTTGATTCGATCCGAATTGGATTGGACGTCTTCGGCGGCACTGGGTTAGCTTTGCGGCTTTTTATCGTGAGGCAATGTTTTTTAGGTTGATGGTTTAGTAGGTAAAGCGTGAGGACACTATGACAAATCCCTCATCAGGGCCTACTCAGAATGCAAGTACTTCGAGTTTTTATGATGTATTGGGCTTGCGACCCAATGCGTCGGTTCAGGATATTCGCCGGGCCTACCGTGATTTGAGTAAGCTCTATCATCCCGATACGACTGAATTAGAAAGTGCGATCGCCACCAGCAATTTCCAAATCCTCAACGAAGCCTACGCCACGCTAAGCAGCCCCGAAAAACGACTCACCTACGACTACCAGAACGGATTTTCGCGTTTGTCCGTGATGCCCTCATTTGGCACTGCACCCGGTCAGCCTCAAAATGCCAAGTCAGGCCAGGGCAAAGAGAAATACTCCTCCAATGCCTACATCGATCCCACCGATCGTCCCCTATCTGCCGGAGAGTTTTTTGCCCTGTTTATTTTGGGGATTACTTTTATTTGCTGTCTGATTTTAGTGGTGACGCTCAGTATCACCCGAGGTGATACCGTGCTCAGCGACGTTGAGCGATCGCCCAATGCAAGTCAGCCTGCGGCTGTGCAGGTTAGCCCACAGCAACCTGTGACCACAAGTCCAACGCCTGCCAGTCCACTTCCTTGGTCCAATCCAAATCCACAGCCAAATCCACAGCCGAATCCACAGGCAGAACCAAGGCCAAATCTCCCCAAAGCAGATCTTCCACAAACGCCGTGGCTGGTCCCAAAATCTAGAACGGTAAGACCGTCAGTGCCCTCTGGTTCTGGCGATACCCGTTTAGAGAAAATTGCACCCAACCTCAAGCCCAACCTTCAGTCCGATTGAGGTGGTGTTGTTTTCGCTACTAGTTTGTGTTGATCCGAATCTCTGCTGTTCTGTCCTTTCAGACTCGCCCATTCCTCACTGTTCTTCTTATGCCTCCTGCCGACACCCCGCTCTATAGCCATCCCCTCCCCGACATTGAAGCTTGGCTAACCGAGCAAGGCGGCGATAGAGGCACCGAAAATATCAGCGAATGGACCTTCTCTTGCACTGACTGGTCCGCCAAGCTCTTATTAGATGTAGACTCAATTGTCGTGAGTTATACACGATCTGATGGTAGTGAAGTACAGCGCAGCTTCAAATACTCCCTAAGCCGAAGCGACCTAGAAGAAGTCATTTTTTCAGGCCCATAGTTTTTCAGACCCATAGTATTCAGTCCATTCGCCTTGCAGGCTGAGCGTAGCCGAACATCTCGTAAGCTGAGCGTAGTCGAAGCTCTCGTAGGCTGAGCGTAGTCGAAGCCTAAACCTTGCAATTCCCGTCACTACAGGGATAGGCCGGTTGATAGGTCGCGTCACGTTTGCCAAATAGCTGATAGCGGTTGTCACGGATGAACTCATAGGCCTTATCTCCCGTTGGCTTAACGCCGGGCATGGCGCGATAGGCCTGTACAAAGAGCCCGCCCATGGGTAGCAGGTCACCGATTTCTTCGGCGGCGTCACTGCCTTGCCAGCGCTGCTCAGTTGCTTTGCCCTCGGTATCTAAGGCAATCAAAATCATACCCATTTCGCAATCTTCAGCACTGACGCCAAACTGAGCCAAGGTTGCCTCGTCTTGCATGGGTACGTAGCGGAATTTTGAGCCTTGATCCAGCTTTTCTAAAACCTGCACTAAGGTGACACAGAGGTTGCAATTGCCGTCGTAGATAACCGAGTACATAGTCATGGCAAACGTGTAATTTCCAATTAAAATGACAAACTTGTAATTCTTCTGGTCGCGCTATCTCCAGAGGAGGGAATGAATCATGAAAACCTTTTGCGATGAGGTTTTCAGCCGAAATGTCGTCTGCCATACATTCAAAATGCAAAATCGATGCTTGCAAGGGGGGGATTCCTTAACCTAGCCTTTACTTACTGGCGGTAGCTTTCAGTCAAAATACCGTTGTGTGTTGACAGACCTGCTTAATTTTCAGGTTGTTTCTCTAATGGATTATTTTCTCCAAGGGATTATTTATTTTTAGAGAGCACCTAGCTAGGCTGTTTAACCAAAAGTTGCCCAACTAAATATTGGTGTTTAAAGGAGTGAAAGGTTCCATGCAGTTTTCCACTAAATCCTGGGCTCGCCCAGCACGCTTGGCATATTCATTCTCCATTCTAGCGTTGACCGCTAGCCTCGCAGCCTGTGGTGGTGGTACAGCCACTGTCGATGGTGAAACAGCTGCTGATGCAGGTTCAGGCGTCACCGGTGATATTCAAATCGATGGCTCCAGTACTGTTTACCCTATCTCCGAAGCCATGGCTGAGGAATTTCAGGCGACCAACTCGGCTACTCGCGTAACGGTGGGTGTTTCTGGTTCCGGTGGCGGCTTTAAAAAGTTCTGTGCGGGTGAAACAGATATCTCTAACGCTTCACGCCAAATCAAAGATGGTGAGATTGCTGACTGTGAAGCAGCAGGCGTTGAGTTTATCGAAGTGCCTATCGCTTATGACGGTATTACTTTGGTTGTAAACCCCGCGAATGACTGGGCTCAGTGTGTCACTATTGACCAGCTCAACACGGCATGGGCTCCTGACTCTGAAGGTACGATCACGACTTGGGACCAAGTTGATCCTTCTTTCCCTGCTGAGCCCCTAGACTTGTTTGGCCCTGGTACGGACTCCGGTACCTTTGATTACTTCACTGATGAAGTCAATGGTGAGGAAGGTGCTAGCCGCGGTGACTATACCGCTACTGAAGATGACAATGTCATCGTAAAAGGTGTTACCGGCGCTAAGAGCGCAATGGGTTACTTTGGCTATGCCTACTATGAAGAGAACCAGGATGGCCTCAAGGCTTTGGAAGTAACTAACGAAGAAGGCGAATGCATTGCACCCTCTTCTGAGACAATTGCAGATGGGACTTATAACCCCATGTCTCGTCCTTTGTTTTTCTATGTGAATAAGGAAGCTTATGAGACGAAGCCTCAAGTTGCGGCTTTTGTTGACTATCAGCTAGATCCCGCTAACGGTGAGCTGGTTAAGGACGCTGGTTACATTGCGCTGCCCGACTCTGACTTGGCCGAGTCGAAAGCACGCATTGATGAGGGCAAACTGGGTAAAGACCCTAGCTAGTGAAGTTGTGAGCTTGAGAAGATTCAGGTGAACAGCCTAGAAAAGTAGCTGTTGGGGGAGTAGGGCTCTATGCGCATGCGCACATTTAGCCCTTCCCCCGTCCCTTTTCCCAACTCCTTAGGCCTCATGAGCACAGTGTTAACGAAACTCTTTGACTTTCTTGTTCCCATCGGTATGTTCTCTTCTGAGGTCTTGAATCAATGACCGCTGATGCCCCTTTCGATACAGCCCCCGGGATCTGGCAGCCAAAACGTGGGCGTGCCAAACTGATCCAGACTATCGTCAAAATTATTTGTGGTGCCTTTGCTGCAATCTCCATTTTTACGACGTTGGGCATTGTAGCAACGCTGATTTTTGAGGCCATTGCCTTTCTCCAAGAAATACCCCTTTCCCAGTTCCTGACTGACACCCGCTGGACGCCTTTGTTCGCCAGTAAGCAGTTTGGAATTTTTGTTTTGGTGAGTGCCACGGTGATGATTTCGTTCATCTCCATTATGGTGGCGCTGCCGCTGGGGCTTTTGTCGGCTATCTGCTTGAGCGAATACGCTACGCCTAAGGTTCGACGTATTCTCAAGCCTATATTAGAAGTTCTGGCTGGGGTGCCAACTGTTGTTTACGGATACTTTGCCCTGCTGACGGTTACGCCATTTTTGCAGTCGTTTATTCCCAATTTGCAAGGCTTTAATGCGCTCAGTGCCGGTCTGGTGCTGGGCGTTATGATTACGCCGATGGTGGCCTCTTTGAGTGAAGATGCGCTTTATTCAGTACCGCGTTCTCTTAAGGACGGTGCCTATGCATTGGGGGCAACAAAGCGAGAAACGGTGACGTCGGTGATTTTGCCAGCCGCGCTTTCGGGTATTGTCTCTTCTTTAATTTTGGCGGTTTCCAGGGCCATTGGTGAAACCATGATTGTGACCCTAGCCGCTGGTGCGAACCCCACGCTCGGCTTTAATCCCTTTGTGCCTGTGATGACGATGACGGCCTACATCGTGCAGGTCACTGCGGGTGATGCGCCCCACGGCACCATTGAGTACAAAACCATCTTTGCGGTGGGTATGACGCTGTTCTTGCTGACGCTCGTGCTGAATGTGTTCAGCTTTTGGTTCGTCCGCAGGTTCCGAGAGAAGTACGACTAGACTTGCCAGATTAGTTCCAAACAGCATTTAAAAGACGCAGCAAAAGGTTTTGTGATGGATTCTAAGATTTCCTCTAGGCCCACGGCGATAGACTCAGCGCCTAAAAGCCAGTTCAAGTCAAATATTTCAACTCGCTACGCATTTGACCGTGTATTTTCTATCGCCGCTTGGGCTGCCACCTGGATTGCAGTAGCGATTTTGGTCTGGTTGCTGCTCACGATCGTGGTCGATGGGGTCGGAACGCTCAACGTCGAATTTCTTCAAAATTTACCTTCCCGTAAGGCTGAAAGAGCGGGTATTGGCCCTGCTTTAATCGGAACGATTTGGTTAATGGCAGTGGTTGCAGCCTTTTCTTTTCCTGTAGGCGTAGGCGCAGGCATTTATCTAGAAGAATTTGCTGAGGACAACTGGTTTACCAGAATGGTTGAAATCAATATCAGCAATCTGGCGGGTGTGCCTTCTATCATTTACGGCTTGTTGGGCTTGGCTGTTTTTGTCCGAGTGCTAGAGCCGATTACGGGTGGACGCAGTGTACTTTCGGGTGGGTTGACGCTTTCGCTATTGATTTTGCCTGTGATCATTGTGGCGACTCGGGAAGCCCTGAGGGCAGTGCCCAACAGTATGAGACTGGCCGGTTTTGCCCTAGGTGCGAATCGTTGGCAAGTGGTTTGGAGTCACGTTTTGCCGGCGGCTATGCCGGGCATTCTGACTGGGGTGATTTTGGCCCTCTCCCGTGCCATCGGTGAAACTGCGCCGCTAATCGCAGTCGGCGCGGCGGTTTTCATTTCCTTTACGCCGGAAGGCTTGCAAAGTCAGTTCTCGGCGTTGCCCATTCAAATTTATAACTGGGTGGGTCGCCCGCAAGAAGCGTTCCATCATCTGGCAGCCTCTGGCATCATTGTATTGATGACCGTGTTGTTACTGATGAATGCGCTCGCAATCTATCTACGCAACCGTTTTCAAAAGACACTTTAGTTTAATGGCGTCTGAGGCTTCTCCTTCGGTGCTCATGCGCTTATGTCAGCAATTTTTGTTCACTACTGACTGACTTGACTTAGTTTTTTATTCACTGTCATTCCACACGGTCTCCAACCATGGCTATGTCCACTTCTTCTGTTACAGCCGTCTCTCAAAAGGTCGCTCTCTCTGCTGAAAAAGTTTCCGTTTCCTATGGCAATACTCTCGCTGTAAAAGACGTTTATCTCGATATTCCAGAGCATCAGGTTGTGGCCTTTATTGGACCTTCAGGCTGTGGCAAAAGTACGATTTTGCGCTGCTTCAATCGGATGAATGATCTGATTCCCAGTGCGCGGGTTGAAGGTAATATCACTTTCAATGGCGAAAGCATTATGGGCAAAAAGGTTGACCCTGTTGAGCTACGCCGACGGGTGGGTATGGTGTTTCAAAAGCCCAATCCTTTTCCTAAGTCAATTTATGAAAATATTGCCTTTGGTGCGAAAATCAATGGCTACCAAGGCAATATGGACGAGCTGGTAGAGCGCTCACTACGCGGCGCGGCTCTATGGGACGAGGTGAAAGATAAGCTGCGGGAAAGTGGTTTGAGCCTCTCGGGTGGACAGCAGCAGCGTTTGTGTATTGCTCGTGCGATCGCCATCGAACCTGAAGTCATCCTGATGGACGAGCCTTGCTCCGCCCTCGACCCTATTTCTACGATTAAGGTCGAAGAGCTGATGCACGAGCTAAAGCAGCGATACACCATCGTAATTGTGACGCACAACATGCAGCAGGCTTCCCGCGTCTCTGACCGCACAGCCTTTTTCAATGCCATCGCAACCGAGCAAGGCGGCAAGATGGGTTACTTAGTAGAGTACGACGAAACCCAAAATATCTTCAGCAATCCTAAGGAAGAATACACTCGTGATTATGTGTCTGGCCGTTTTGGCTAAACCTGGCTAGATCACTTGGCTAGAACACTTTGTAGGAAGGGCGCACAGTCAACTGTGCGCCCTTCGGACTTTTCAAGGAGGTACTACAAAGGGTGGTTAACAGAGAGGGTTAACGAGGGCAGGCGCAAATGTTTTTCATCAACGTTGTAAGAACAGAAACCCCGCCTGCATGCCACCAATGAGAAATCCTAGGATGCCGCCAAGGTTCACAATCGCCTGCAATTCATTTTTGACAATTGTCTGAATGCCTTTTTCCAAGTCCTGGGGTGAGGTCGCCTTGACCCGCTCAATAATCACCTGATCGATATTGAGAATAGGAATCGCCTGCATCACAATCGCTTCTAGGTCTCGCTCTAGGTAACGCTCCAGCACAAGCGCTAACTCACGGCTGACAGAATCTAACGATTCGTTCATCACCGGGGAAGTTTGGATGCGGCTGAGCAGCTGTAATGCCAGCTTTTCCCAGTCAATGGACACGCTCAATTTCTGGAGCAAGTCGCTGCCGTTATTTTTGAGGTAGGTTTTAATGGTTTGCCGCAGGGTGCTGCGCAGTTGACGCACGGTAGAAACGGGAAGCTCTTGTAAGGAGAACCGCTGAAGCCACTTTTGCAGTCGTACTTTTACACCCAGAGCTGCGGTGAGCTCAGCAATTCGAGAATTGCTTTTGTCGGGTTCTTCTATGCAGACTGCGCGTAGGCGCGTGAGGGCATTGCGCACGCCGAAAATATTGGCGACTACCCAGTATGTGCCACTGGTTTTAGAGCGCAAGGTCTCATCGATGACCTGAATGTTGTAGTCGGTTAGAAAGTCTACTAGGAGCGATCGCACTCGGTCAGGTGGCAGTAGCCCATTGACCATCCAATCAGAGACCTGGGCAGCTTGCTCTGCATTGAGCTGAAAATCCAGCAGGACCTGGTCAAATATTTGATTGAGCTGAGGTTCTAAAAAGTCATCGCGCCGTGACCATACTTTCAACAGTCTCGGTAAAGACTGACCCATCAAGTCTTGCAGCACATTGCCTAAAATTTTGGCTGTTTTCGTTTGGGTATTGCCCTGCATTTGCTCCAGGGCAAGGCGGAGCAGCCAGCTAATGGCTTTTTCAGTGCGTTCGGTTTGTAAGAGGCGGCGAGCCAGCTTTTGCATCTCCTCGGGGGTGAGGAGCGATCGCATAATCACATCCGAAATCTTCTGTGCAAGCCGCTGCTGATTGCTCGGAATCAGGCCCGGTGTAAATGGAATGCGTTGGCCGAAGATGTATTTCGGTCGATAGGGCCGAAACAGCATTTTGATTGCAATATCATTCGTGAAATATCCAATCACCCCACCTAATACCGGAGGGAGAACAACAATCCACAGGTTGGCCCCGCTCATACACTGCCTCTTACTTTTCTGGTCTTTTGTGACCCTTCTTTAGGTTGTTTCCTAGCTTTGTGATGACCTTTTTAAGGATGACTTTTCTTGTCTTTGATCTGCATTTGGGCCATTGATAATCGCTGTTAGATGATGGCTGCTAGCCTAGCGAGTAGCGACTAAAACGCCCATCATGCCTCCCGCAATTGGGTAGTGAACTGCATGGCTAAAACCCGCTGTTTGAGCTAAGTTAACTTGCTCAGAACCGGGTGGAAATCGATCCACGCTGGGGCCAATGTAAGCATACTCCTCACTGAGATCAAATCGCTCCGCTGTCGGTACAACAATGGTGTTGAGATACCACTGCTGAAACTGGCTCACGAGCGGATTGGTTGGCGTGTGAAAGTCAAGAATGGCGGCCTTAGCACCTGGCGTTAAAACCCGATGCAGTTCGCTCAGGCCTTTTGGTATATCGGTTAAGTTGCGGAGTCCGTAGGCCATCGTCGCGGCATCAAAGCTGCTGTTGTCAAAGGGTAAAGCCAGAGCATCGGCCTCTATCCAACTGAGTCTTGCTTGTAAGTGAGGTTTGCGGGTGTCGGCAATGGCCAGCTGCTCGACAGCAAAATCTGCACCTGTTACATGCCCCGTTTTGCCCACCTGGCGTGCCAGTAACAAGGCCAAGTCACCGCTGCCACAGCACACGTCCAGACAGTGCATGCCCGTGCTTGCACCGCTCCATCGCACAGCCATTTGCTTCCACACTTGATGTAAGCCAAAGCTCAAATCTTGGTTGAGCTGATCGTATTTGGGGGCAATGCGATCAAACAGCTGTTTAATCCGATCCGCTTCAGGTTGAATTTGGGAGCTCAGCGCGTTGTCGCCCATGGGGTAAAAGCTACTTTTAACTAGTGGGTCGTGGATAATGCCTATCCATCATGCCATAGCAAAAGAGGCTCTACAGCGGTTTGCCGTAAAGCCTCTTTTGCCTAGTACAGTAAGTATAAAACAATGAAACATACGCGGAGCTATGAAGCGGGTTGAGATTCACCTCAAGGATGAGGAGCGCAGGCATCTGGAGTTGCTCAGTAGCAGCGGGACTTGTCAGGTGAGAGTTCTCCAGCGAGCA
>JBCDAG010000086.1:0-20518 GCA_039186165.1 Cyanobacteria bacterium P01_F01_bin.53
CAAAGGCATTATCAACAACTGCTACGAGATATCGCGTCAATTATTTGTACCCGTCATTCGTCAGTTTATTCTGGATAATGTGGCCGAGTCTACGTTTTCCTCACATCATGAACACGACTTTGTCAATGCGTAACTTCTATACCTATTTCTAGACTTTCATCAAGCTGTGCCTAAGAATTCAAGAACAAGACCGTTCGTCACACGCTATTCGGCAGCCTGACGTCAATGCAGACCACTATCCGACTTCTGCGCAAGCTGAACTGTGCTGACCCCAACAACTGGAGTCAACCAATCTCCACAGGCAGAGCCAATGAGGTGATGGCGAGTCTCACTAAGCGCATCCGAAATGGTTCAGTGTTCGCTCGCTAAGGGTTTATGACTTATCGTTCGACAGTCGTTTGCCGCCGCTGTGGTGCCTTGATTCTGTTGATAGCAGAGACCTCAGCAGTGACTATCAGCGAGATAATCGTTAATGTCTTTAGTTTTTCGCCATGTTAGAGCGGTTATGTTTAGCATGGTCACGCTGAACGACAATGGAAAAGATAGTCAGACAGCTTTGCTCATTCGGTAACGCACCAATCTCATCAGATCTTTGTCAAAACTCTTCAAACAAGCGTTCGAGCAAGCTAGACGTATGAATGTGAGGATGCAACAACTCATCGAATTGGTAACAATGAACTTAGCTTTTTCAATCTTGTTCATAAACCTGGTACAGCAGCTCCATGAACAAGATTGAATCAAGCAGTACACCTATCGCACAGAAAATAAAAACTATCAACAGCGTCATCGCTACAAGCCCATAAAACCTGATATACGCTGAGCTTCGGTTAAAACATCACGGCTCCAACATTGCTAGCTAATATTGTCCTGTTGTTAGGGTTAGTACAAATAAACCCATGCCTAACAACGAGACGCACGTAGCACCTGCAATTTGGCCGACTTGCACTAACGAAAAGCGTGAGGATTTACGTGGACTGTCTGACGATCGCATTTGCTGACGTCGGGCGGCGATCTGGTGACCATATCGATTACCGAGAATAGCGATCGCACCAATCCAGGCCAGCGTAAACGCCATACCCACCGAAATAGCGATCACCATCGCGACACTTGGCCACAGTAGATCATTCGCCAAACCATACAGCAACACGAGTAGCGCACCACTACAGGGCACCGCGCCAACCGCTAAGGACAACCAACCGCCTGCCTTCTGAGCATTTCCACAGCTCAGGCAGCTGCAAGCAACAAAGCTATTGTCTGGCCGTGCATTCTCCAACGGCACATCTAACCTTGTAGCTGGCCGTATAGCTGGCGATATAACTGGAGACATCGTTTGGGACGACGCATTCCCTGATATCGCGAGCTGCTGACTCAAACTGGGATAGAGCATGGCCTCTACAGCTGTACTGTCTATGGCTGCACTGTTTGTTGCATCGTTTCCGGAGGCCGCGTAGGGGGAGGCATGTAGATTGTTTCGTTTCTGTAGAGCTTGCCACAACATCCAGCTGCCGATGAGAGCGATCGCACCGTAGCTGAGCAGTTGCACAACTCGGTAGCTGCCAGCACTACTGCCACTCACCTGCTGCACAATCCTATCTGTGAGCACCACAATCACCACTGCGGAAAGCACATGAAAAACCGCAATTCGCACACCCATCAAAATGCCGCGCCGCATGCTGCCGCCATTGCCCACAAAGTAGGAGACAATTACCGCTTTGCCATGCCCTGGCCCGAGGGTATGCAGCACCCCATAGCTAAATGACAACAGCATCGCGACAGCCAGCGTACTCGGCGATGTTTGGTGTGAGAGCTTCCCCAACGACACCGTTAAAACGCTTGAGACCCTAGCGGGCAGGGTGTGCCACCAAGGCCCGATGATTTGCCCGTCCAGCTGTGATATAGCCGCATCAGGGGCTGGCGCGATCGCATCCAAACCCATCTCATAGCTCACCGTGACCGTTTGGGAGCCATCCACTCGAAACAGCTCATAGCTGCCAGATTGCGATCGCAGCTTTCCCGTCACTTGCACTGCTGAAAATAGGCCAGGATTCTCAATGGCTTCATCGGGCTTCACGTACACCATTTGGTTAGGCGGCGGCGCGGGCACATGAATGCAAGCACCCACATAGGGCACCAGCAAAAATTCGCTCACCGACTGAGTCTGGCTGTCGGCCAGACGGTCACCTAACGGCAAAACGTAGCCAGAAAGTTGAACCGCTTCTCCCTCTAGCTCAGGGTTAGTGGTTTGGGATTTAGATTGCCAGTAGGCCCGTGCTTCATCCGCATGAACGAGCAACGCGTCTGTATCGAGCCCCTCAGTCGCAAGCTCTTGTTTCATCCGCTGGATTTCTTTGGCCTCAATGCTGTCAGGGGCGGGCGAATTTGTCTTAGCCCATTCCTGCAATTGATACAGTCTAGAGAGACGGTAGGTTTGATTTTTGCTTAAATGCTCATAGGGGTTGCGCAGATGTGTCAATTGGGTCTGCAAAGCATCCCAAGTAATTGCATTTTGAGCCGTCGCAGGTGCAGCCGGAACAAGCGCTATCAGCACAGCTAGCACGAAGCCTAAAATTAGCGAACTAAATCGAACCGGCCACCTGCGCCGTAAACGCGATGCCCGCCAACTTGGCATAAACCGGGAGCTGAGTTGATGACGCTTTAACATTCACTGCTTGCAAAAACGGCGACGCAACCATTTTAACGCCTTTAGCTAGATAGCCTGGAAGGCTGTAGGCCAATTCGTTGCAGATTCATCACCAGCTCAGCGCCTGCCTGGCGCCTTATTCTGTTTTATTACCGTAAGCATCAAGCTCAAAAACTGCTTACCATCTATTATTCAGCCTGAATAGGCAGCAAGCTGACAGCAGTGAACAACAACAATGTCGACTATACCGTGGGTTGTGCCACTCGATCGCTCAATCATTCTGGCACTCAATTATTCTGGCACTCTACCGTTCTGACACCTAACTAACCGGCACTCAACTGTTTGGCCTGCATCATCCGGACTAAATTGTCTGGACTAAACACCATTCTGGCACTAAAAAGTAGGTTGGGATTCACTTAGCATGCATCTTGCGCAGCCACAGCCCAACGCATCCATAATCGGGTTAGAGTCTGCCTGAGTCAACGCAGGTAAACCGTCATCCGAATTAGTTGCAGTCGTGGCCTGCGATGGACTAGCGACTGCTGGGCTAGCCACCACTAGCATCGCTGCCAACGAACCAGCACAACCTAGTGCAGTTAACACGTTTTGTTGACTATTCATAAAAACATACCAAAGCTAGTTGTCTCCAAGTGTACCCATCACTTCCAGTACTTACAATGGCTATCCTTTACGGGCGATGACTTGCACCACGGCACTGAGGCCTTGATGATATTTGCCCTCGGACATCTCTCTTTCCAATTCTCTTCCAACCACAAAATCAAGGCCTGCAAGTTCAGCTTCTAAGTCATGGAGAGACATAAATAGATCTTTTTGAGAGGCGGGCGGGCCACCCACCCCATCCATTTCCAGTTGGCGATCAGTATAAGCTTCCAGCAGTAATATCCCATCCTTTTTTAAAGCCGCAACAACTTGTGAGTGCAGAGGCCGACGAATAGCAGGCGGCAAATGGGCTGAGATCGAGACGATGCCATCCCAGGCTGCAATGCCTGGGTCAAGCGTCGATAAGTCAGCCACGATTGTCGCAATTTCAAGGCCTTGCTCATGGGCCCAAGCCTCCGCTTTCTGCAAACCAACGGCTGATTGATCGACGGCTGTAACGCGGTAGCCCTGTTGAGCCAAGAAAACGGCATTTCGGCCTTCGCCTTCAGCGAGGCATAAGATCCGGCCCCCTTTGGGAATGCGAGCATATTCTGCCTTGAGAAAATCATTTGGATTTGTACCATACGCAAATCCAGGCTCACGATATCGCTGATCCCACACGCTATTTATCCTCCAAGCTAAACAAAGACTTGCTTTACCAGCCCCTAGAAATAAACAGCAAACATAATCGCTGAGCATAGGGGCTGGTCCAGAACTGGCCACCAGCACTGGGCAGAACACCGAATTAGCTAAGCACCAAAACCACCGTCGATAGTATGTTGTGAGCCTGTGATAATACCGGCCTCAGGCCCTACCAAGTAGGCAACCATGCCAGCAATTTCGACAGGCTCAGCATGGCGCTTGATGGCCATAAATGAATGCATAGCCTCTTTCATCGGACCATCGGCAGGGTTCATGTCGGTATTCACAGGCCCCGGTTGAACGCTGTTAACCGTGATGCCGCGATCGCCAAAGTCCCTGGCGAGCCCCCGAACCATGCCCTGAATCGCTGACTTCGACAACGCGTAAGCCGCACCACCAGCAAACGGCATGCGATCACCATTGACTGAACCAATAAGCACAATCCGTCCCCCCTCATTCATTTGGCGAGCCCCCTCAACGGCAGCATGGTAAGGCGCCCGAACATTGATATCAATCATGCGGTCTACATCGTCAGGATCTATTTCCAAAGGGTTGCCCATCACCAGCACCCCAGCACTGTTCACCAAAATATCCAACGCGCCCTGCTCAGCAATCAGCTGACTGATCGCGTCCCGGTCAGCGCTATTGGCCTGCACTGCCGTGGCATTGGTTTTACTGGCCAGCGCCTCAGCATTTTCGACAGAACTGTTGTACGTAAAGACAATAGAGGCCCCTTCTGCTGCCAGTCGTTCGACAATTGCGGCACCAATGCCACGACTGCCACCTAACACCAATGCGCGTTTACCTGTAAGAGTCGCCATTTTCTTGATTTCCTATTTTTATATCGAGTACTATAAAAATAACGTAGCAAACTTTTCGAGAATAAGCTAGTGATCACTAAAAAAATATCCAGGCGAGGCCGTCCCCGGAAATTTGATATCGATGAAGGGCTGGTGATTGCTCAGCAGCTCTTCCATGAACGGGGGTTTGATGGCGTGGGGGTAGCGGAGCTAAGTAAAAAGATGGGCATCACGGCCCCCAGCCTGTATTCAGCATTCGGGAGCAAGCGTGAACTTTTTGAGGACGTGTTAAAAAAGTACGTCGCGGAAAATGGATGGATGGTTGCGATCATGCAAAACGGGGGTTCCGTTAAAGAGATGATTGCTCGCCTGTTCCAGCGTGCTAGTGAGGTCTATACAGCAGATAACCGTCAGCGCGGGTGCTTGGTCCTAGATGGGACGCGTAACAGCACAGATGAAAAGGCTTGTGAGTTAAGTGCTAAGTTTCGCCAGGGGACTTGGCAAATGCTGAGCGATCTTATTGCCGCAGACTTCCCAGCACAGGCCCCAACGCTGGCAAGCTATGTGATGACTATTCTGATGGGACTCTCAGCAGCGGCTCGTGATGGCAGGTCTCAAACCGAACTTGAGGGCATTGGTGAGATTGCGGCCGCTGGATTCTCGGCTTATTTAGAGAGAACAATCGAATAGTGTGCGGTATCCGTCCAGAAGCAGCGAAAATCACCCAGCAAAGAACAATATCGAAACATAGCGAACAGCCTCTCAACTGCCACTATCTATTCTCTCGCCATTGACGTCATACCCAAAAATATCTTCAGATAATTGTCTTTACTTTTGGAGCTTTCTTTGGGGTAATCTTTTGGGTGGAAAAATTAGAGAAAGATACTGTTGTTGTAGGTAGTAACACTATCAACCGTTGTGTGTAAACCTACCTGAAATAGGCACCGCACTATACTCTCTTAAAAAAATCTAAACAGTAGCGTGTAATGCCCTTTAGGAAGCGGGAAAGCTAGGCTGAATGATTTTTTCTGTCATTCCATCGCTGCTTTAAATGCGCAAGTTTTCGAGTCGCGAAGCGCTCTGAAAAAGAACTGTAGGCTCTTTTGCGTATTCTCCTCATAGTAGAAAAAGCTACACCTTGCGCTATTAACCTCTGAGTACCCATGCTAAATCGTCGTGCCTTCTTAAGCTATAGTCTGCTGTTTTTAAGTGGGTGCACTGTTGCCCAAACAGCCTCGACAACAAATGCTGCATCCACCTCCCAGTTGAAACGACCCAGCCAACTACGCTTTGCGGTTACGGATATCAGTGGCACGGAAGAACTAGAGCAGGATTTTGGCTCTTTTCGTCAGGCGTTAGAAACGGTACTTGAGCTTCCGGTTGAGTTTTTCCCGGTGAATAATTTTTTAGATGCAGCCCCCGCCCTTCTTGCCAATGAGCTTGATTTTGCCATGGCCGGACCGTCTGAGTACCTACTCCTCAAGGCTAGGGCAAACGCAATCCCGCTGGTGGGACTTACCCGCCCAGGGTATTACACCATGGTAATGACCCGAGCCGATAGCGATATTAAAACATTGGCGGACCTGAAAGGTCAGAAAATTGCTATGCGGTCTGAGGGATCCACCGCAGGGCACATCGTCCCCATGAAAATGTTGCTTGATGAGGGCCTAGCACCGGATAGCTATGAAGTTTTGATGCTAGATAAAAAAGGACCCGAGGCATTACTAGAAGGAACGGTGAGTGCCTGGGTTGACTCCCATCGGCGATACAACCTGTTCGTAGTGGAGGCAGACCGGGAAGATAAATTTAGGATCCTAACCAAGAGCGAAAACTTACCCCCCGATGTCTTGGTGGCTAATCCGAGTTTAGGGGATGCGTTTTTAAATCAGCTCACAGAGAAACTCACTGCCAATAAAAAAACACTGATGCCAGCTTTGTACTCATCCAAAGCCAACAAAAAATACAAAGAGTCAGACATGATTCCAGTTGATGATTCTAACTATCAGGTGTTGCGTGACAGCTATTATGCCATTGGCCAGGGCTCAGCCATCGAATAAACTGCCGAGTCCATGGGGTATGCCTTTATAAATGTTCAATTCAAATGTTCAATCCTCTTTCCAAAGTCAACCGCTGGCCCCGTAACCGATTGGGTGTCCGGCAGAGTATCGCTAAAAAAATTAGCGTGGGCTATGCCTTGGCGTTGGGAACTGCGGTTATGGGTACAGCCAGCGGTCTTATTGGTGGACATCATCATGCTCGCCCAGCCCGCATACAAGCCCAGCAGATGCTGAACAAAAACCAGCTGCTCAAGACTTTCGAGAATCAACTATTAAGGCTTGAAAAACATCCATTAAGGTTGTTTACGATTGCGGGTGAAAGCAGCATTTGGGTTCAATACGAAATTAGTCAATACAATTCTGACCTGAGGCAGATTAAGCTGCTGCTCATCGATATTAAACAATTAGAGACAGCCGATAAACAGCTCTCTCCTGAGCGCATTGCACTATTAAATGACTCACATAGTTTGCTTGAGTCATATCAGGAATTCATACAAAGTCTCTGGGCTCAATTGAATGGGGTGAGTGACAAACAAGTCGCCCGAGAACTCACGTCGGAGGCGCTTAGCAGCGATCATGCTAATCAGCTATCAACTCAATTTGAAAACCTGTCCGAAGATTTAACGCGATTACAGCAAACAGCCGGTCAACGATATGACCAGGCAACGGCCCAACTCGAGCAGGCCGAACGACTCAGGCTAATCATTATCATAACGAGTATGGCACTCTCAGTTGGGCTAGCCATTATATTAGCGGCGCTGACTAGCCGCACGATTGCCAGGCCCATTGAACAGCTCACCACCGTTGCTCGGCAGGTGACCCAAGAGAATAACTTTCAGCTTCAGGCCGATATTAATACACAAGATGAAGTCGCGCTCTTAGCCAAGGCCCTGAACCAGCTCGTGAGTTGGACCGGACAGTACACCAGTGAGTTAAAGGATGCCCGGCACAACTTAGAGCAGCGGGTGGAAGAAAGAACATTAGCACTGCAACAGTCTGAGGCGACCCTACGGCAAAAGGCAGACGACTTACAGCAGACCCTGGTTGAACTACAACAAACTCAACTGCAATTGGTTCAAAGCGAGAAGATGTCTAGCTTGGGGCAAATGGTGGCGGGCATTGCCCATGAAATCAATAACCCGGTCAGTTTTATTCACGGTAACCTGAAGCATTCGCTTAGCTATACAAAAGACGTAATGACACTGCTCAATCTCTATGAGAAGAGCTATCCAACGCCCACGGCAGAGATTCAAGAAACCATCGAAGAGATTGATTTACCCTTTTTACAAGACGATTTCCCAAAAATGATGCAATCCATGCAAGATGGCACAACGCGAATTCGGGATATCGTAAAATCGCTGAGAACCTTCTCGCGACTGGACGAAGCAGCAGTTAAAGAAGTTGATCTCCACGATGGGATTGACAGCACACTCGTCATCTTAAATACACGCCTTAAGAAAACATCTGAGTCGCCAGAAATTCAGATCAGTCGTCACTATGGAGAACTTTCTCTCATTGAGTGTTTTGCTGGGCAGCTCAATCAGGTGTTTATGAATATTTTGAGTAATGCCATTGATGCTCTAAAAGGTGTGCCTGATCTGTCTGATCCAACAATCACCATTACAACACAGTCAATTGATTCAGAGTGGGTGGCTATCCACATTGCAGATAATGGGCCTGGCATTCCTGATGAAATTCTGGGTCGTTTATTTGACCCATTTTTTACGACGAAAGCCGTTGGCAAAGGAACCGGAATGGGTCTCTCCATTAGCTACCAGATTGTGACTGAAAAACACAAAGGTTATCTCAGTTGTCAGTCCTCTCCTGGACAGGGCGCTGAATTTATTATTAAGCTGCCTGTCGAGCAATCTGCATAAATGGAGCGTCCTAAATCAGCAGCCCCACTGCTCTACGCCCGACGAATACGCCCAGGAGGGACACGATACATTCGTTTGAAAGCTCTTGAAAATGCTGCTTCCGAGTCATAACCAACACGGCTCGCGATCGCAGCCAAAGACAGCTTAGTCTCACAAATCAGATTGTGGGCAAGCTGCATGCGCCACCTCGTGAGATAGCCAATGGCCGGTTGGCCCACCAGTTCCGTAAATCGGGCAGAAAAGGCCGAACGAGACATGTTCACTGTGCTCGCCAGCGAGGCCACTGTCCAGGGATGCTGAGGCTCGCGATGTATCAACACCAAGGCTTGGCCAATTTGCTCGTCCCGGAGTGCAGCAAGCCAGCCCTGGTCTGCCCCGGACACGGAATCGACCCACGTGCGGATCAATTGAATGATGAGAATATCCGTGAGCCGGGTGATGACCGTTTCTCCCCCTGGTTTTAGATCCCTAGCCTCTTGGGTAATAAAGCGCAGCGTGCTTTGCAGCCAGCCACTCTCGTCGTCCCAAGCATCGATTTGCAACACCTTGGGAAACAGGGCCAACAGATTCCCAATAGCCGAACGATCCACCCGAACAACCCCAGCGGTAATCTGGGTGAACTCACCGCCGCCGCCATGGCGCATGATCTCGTAGCGATCGCTAATCTTCTCCACAGGAATATCGAAGAGGGGCTGGGCTGCCACATCCCTATCACTGCAAAGCGTGTGGGCCTTCCCATGGGGTATTAGCACCAGGCTACCTTCACGCAGTTCACGGGGAGCTTCCCCGTCCACCTCAAGCCAGCAACGCCCTGAATTGACGATTTCGAAAACCATACACTCGTCGATAAGCGGGACATCAAGGCCCCACGGTGCGGTCAACTCAGCCCGGCAATGGAGAGTGCCGGTGAGGCGCAGCATGTGGAGCACTTCGCCAAGGGGATCTCTTGGCGGTAGGGGACTGGGCGTAGGGCAGGCAGTTTCGGCAGGCATCATCACAGTTGCGAGTTGTCTGTTCATCTAGAATATCTGGACGATTAGCTAATAATCCTGGATAAATCGTCATTGTTCATCCAGGTTCATGCCCCCATCATAGATCTCAAGATAGATCTCAAGTGATGGAGGACGTCGCATGAAACCTTTGACTATTAGCTTTCTCTCTATTTCCGGACTGCTACTGCTGGCCATTGGCGGCACCATTTTGCTGGTGCCCCACGCCTTCTACGCCAGCGACGGAATTATGTTGAGCAGCAATCCCAGCCTGCTCTCAGAAATTCGTGCCCCCGGTGGATTGCTGGCCACCAGCGCTCTACTCATACTAACCAGCACTTTTCGAGAAAATCTGCGATCGCTGGCGATGACTCTGACCGTCCTTGTCTACGGCTCTTTCGGACTTTCGCGTTTGGTGGGCCTGTGCTTGGATGGGATGCCTTCTAACAACCTGGTGATGGCAACTGTGGTTGAGCTGACCGTAGCGGCGATAGGGCTTTTGATTCTGGTTCGTGGGCCTGTTGTGCGATCGAAGTTCTCCACAAACTAACGATGATGCTGGGCATCCAGAAAATCGACATCCAGACCGCCAACCCGACCAGTTATTTCAGTCGGGTTGGCAATTTGTTGTCAATGAGGATTATTTCTCGGACCTAAACTCTGTTTACACCGTTGGTAATTCTATTTTCATCGTGGGTAGTGAGCCTTTCACCGCGTGCTGAATCAACGCACGCCCACACCTTTTCTGTAGCATTCAGGATGAACATAAAGCCATGTCAACTCTTCGTCACCATAAGCAATAAAACCTTGAATAACACCGTCAATCTCAGCGACTGAGAGTTTGCCGTCAAAAAAGCCTTCGTTTTCAGCAGTTTTCTCAAGTGAAAGAAAAGCCTCTTCGCCTACAGTCAGCCGTAGTTCATCAGGGCGAGGCCTATCATGTATATCACAAAACCTAGACCAGTCAGCAGATGCATACGGACGAATTTCTGTCATCATTTACCTTTGTAATAAAAATTGGAGAACCTGTTTGTCAAACTTAGCCGGATTCACCAAGTTAGAGGGATCCATGGCCTTTTTTAAAATAACAAAATCAGCATTGGGCAGGGCTGCTGCAATTTTGTAGTTGGTATTTATAAAAAATCCGCCAAAGTCTTCTCCCACCATGACCAGCGCTGGAAACGTTAGCTGTGCGAGATCTTTCCACACATCAACGCGGTTAATTGCCTTTCTGGCCAAGCGCATTTGAGATAGGTCTGTCGTTTGGCTAACTTGCTCAAAATAAACTTGTGCGACCTTAGCATAAGGGGCTTTATAGGTCGCTCGCATACCTTTGACGAAAGACTTTCTGCCAAATAGCTTCAGGGCAGAAATCCCTGCCACCGCAGAATATCCCAAAAACCGTTCTCGCCAAGTCCGCAGTTCACAAAAGGTGTCAGAAACAATGAGTCGGTCTACTTTGTGCGGATAGGCCACGGCAAAAGAGAGTGCTATGACACCGCCCATACTCACCCCCATGAGCGTACACTTTTCCACATTGTTGTACCCCAGGAGATCGTTAATTTGCCGGTGCCAATCCGTCAGGCCAATCTGCGTTAGCTTAGCAGAGCATCCATGGCCAAATAGGTCTGGAACCAGGAGATGAAAACTGGCCTCTGCGTAAGATTGCATTTGCGGTTTCCACATCATATGGTCTGCGCCCAGGCCGTGGAGTAGCAGCAGGGTTTCGGCATTGCCATTTCCTAAGCCATTGTCTAGATCATTTTCTGGATCATTGCCTGGGGCTGGCCACACAGACTGATAAAAGGTTTTGTTGCCATTCGAATGAGTGAGTATCACAACGCGATGCCTGTGCTCTTTATTCCTATTCTTTATTCAGGCAGCTTTTGGGCAAAGAGCGATTGCCCCATTTGTTTCAGGGTAAACCCCTGAGTGTCCCCGGCCTGATCCAGCTCAAAGGTGATGCGGATGTCCACAACTGTTGCGAAGAAGTCGGCCTCAGAGCTGGGAGACAACACAAATGAGTCTTGCCCGGTGGCTTGCCCTACTAGCTGCCCCTCTTCGACCCGAATCTCCACCTGCATTTCAGGTAATAGTTGGTAGGTGCCTATATATTTCTCATAGAGGGTGGGGTCAACATCTACTCGCTTGGGCTCTGTAGGCAGTTCGTAAGCTCCTCCAAACACAATCGCAGCCAAATCCTTGGCAACTTTCTCAGACGGGGTATTCTCAAAATTGTTCAGGACACAAATAGAGAGTGTTTCTTTGGGGTAGTGAGCCAAGGTAGAGCGAAAACCGTGAATGCCCCCACTATGAAGAATGACCTGCCGATCAAAGGCCTGATCGTGCACAAGTCCGTAACCATAGCGGGCATCTGGCCCATCCCGATCAAGATCCATCGCAATGGCTGGATTTAAGAGTTGTTTAACCGCCCCTTCACTCAAAATAGTGAGTACGGATTGGCGGCTGTGAAGCCATGTATTCCAAGTGGCCAAATCTTCCAACGTAGAATAAAGACCGCCTGCCCCTTGAGGCCTGCTCATGTCGATGGGTTCTGCCTGGAGATAGGTTTCTGCGCCAATGAAGAGGTATCCCTGAGCTAAGTTTGGGATCACCGCTTGGGGAACCTCATAGCCAGAATTCACCATGCCCAAAGGTGAAAAAATGTGGGTTTGCACATAGTCGGTATAGGGCTGGCCCGACACCGTTTCTAGAATGTGGGTGAGCAGCACATAGCCAGAGTTACTGTATTTGAAGTGCTGACCGGGCTCAAAGTCTAGGGGTAAGGTCTTAAATCGATCGATCACTTGTGTTAATGAGGAAGAGAGTCGCAACCAATCTGCGATGTCCGGAAAAATCTCACCATTGAGGTATTCGGGGATACCTGCACTGTGGGTGAGCAAATGGTGAAGGGTGATGTCGTGGCCCCTTGGGTAATCGGGTAAGTAGGTGGCAACGGGGGCTTGCACAGACAACAGACCTTGGTCCTGGAGCTGCAAAATAGCCGCCGCTGTGAATTGTTTGGTAATGGAGCCAATGCGGAACTTAGTGTGAGGGGCATTGGCAATGCCATGACCTCGATTGGCTAGGCCGTAGCTGCGGAACATTGTTTCGCAACCGAGGCTGACCATAACATTCCCTGAAAAGCGCCCGGTTTCGGCATAGGCATCCAGGTAGGTATCCATTTCAGCGAGGGTCTCAAGGCTCAGCGCCGCCGCTGAATCAGCAATCAGAGATGCAGTCATATTAGGTTCTAAGGTTTGAATAAGGTGCTTTATGCGGTCAAGACTGCTTGCAGTGTAACGGGCTGAAAATTAGGCTGCCAGAGTCTTTAGTCATGGCAAAAAATGACTTTTGTCATGGAGAAATCTGCCCAAATACTCTACTATTCGAGAATGCTCGACTAGACAAAGGAGACGATGAACAACGGCATGAATGAGCGCATCGGCACCGCAACGAATCTAGCAGGGACGGCCCCCTCCGGAAGCGCTTCAGCAGCAAATACGCCAGCTCAGCCAACGGTGCGGCAGGCCACTGCACCGTCGCCCTCTTCTGTTGCAACCCTCTCCCCTTCTATCCCTAAAATGCTGCGCTACGTAGAGTGGGTGTTTTTGTTGATGATGGTGCTGCGATTGGTGCTATTGCTGCTGAATACGCCACTCGGATTTGAAATGGGCTTAGGCGATTATAAAATCGTTGGCATCTTGGTGATGTTGGCCATTCTCAGCGTTTTCGCTCCGATTAATCGTCCGGTGTGGCAACGGCGCGCCTACATCTGTGTAGAAATTGTTTGTTTGTTAGTGAGTCGGGCTTTTTCAGAGTGGGGCCTCGATTTATACCTGTTCTTGGTCCTGGCAAAAAGCTGTTTTTTGTTGTCGCGTCGCGATGTTATTTTCATTACGATTTCAGCGGGTGTTGCCTGGCAGTTTAGCTTGGCTTACTATCTCTCTGGCAAATTTTCAGCTCCCCTCGCAGAGCTTCGAGAAGAATTTGAGGCCTCTTTGGCCGTCCCCAAACAGTTCCTTATTTTAGATACAATTGCCAATAGCGTTACGATATACATTACAGTCAGCTCGCTGATCATTTTGCTTTGCTTAGCCATCCTAGCTGAACGGAAAAGCAGACAGCAGGCAGCGACCCTCTCCCAGGAGGTGGAAGCCTTAGCGGGAGATTTGGAACGAACCCGTATTGCCCGAGATATTCACGATTCATTGGGGCATACACTGACGACCCTCGATGTCCAATTAGAAGTGGCTCAAGCTTTGCATCACAAAGATCCGGGCCATTCTCTCCAGGCCCTAAACCGGGCTAAAACCCTTTCTAGTCAGTCTCTTCAAGAAGTGCGCCGGGCTGTGGCAACCATGCGTCATGGCAATTTTAATTTGCCCGCTGCACTCACTAGCTTGATCGGAGAACTGGAGCAAAATCACACAGGGAAGAAGAAACACATCAAGGTAGAGACTCATATTGATTTGCCGCATCTACCGCTTCAGGTTAGCCAACAACTTTTTCTCATTGCAAAAGAAGGGTTAGCCAACATTCACAAACATGCCCAAGCGAGCAGGGTGAAGCTGTGGGCACACAAAACGCCTAAGGCGATTACGCTTGGCCTTTCGGATAATGGCATCGGGTTTAGGCCGGAGGCCTCCAGCAAGGGGTTTGGCTTGCGGGGTATGAGAGAACGGGTACAGCTATTGGAGGGACAAATGACGGTGCATAGTCGTGAGGGCAAAGGCACACTAATTCAGGTGACGATTCCGCAGTAACCTGCGTTCGAGGTTGCCGTCCCAGACAGAATCGACCTGCATCGTAATGACCAAAGCCACAGTCACCAAGGGCGTCAATTAGCAATCATGATTAAAATTCTACTCGTTGACGATCAACCGATGTTCCGTGAGGGGTTAGCGGCTTTACTTTCACTAGAGGAGGATTTTGAAATTGTCGGCGAAGCGAACCATGGTCAGGAATCAATTGAGTTGGCCATACAGCTTCAGCCGGATGTGATTTTGATGGATGTGAGAATGCCGGTGTGTAATGGCGTAGAAGCGACTCGGGAAATTCACCAGCGCTTCCCTTGGATTCGTATTTTAGTACTCACCACCTTTGATGAAGATGACTATGTGTTTCAGTCTTTGGAGGTGGGGGCGCTGGGTTATTTGCTCAAGAGCACTCCGGCCAAGCAGGTGGCGATCGCAATTCGAAATGTCCACCAAGGCTACAGCCAGCTTGGGCCAACCATTGCGCCCAAAGTATTCTCCCAAGTAAAACCGCCTAATAACGGCACCAAAACAGAGGCACAAGCATTGTTCAGTGCGCGAGATGTGGACATTTTAAAGCTGTTGGGCCAAGGGCATAGCAATCGAGAAATTGCGACAGCCTTGCACCTCACAGAAGGGACGATTAAGAATCACTTGACGAGCATTTTTACTCAGCTAGATGTGCGAGATCGCACCCAGGCCGCCCTTTGGGCGCATGAAAATCTGTTATCTTAATGCGATCACTGGCGGTGACGTTAACTGCCCTTGTCTACGGATCGTTCGGACTCTCGCGTTTGATAGGTCTGTGCTTGGATGGGATGCCCTCTAACAATCTGGTGATGGCAACTGTCGTTGAGCTAGCCGTAGCGGCGATAGGGCTCTTGATTCTGGTTCGTCAGCCTATCGTGCGATCGCATCTTTCCACAAACTGACGATAATGCTGGGCATCCAGCCAATCGATATCTAAACCGTCAACCTGGCCTAAATAACGGGTCGGGTTGTCGATTTGTTGTGAATAAAAATACATTTCCACAAAAAGGTGGCACAAAAACCGTCCAGACGGTATAGTAAATCCATGAGCAAAAACCGTCTGGATGGTACAGTTAACTCATGGGCATAGTTCACGCCATATTTTGAGGTTATCGCTATGGGGTCTAGCAAAAAATCAAAGGCTCGATCAGCCACTCGGGAGAAGCTTTTGCAGGCTGCTGCTCAAGTGATTATTGATAGGGGTGTGGAAGCCTTAACGCTTGACGCAGTTGCTCAGCAAGCAGACGTTAGCAAAGGAGGCTTGTTGTATCACTTTCCGAATAAAAACGCATTGATTGTCAATGTAGGTCAGCAACAGATTCAAAATTTTGAAGCTGCCCTACAACACGAATTTGAACAGGATGATGCACCGGGGACGCCTGGACAGTGGACTAGAGCCTATGTGCGTTCTACCGAACGCACGAGTAAAGAATCGCTAGCACTAATTGCCCGCTTATCATCCATCCTGGTTGAGATGCCGAGTGAACTACTGGAATCATTAGACGCCTATGAACAACGCTGCCATCAGCGTCTTGAGTCCGACAGACTTGACCCGGTTCAGGCAACCATTATTCAGCTAGCAATCGATGGACTCTGGTTTTCGGAGGCCTTTCAAATGGGTGTACCCAGTGAGGAAAGACGGACCCAGGTCGTGGAGACCTTGTTAGCCATGACGAGATCGCCCCAATAACTCAATTGAATTTCAACCGACTAATGCAAAAGTGACAACCTCTGAAGGTTAGTCAGTCAGATTGTTCTGAGAATTAGCACATCGTTTCGACCTAATTTTAATGAGACTATCCATGCAAACTATCCACGCAAACTATCAGCTACAAAATGCACCTGCAACAGCCATCACAACAGCTGCAAAGGCAGAGATTGTGCCACTGCAATCATCAGATTTTGAGATCGCCTCCGAGCATCTCTCGTCAGCATTTAGCCAAGATCCTCTAATCGGCTACTTTTTGCCTGAAGATCCTGCCGCCAAGCAAAGGGCGCTTAAGCAGCTCAGTAGGTCATTTCTCAACTTTGCCCAGTCATACGGTCACCTTTACACGACCGCTGATGAGCCCAAAGGGGTAGCGATTTGGTTGCCGCCAGAAGCGTTTAAAATTACGTTGTCACAGCTATGGCAGGTGGTAACCTCTGGACTAATCGCAAGCCCATTTTATATGCGTTGGCCTCGGATAGTGGACTTTATTTCACTTATCAACACAGAGATTAAAATGCATGACAAGGTTACACCTGAACCACACTGGTATTTAGGAATGTTGGGAGTTTCGCCCACATGTCAGGGGCAAGGCATTGGAGGCATGCTGCTCCAGCCTGTGTTGGAAAAGGCGGATCGCACAAAGATACCTTGTTATTTGGAAACAACAACACCTGCTGCTGTGCGGTTCTATCAGCGACATGGGTTTGAAGTGGTTCACCAAGAAGTGTTTGCGGGTCACGAATATTGGGCGATGAAGCGCTATCCCAAAGGCTAATCCCATATAGAAACTCAATTGGACTCGAACTACCGCATTGAGCATCATTCGCTATTGCAGCATGATGCTCAATGCGGTAGTTCATCTTCAACGAAAATCAGATCTTTTCTACCACTGCAGCGGTACTCACATCGCCGGTGTTCGAGGTTCCGATAGGCTCTATTAGTATCTGAACGTTATTCAAGCCAACGAAAAGCACGGCACAACTCAGCAGCACCATCATCCTCATACCAACGACCGTGGGCTAGGATAACTTTCTCAGGAGCCCACTGAAGCATTTGCTTGAAGCTGCTACGGGCCTGCTCCTTTTGTCCCCAAAATGTCATTCGCAAATCCAATGGCGTTTGTCCATCCGGGTCAGCAATACCAATTACCTTAGTCAACCAAGCAAATCGCTTACTCACTTTTGTGAGTTCAAAGTTCTCAATGAGATCGGGAAGGATGAGAGTAGAACTCTTCCGATGGAAAAATACGACTTCATCCATGAATCGACTACCCTGGAAGACTAATTGGTCTATATCTGCGGCCCACTGAAGCGGTGGGTTATTGGCCAAATCGGCATCAAAGCTAACTTTAATTTTCTTCTGTGCTGCGCGATCGCGAACACCTGGCGATGCCCATGCTATGGACTCTGGATAAGCGCTAGCCCAAGCACCAATGTGAGTGTAGTGAAATTTGTTGGGTGAAATAAGGTGACGCACTGGGCCAAGAGAGTCAATTTGAGCTTGGAGTTCGGGAGTTAATTCTGTTGGTGAATGGCACCATAGCTCACTGTTTTCCAACCGGACAATAGTCATCCGTGTTGGGAAAGGAACCTTTGTCCCATACATTGACATCTGCACAATTGGGCCATCAACGAGCCAAATATTTTCACCAACCGGTTTGAGGGTGTTGATTGGGTTATATAGCTTGATCGCATCTTGTTTCATAGCTAGACAACGATAAAGTCTCTAATCTGATGATTGAGTCAAGTATGACCAGAAGACGAACAGTCCAATCAACAAAAAGAGATTAAAGAGGGTCGCATCAATGTCTTCCTGAACCACGAAGATTTTACCCAAAAAGAATACAGCCCCAATGATGATGGACAACACGCCAGCAAGGATGGTGTACTTTATGCCGAGGTTCAATAACCGCAGACTTAGCGCTTTCAAGCGTGACAGAGAGGGAACAACTCTGCGCACATCCAGGTAAGTATTGGCCGTGTTGATCGTCTGTTTCCACGGTTTAACTAGAGTCTCTACATTGTCCTGATGCCTTGCCCGCCGCTGCTCGCGGGAGAGCGTGGCTTTCGAGAAAACATCGATACCTAGCTCTTTTTTGCGATCGCACCAGTAACAGTGCCCATAATGTTGACTGTAGTAATGGCAGTTGACATGACGACAGGCCTTGAGATCAGCAATCGCAACCTTCAGAGCCTTGAGCCACTCTGGCGGGGTGGGGCGCAGGTTTGGCTGCCAATGTCCATCGTTAAAGCATCGCAGAAAGCACTGCTGCAATTCTGGATGCACGGTGTCCAAGGGTATGGTCAGCGGACTCGGTTGGATTAGGGGACTAACGCCATAGGGCCAATGGCCCAGGCGCAACAACTGGTTAGGATCGGGCGAGTCACCGGCCCCCGTCCACAGTCCTTTGAAGGGTTGATCACCAAACAGCAACAGATGAATGATCACACCCAGTCGAAAGCGATCGTTTTCTTCCGTCTGGTCGAGCTGGGCCAGATCTCGCTCTAATAGCTCAGGTGGGGTAAAGCCTTCGGAGCCGACTAAACAGCGAAACACCTGTCCTGTTGCCGGATCCTTTACCTGAAATGAGTCGGTATCGATAATCGAGGGCAGCGCCTGATTAGTCACCAAAATATTTTGCGGTTTAATATCGCCCAACACATATCCCTTGGCGTGAATGGCCTGGGTAATCGAGGCAATATTCATGGCCGTCACATGTAAATACAACCAGTTAAAGGCTGGTAACACCTTGCGCCGCCGTTGAGGATTGTACACATCAAATAGCCCGATGCTATTAGCAATCTCAGGCATCACAAACCCGACCGAGTTTCCCGCTGTATCTTTTAATAATGCCTTGGGCCAGGCAAACGAGATATGACTGATCTCCTCATTGGGATTCGTGGGCGGGTGGGCAATCATAACCTCCAGCTTGTGAATGCGATCGTAGGTGGGATGGTAATAGAGCTTAGCGATATGCCCCGGCCAATCAGTATGCCAGACTTGACCTTCACCACTGGTAGCCAGTTGCTTGGTTAACGTAACCAAGCGACTGTCACCCACACAGCTCAGAACCTGCCCTGCTGTACCTGTGCTCTTAGTAATCTGGTTTATCATGGGGTCTCACCTGCCATTCGGCAACCGCTACAAATATTGGCTCAGTCTTGATGGTGATAGCTGCACAAGACTAGCGTCTTATCGTCATCTGTTTTTTGATTTAGCCGCTCTGAGGTCAGAAAGCTCATCAGATAAGCGTCATCGGTCTCTGGGTTGGGGGTCTCCTCCAGATATTCTTCCAGGGGTTTGAAGAAAGGGGGGAAGGGGGTCCAATCTCTCAGGCGCAGGGCAACGCGCTCAATGCCATCGGTGGCAGCAGCAATAAACCTGGGAGGATTATCGACCGTTCTAATCTGCATGGAGGTAAGGGCATCGGTGGCAGTCACAAAGGTGGTTTGATTCGCAAACTCGCCGCGATCGGGCTCAAACAATAAATGATAATTGTCCTGAGATTGGCCGTAGCGCACCACCAAAAAGCCATCGCCAATTTGCATGGCCGCTATCCAGTCAGGGGTGGCCACAAAGGCCAACAAGGTACAAGCTAGATCGTCCGGTTGACAGCCCTGGGCACTCGCTTGCTGGGTGAGCTTAGCCTGCGACTTCTTCACAGCCAAGGTAAATACCTTCTGGAATAATTCCTCAGATGGCGACTGAGACCAGTCCTGCCAGGAACGTTGCCGCTGTTGCAGCCAGGTTTCGCTAGCCACCAAATACTTAGCAGTCGTATTTACCGCCAATTTGGCACCCACATCCGCATGGCGCGCGCTACCGGCACCATCAGCGACGACGCCGATGATCACCCCATGGCGATCGCGCTTGGACTTTGGCGCAGCCACCGTCACCACCCCATAATCTTGACAAGGTTGGTGATGTTCTTGATGACGGCTACCAATAGCCGATCTGGCAATTGCTCTCCAACTCACAGCAAGGTACCTCTAAACAGCCTTTTATGTAGTCAGGACGTTTCTGGCAAATAACGTACCATTCCGTAGGGGAATAGCATGATGTGATATGCGTTTAGCGTAAACATCGAAAACCCCTGTCTTGGTGGACATTCCCTGGCGCCGCAAAGCGACGCGGGCTTCCACCGCTCCCTTACGGTTCCCACAGGGAACCAAGTCCCAGATCTCTAAACACTTCGTCAATCTCCCCTCCACGGGGCTCCCGTGTACACACAACTATGAGAACCACATAGAACCAAGCCCTGAAACCCTTGATCCTTCGTCATAAATTCTCAATAGATGGCAGTTGCTGAGAATTTAACGTGTTCCTAAAACCCTTATATGACAAGGGTTTTAGA
>JBCDAG010000087.1:0-20397 GCA_039186165.1 Cyanobacteria bacterium P01_F01_bin.53
AGTACAAAATTCTTGTACTCCAGCTCCTGGTGCTCGTGAAACTTGTTTAGTGAATAGCTACATTTTTGGCCAACTGGGGCCTTATATCCTCTTTCTACTGCTGGTCTCAGGTCTAGCTGTGTTTGCATTTCGACAGTGGTCAAGCTGGAAGAAGAAATGGCAACTTTATGTTGAATACGAGTCAGACGATAACTCAGATGACAAAATTTGCTATCTCAGCAGCGGTCAGCGAATCGTAATTGGTGATGATGGGCCTAATTCTATTAATTGCCCAGGACATTCAATCAGAGGATACATATACCGGAAGGGAAATAATATTTTCTTAGATCCAGCTTCGGCATCATTCGAAGCTGATGAAATACTATACAAGCAAGAGCTTGTAACTGAGCGTGTCTACATTGATAGCACTAACATACGTTTGCAAGCTCCTGTGAAAGGTCAGAATCAAAACTTTGAGATCAAGATCACAGTACAGAGATAAAACTTCGACCACTTTGTCAACACATAGAAAATAGTGCAATGTTTCAGTCATCTACGAGTGAATATCAATTCCGTGGTGTCAGCCGCACAGTCTGTATAGGGCTAGGTGGAACAGGTCGAGATATCCTGATGCGAATTCGGCGCTTAATTGTAGATAGATATAGACATCTTGACCGACTACCTATTGTCAAATTTGTCCATATTGACACTGACTCATCATCAGCGCAGGATGTCAGCTTACCCACTGGCAGAACGTATCACGGCGTTGACCTAAGTTTCGATGCTTCTGAACGAGTGACCGCCACTATGTCCTCTGCGGAGGTCACTAATTTTGTACGTGTGCTTGAACAACGCTCTAGCTATGACCGCCAAGGGCCTTATGACCATATCGGCTTATGGTTTCCGCCTCAGTTACTGCGTAACATCAAAGCAATTGAAGATGGAGCAAACGCTGTCCGACCTATAGGGCGCCTTGCTTTTTTCCATAATTATCGTCAGATTCAGGCTGCTGTCCGCTTAGCGGTGGATGGAACAATTGGTCACGAGAGCTCCCTGCTTCAATCCTTCGGATTAGAAGTTGAACCAGGGTTGAATATCTATGTCGTAGGCTCTTTATGTGGAGGCACTGGTAGTGGCATGTTTTTGGACATGGCATACAGTCTAAGAGCAAACTTTGGACAAGAAGCCGCACGAATTATTGGTTACTGGGTTATTAGTCCAGAGCTGTATGGTGATACACCTAGAATGACTGCAAATACTTATGCAGCACTTAAAGAGTTGAACCATTACACAATGACTGGCACCAGGTTCACCGCAGTATATGATATGCGAAGAGTAGTTTGTGTAGATGAAAGCCGCCCTCCCTTCGATTACAACTACCTTGTTTCCAGTCAGACGACTGGTTCTTACAAAATACTTAAGCAAGGAAAGCTCTGCAATATTGTTGCCAATAAGATTGCTCTTGATTTTTCTAGCGAGCTTTATCCCACAATCAAAGGGAAACGGGACAACTTCAAAACCCCTCTCTTAAAGCTAGATTATCATCCTCGACCTAACTCCCAACGCTTTATGACGTTTGGTCTAGCTTCGATTCATTTTCCTAGAGACACTACTTCTCAGGTTGCTCTTAATCAAATTGGTCTGAAGCTTCTACAGTTTTGGTTGAATGGTATTGGGCAAACTCCTGATTCTGCAAGGGTACTGGAAGAGTTTCTTCGTAGCAGAAGCTGGCAAAATGGGTTAGAACAACGAAATGGAATCTTCACAAAACTGTCTGAGTCCGTGCAATATGAGGGCCGTAGCTTCAGCAATGATTTAGGGAGCTGGCGCAATAAGTTAGAAGTGATTATCAGTAAGTATAAGAATCAGGAAGAGCGAGTACGTACCTTTCAGCAAATAAATCGTGCTCTGCATGAGCAGTTTCGTCGGTTCAAACCTGGAGAAAATGAAACGGTAAGAGGGGCTTGGTTAACTCAAGTCCAACGCACCCGATTTGCTCTAACGGAGAGTCTTGAAGAGGATATTAGCACCTTGGTAGGTGATCTTCTACAGCCGAGTAATGCGAACTTTTCCATTAATAGCCTGCGTTCAGTTCTAGATGCTTTATTAACAAGACTCAATAGTTACCATAGAGCGATCAATGAAAGTATCGATGACATGGGTGGATTTAAACGCGAAGAGGATTTAGAACATTTTATCAGCAGTATAACTGAAAGCATCGATATGAATGTTGGCTTTCAATGGCCTTTCGGAAATACCAATCGTAGAAACGATCATGCCAGAAGTGCGATGATGCAGCTAACATCTGGAACTTCGAGGCTGGTAGAGCACAACTTTAACTTGGCAGTTTGGCAAGAGTCTGCCAAAACCATAGAGATCCTGCAACGATGCGTTCAAGATTATATAAAGTTGTCTGAAAGCTTCAACAAACTCATAGGTGATCTGAGGCTAGTATATTCAAGAAAAGAATCCGATCTTCAGCAGCTTAACTTCGATGAAATGAGTGGAGAAGCAATCTTCGATCAAGAAGATATTGAGCATACCAATTCAGCTCTATTGCCTCACGCTGAAACGAAATCATTGTTCGCAAGTCTTAGCGAAGAAATTATTAAAGGACAAGGGGGGGAAAGATCTTTATCAGTATTGCTGAATCAAGAATATCTTACAAAAGAGCAGCTACAGGAAAGAATAAATATAGCTATAGAGCGATTATTTGGAGCTAAAAGTCAGGACATCGTGCAGTCTGCAATTCGGCGTTTTATGCGGAAATATCCTATAGCGACAAGAGGTAAGCGCCTATCGCAGATACTAGCCCAGTCACTGCCTCTATTGCCCTTATCACTGGACGATCCTTACTTTGAAAACAGTCCCGACAAGGAAAGCTTAGTGGTCGGCTTTAAAGATGCGGAAGAACCAATTGTTCAGCAGTTCAAAGATTTGTTGAGGCGAAATCCAGGAGTAAATGTCAACAACTTTAGACCGATACAAACCGAAGATGAGGTGTTGGTAGTAAGAGAATATGCTGGGTTTCCTTTGAGACTTATTCGAACTATGGAGCCTATGCGGCGTATTTATCTTCGTGAGCAGGGTATGGCAGATTCTTTCTTACATATTGCTCGTCAGGAAGAATTCATAGATATGATGCCACCTGATGCTCTTTTGATGGAGCAGTTGGAAGATATTCTGTACCCATGTATAGCCTTGAAACTAGTTTGCGAAAATCCAGATGATCAGGTGTATGAATTTCAGTATTATGATGAGCTGAGGGATACACACTCTACTGTGGCTCTCAGCTCAGAGTGGAATCAATCGATGGAATTGTTAGCTAGCCGTCCTGATATTCGAGACTCCTTAGCTAATATACTTACTGAAGCAGAGCAACGTTTAAGAAGTGAACCAAGCTTGTTAGAAGATTACATAGCAAGAGTCCGCGAGTTTGTTGCTTATGTAGATGATTTAGAAGATACTCACCCTAACTCTCCTCTCAAAGCCTCAGTAGTGGGTACTCGAGATAATCTGGACAACTTTGCCAAGCAGGGGGTTCTGAGTCGGTACCAGAAGAAGTTAAAAGATATAGCTGCTGCCGCTACTGTTGTTGTAAACGATGAGATGGCTTTAGAAGGAACCACAGGATTAGCTTCTCTAGATACTGCCTCAAATGCGAAATCTACTGAGGATACGCATGAGAGGCAAAGGCAGGACGTGTTGCCTGAGAGCGGTTCGATGAGCGAAAACCCGGGAAGTACTCAGTCGTTAAGGGAACAACGACTTCAATTTGCTGAACGCTTCTCCAAAGGAGAAATCAGCGGTGCGGAGTTTATCAGACTATCCGAAGAACTTGATGCTTCAACAAGCGAGATTGAGGGTGAGATTATAGAAAATGAGTAGATATCGTTGACATCCTGATTAACCCGACTTGTTTGGATAGGAGCACATTGCTATGCCGAGCTTATCATCAATTCCTCTGGTCTTAAGAATTGTATTTTGTGTATTTTTGTCAGTTACTATATATTTCGCGTTCTTGAGAATTAGCCTGTACCGCTTCTTAAATAAATTAGGAGTGGATGTGCAGAGTGTCAGTCGAAGTCTAAGTACTTATAGAGTTTCTGCATGGCAGAACAACGATCCTTTGGGGGCTGATAGGCAATCAGAGGTAATGAAGTATTTCGAAGGCCTACCGACGGTCTGTCGAGAGATAGTCGTATGGTACAAGGATGCCAGCACAAAATTAGAAGAGGTAAATACAGCTGCTCTCATCGATATGAGCTACAGTCGTGTGAAGTTCAATTTTTTAGGCTTGGTTCTACGCTGCGAGCAATATGACTATATTTGTAGAACTTTACCCAATTTTCTGCTTTCCCTTGGATTACTAGGGACATTTGTAGGAATCACTATTAACCTTTCTGAAATTAGCACAGTTGTTCAAGATATTCAGGTGGGTAGTAGTGAAGCCTCTGATATCGGAGACCTAATTAGTGCGTTAGAAACACCTCTTCAAGGAATGGGAATAGCTTTTACAAGTAGTCTTACGGCTATTTTTTGTAGCTCTGTCCTTACGTTTATTAATTCTCGTTGGAACACTACATTAGCAAAAGCTAACCTTGTCAACACTCTTGAAAATCTCCTAGACAATGTTTTTCAGCCTCTCATTGAAGGAAACAGAAGATTAGATCGAGTTGTTGATCGTATGGTTAGACAACAAGAAGATTTTTTGAGTCGGTTTCATGAAAAGGTTATTCAGACTATGGAAGCGACACTAGGAGGCGCTGCTGATAGAATAGTCCAGCAGAATAAGATAGCTAACGAGCTTGCGACTCAAGTTTACAGTAATTTTTCGAGATCATCCGGAACTTTAGATAAAGCAGCTCATGATTTTAAGATAGAGATAGGCCGTCTTGAGAAACAAATCACCCGCATTGATTCTGTTGGAGAAGTTCTGGTAGATAAATTCTCGGCCTCAACTATCAGCTTGGAAGATACTAGCCAGCTATTGAATAATGCCTCTATCACTATTCGAGATAGCAATTTCGCTGACGACCTTGAGAATGTCCTTCGTGGTTTGACTGTCGCTCAGGAAAATTTCGTGATGTCTAGTGTAGAAATATCTGAATACCTTCAGACTTTTGCTCACCACCACAATGAGATCAATTCTCTAGCTACTAATATCTTGGATACCTTTCAAAGTTCGTCTTACAAATTTGAAACGGGTGTGGAGCACTTCGAGACTGCTGTGCTGAATGTCCAAGAATCCGATTTCGTAACGGTTCTTTCAGAAACTACTCAGCAGCTGTCTTCAGCAAATGCGAAACTAGCCTCAGATACAAGGAGCCTTGCTACCAAAGTTGCTCCTTTAGGTAAGTTCATACAAGACTCTCAGATCATACTGAGTAATCTTAATCAAGTCTCAGATAGATTGAATCAGTTAATAGAGAAGGTAGAGCTATCGAATGCTTACTCTGCAGAAAATTTAAAGTTTCTGTCTAAATATACAAGAGATCGAGAAGAGCTGAAAAGCAATCATACACTATCTACGACAGTCACTACAGAATCTCTCATGCAGGACGATAGCGACATACAATAGTTTCTCATATATCTTCATATATTAGTATGTGAATACCGTAAAAATCTATTATTTGAGGCTGAGGTCATATGACCAAGCGACGTAGATCTACCCAGTTTTCCCCTAGCGACGACCTAAACATCTGGCAGGCTTCTACAGACTTATTTTCTAATGCTCTACTCGTATTAACTATCTTTCTCTTCTTGCTAATGATGCAATCATTCTCATGGATAGAGAAGAACAAGCAGCTAAGCGCACTAATTGTACGCCAAGATGTTTTAATAAGTTCGAATGAAGAACTCCAAGAGATAATTGCTAGCCTGAATAAAGAGAAACAACAACTGGAGACAGAAAAAAAAATACTAGAAATAGAAAACGAAGAACTCAAATCGCCGCCTGTTATTCTCATTGAGGATGATCCGGGTAGAGCTTTTGGCTCTGGTAGCGCTAGTCCCTCATCAGCCTTGAGACAGTACATCAGTAGAGACTTAGTTCAACAATTGGAGCAGTATGCCAAAAAAAATAATTTGGAAGGATATCTAGTACAGGTGATTGGACACACTGACGGACAGATAGTTGAAGGGTCTGATAATTTAGATCGCATCTTGGAGAAGGTTGTGTCAGGAAGCTCTGCTATCAGTGCATTGAAAGCTGGATCGAACGCAGATTTAGGTTTAATGAGGGCTTTATCAGTGGTGAAAATTCTAGAGGACGATGAAAAACTAAAAGAGCTGGAGTTACAGTTTCGAGCATATTCTGCTGCACAACTTTACATCGATAATAGTGGAACATATGCCCCTGTGATCAGAGGTGACGACGAGCAAAATCCAAAACAGAAAGAACGCCGCAGAATAGAAATTCGATTTACCCCTCCTGGTCAAGTTCAGCGCTAACACCGCAATAGACTGACTATAGATAAAGAGGCATGGTTCATAAAAGGTAAATTTAGGGTGACACTCGCAGCACAAAATAGACCATCGCCGATGATGGTCTATCTGGCTGATATCATCAGTGCCTACGCTCTCTGGAACCGCTTAGAGTTGATTTATAAAAACAACCTAAAATACGGTCATTTCATCGCTCAGTAGGTTTTAGGCTACCAAAAAGTAGCTACTCTAGAGTGCTCAGATGTCCAAACTGCCTCAAATCGATACCCCCATTCGCAAGCCATACCCCAGTGACTTAAGCGATGCTGAATGGGTACTGATAAAGCCCCTGTTAACGTCCCCAAAAGGGTTCGGACATCCTGTTGAGGTCGATTTCCGAGAGATTCTCAACGGCGTTTTCTACGTGCAACGCACTGGATGTCAGTGGGAAATGCTGCCTCACGATTTGCCGCCCTACTCAACGGTATACAGCTATTTCAGAAAGTGGCAGCGCAAAGGAATCTGGCAGCAGATGCATGACAAGATTCGCCAACAAGTTCGCCAAGCTGACAATCGAGACCCTGACTCCACGGTCGCCATCGCTGATTCACAATCGGTGAAAACGACAGAAAAAAGGGGGTGGTCTACGGCTTCGATGGTGGCAAAAAGGTTAAAGGCCGTAAGCGTCACATAGTCGTCGATTCTCAAGGTCTGATGATTGGCGTTCTAGTCAGTGAAGCCAATGCATCTGAGCGATTGGGTGCAGTTATCGTTTTGCATCAAGACAAAGAGAAACTCACCAAGCTGAAAGTCGTATGGGTAGACCAAGGATACTCAGGCCCAAACTTCGAGAATGCGGTCAGAAAAGTCTGTGGCGAGCATGTGCAGATAGACGTGATTAAGCGCTCGTCTAAAACCTTTGAGAAATTGCCGAAACGCTGGATTGTTGAGCGAACTTTCGGATGGCTTAACCGCTTTCGGCGGCTTAGCAAGGACTACGAGGTGTACTGTGAAGTTAGCGAAGCCATGATTGCAAGCTCTCTGATGCGTTTGATGCTCAAAAGACTGGCTGCTTAAGCTTTGCTTTATGAATCAGCTCTTAAATCCCAGCAGCTCCAGCCAGTGGGGATGGGCTTCATCAGTCAGCAGTTGTTTCGGACTTTTACCCACCCGTTCCGGCACCTGAGACCTTACGAAACAGCGGTGGTTGATAAAGTATCGGAGCAAACTCAAGTAGGAATCTCCCAGGCTCGGTCGCAAGAAAAAATAGTTTCTCAACCGTGAGTTCAGGTTCTCCACCATGGAACTGGCTCTGGGTGTCTGTTTGAGCGCGTTGCCCACAGCCTCTATCACCCTGTGAAACTTGCCTGGAAGCTCGCTGTGCAGATGATTCCAGCCCTCCCAGTAAGCATTGGAAGTGGGCGGTTTCCGATGCAGCAAACAGACATCCCGCACCGCCTGTAGCGGTAGCTCAAAACTAGCAGCGATTGCAGCAAGTTTTTGGTCAAGGACACCGGCAAAGGCGAGCAGCTAGTCGCGCTGATTATGTAGGGCCTTCCTCAGCTTACGAATGGTGGGATAGCTCTTGCCCGCCCGCTGTTGGAGTTCGGCTTCAATGAAGTCGAAGAGTTCCTGACGCACTGCGAGGCCTGGGCCAGCCAGTGTCATGACATCGTGAGAAAACCACTGCAACAGCGTTTTGACATCCTGTGCACGGGCGACCAGCCCAGCCTCTCGGCGCTTGGCTTTCACCTGCTGGATAGTCAGCTTCTGTGTCATCTTGCTTTTCTGCTTAGCCTGGGCAATTTTCTGCTCCAGGTTGATTCGCTGCGTCGTCGCCCCTTGAGCTTGGCGGGCCAGACCATTGGCCACTTGCTCAAACTGTTGCTGGATATGGAACACGTCACCATGGCAGGGCGTTTCGGGCATCACGGCTTTTTGCCCTGCTCTGAGCCCACTGCCACCATCTGCAATCGTGTAGTCTGGGTCAAAGCCTTGTTCCATCGCATCGAGAAGATGCCAGCCCCAGGTCTCTTCATCACGGTGTTCGACGCCTTTCAACAAATAGCAATACGTTGAAGCGGCATCGACACCGACTATCACAGGTTTATTCGCCTGATAAATCTCATCGTGCAAGCCCACCTTAATGGTTGAAAGGTCTTGGGTTTGGTTGATTTCAGCAGCCGTCATGGCAGCCGCTTCGAGCCGATTGTGGACAGTGCCAATGCTGATCGGCAGGCCGAATAGATCGCGAAATAGCTCGACGATGCCCCGATACGAACTGTGGCAAATCAGCACCAGTCCCAGAATCAACTGATAGAGCCAGTGCTTGGTCACAGGCAGATGAAACAAGACATCGTCATCATCACCTTGAGACGGCGAAAAGGTCTCATCCAGGGCTTGCTGAGCCTTATCGCCCTGCTGGTAAACGAACTTCCGACTCACCTGGTGCTTATCAGCCAGCTGGCTGATAAGTTGCGATCTCGCAAGCGCTTGGAGCCCGATGTCTTGGCGAATTGCGGACGGTAAGCTGGCGGCGACGGAAAGGGCTGGACTCATATGAGGCGATAGGCGACGCCCGCTGCAAGCGATCGCAGTGGGAGAAAGGTTGACAGCAACCACTTAGCCTACCTGATCGCATCGAAAGTGTAACCCTGGGTTGAGCCACGCCGATATTGCTGCTCATTTTGGCTTTGAAATTATCATCAAATCACTGCCTGGCACAGCTTATCAAGACTGGTGCAAGATATTAAGCTAACTAATCTGAGCAAACCATGCTCTATTTATAAGCTATGGCACTGTAGATATTCACAAGCTATGGCACTGTAGATGTCAAGAATCAACCTGATTACTCTAATAGCTTTTCTCCGAAAAATTAAGTAATATCCGTTTACGCCATTATAATTATGAGCATATGTATAATTATGAGCATTATGTGGTAATTATGAGCGCTTTATCAACTGTTCTGAGTATTGGGAGAGTGAGTAACTGTGAGTGATGTAGGTTCTAAAGCGGCAAAGACTGTTGAGAAATTCGAGCTATTTTTTAATGCCTATGATCAGGTTTCGCAGTATACAAATCTTGATGAGACTGCAAAAAAGCATATAGAACGACAACGTGATTGGATAAAGCGTCTAGATCAAGAAGAATTTCCAGTTGCTTTCTTCGGTTCGTTTTCTGCAGGAAAATCAACTATCATAAATGCGATTCTGGAGAAAGAGATTCTTCCTGAATCACCTCAACCCACTACAGCTTTTCCGACAATTTTACGAAAGAGCGAAACCGATTCGGTTGTTGTTTACTATATAGATGAAGAAGCTAAAGTTTCGTTGTGGAATCAACAATCTTCTGAGATCGGCAAGAGAATTGAGAAGAATCTTTCTAAATCGAAAAAAGAGGATTATCAAGATCACTTAGAGAGAATTAAACGTGAGGTCTTAAAGTATAACAATGTGAGCAAAAAGAAGATTGGTGAGAGTTGGGTGAAATCTTTAGAAACCTTATTGAAAGGTTGGAATGATAAGACCTATGCAGCAACTAAAAGCTCAATTGATCTTTCTGATTTGAAGGAATATGTAGAAGGTCATCCTCATGCTCTTTTTATAGATCACATTGAGGTTTGCATCTCAGGTATTGATATTCCTGCTGAAGTTGTTCTTGTGGATCTTCCTGGTTTAGCTGTTGTTAATCAGCGCCACGTGGCCTTTACAAAGGAGTATATACAGAATAAGGCTAATGCATTTGTAGTATGTATGAAGCCTAATCATCTCCTTGAAGGAGATGAAATTAAATTTCTTGAGTCTATAAATAACAGCAACCCTACGATATTGCAGAGATCTTTTTGGGTTATTAATCAGTGGGATAGGTTGAATGCTCAGCAGAGGCGAGAAGAAGAAGAAAACTTCAAGAAGAAGATCGCAGCGTATAACTTTTCCATGAGTCCAGAGCGTTTCTTCAAGCTGTCAGCACTCAATTATTTACTACTTGTTTGTATCGAAAATGAAACAATTTATGAAACTAATAAATTGAAAGATCACATAGATAATTTAGAGACTCTTACGAATGTGCGCGACAATGTCCCTTCTGCGGCTCAAGCAAAAACGCTCAAAGAGGACAAAAGAGTTATATCCTTTTCTGACTTCAAAGAATCGCTGTTTAGCTACCTCAGAACTACAGCCAAAGATGAGTTCATTAAAGATGCTAAAAGTGAGTTGTCTGAGTTGTCAGAAACGCTTGAAAGAGGCTTGAACTCCCTGCATGAAGAATATAACCAGGATGACGACTTAGAGGTGGAATTTCGTTCTGTTGCAATTAGAAAGCAGACAGGTAAATTTATTGGTGATCTTGAAGAGAGAATTGAGAATTTCGCTGTTCAGGAAAGAACCTTAAAGGGAAGAGTATTTTGGGGGGATTCCGACACAGAGGAGACAAAAAGAGAGATTGACAGAAGAATATCTCAGATGGACAAGAAGAAAATCAGCAATGCACTTCTTAAGGGGCTGGATATCCAAGAAGGTAACTTTATACTTTTACCTTCCATTATCTTTGAGGAGATTACTCTAACATCCTTTCTTAGAAATCAAATAACTACTACTGCCGATGCTAAATTTGTTCAAAACTTAAAGAAACTCCTTTTAGAACTTAAAGCAGTAAATAAAGACTACCTGCCTGGTTCCGTCTCAGATATGTTGTCAGACAGACTTAGTGAGAGAGATATCTTTATGAGACTCAATGGTCTTGCTGATTCATTATTTTATGAGTACGATAAAGGTCTACAAGAAGTTAGTCTTGAAGATTGTGAAGGAGATTCTCTCGAAGACCGCACTGACATAGCATTGGATAGATATAAGAATGCATTCATGGCAATAGCTGATAATTTAACTTCTCGATTAAACAAATATATTCGAGGGAGTGTGATGAATCATGTTGAGTATATAGAGAAGGAGCTGCTGCATGTTCTTAGACAGCAGGAAGAACTAATTACGGCACAAATTTCGCGTAAAGTTGAAGTGTCAGATGCTATTGCCCAGGAGAAACAGAAGCGGACTGCTATCAAGAACACCTATACTGCTCTGGTCAATCTCAAAAACGGTCTGTAGGCTCTAAACTAAAGACATGCGGGTACTCTTCTGCATAGGTGATTGAGTTGGCTGGGTGGAACTTCGCGAGTGTTTTCGCTCAGTTTCATAACTCTTCTATACACGTTCATAGCATATTACCAGAAAGGATTTGTCCGACTCAGTATGAAGGATAGGGTAGGAGGAAGTTGTGTGAAATGAAATGCTTAGGTATAGTTCCGAGTTTGAGGCTTCGTGAAAGAAGCTACGTATAGTTAATGCTCACGTCCATAACAGTTTTGTTAATTTCTGTCTGCGGTCGCTTGTGTATAAAATTGCTCGATTTGTATGGTCAATTACAGAATGTTTTATGCTTCGGAAAGTGGTGATAAAAAAGTGTTGCGCGGCGGCGCTTGGGGCAACTCTCCGAGGCTTTGCCGCTCCGCTTTCCGCTTCTCCTTTTCGCCCGGGCACCGCGACTACTACTATGTCGGTTTTCGTGTCAGTTGCAGCACGCCTAGGACTCAATAGCCCTTTGCCCTTATTTCTTTCTTTTATTCTCTTTCTTTTCTATAGCGCAGAGCGCTCAATTTTTATTTTTAGCCTACTATGGTCTTATTTTTTGTGCTATCCATCTGGTGTGCATTTGTTGCTTCTGGCCTAGTAAAGCTATGGCTCAACTGTATCCAGACGGGTGTCTACCGAGGTCAGCGGGGATACAGAATAAAAAGAGATGAACAGCCCTATCTGTTCTGGACTGCTATGGTCATGATGGGGCTGCTCATTTTGCTATCCTATGGAATAGCGGCAGTCTTTTTGAGAGAGGCTTTGTTTTAGCCCCATCATTACTCCGTGATTCTCTCCTTTCTAAATACTTCAGAGCAAGGTGCCTCTGACCATCCCTTTATCCAAACGTCTTCTTGTATGTTCCGTATAAATACCGCTAAATGCTGTCTCACAATAATTGAGACTAGCTTCCTCCATGCCTTGTGTGTAGCACCTCGTAATTTTTTTGATGTATCTTTTATAGCCTCCATCGCTAATGCCGAATTCTCCATGGGCATTCTCAACATAACGATGCTTGTGCAGGATACCCCCATGCTCCCCCGCCTCCGTATTGTCACGTTTACCCGCCTACGGCCAGTCTTAAAGGCAGTTGAAAGGGCAGCTCCATTACCCACTTCATTGCCCGCTTCATTAACAGTCTTATTCACTACCCTCAGCCTACTTTTCACAGGCTCAGCGACCCCCTCCATGGCCGAGCAGCCCCCCAATCCTATCGAACTCCAAACCCTAAACCGCCAAATAGAAGCCATCAACACCTCCCCCACCGCCGACTTGCAAGACCTCGAAATCTTTGTTGAAAGCCTCGACGCCCAAACCCAAGAAATACAAGCGGTTGACGATACCCTCGAAGGCCTCACTCCGGGCCATGCAGAACGCCTAGATCGCTATGAGACCCACCTAGCCACCTGCTCCCCCCACGTCTCCGAAGATTTGTTCTTTCCAGAATCGCTAGAAGTGATTCGCGGCTGGGTTGGCGAGCGGTGCCAAGTCGATCGTCGTGTAATGATTTCTGGTCAGCCTCAAGGCACAAGCTGCCTCTATACCCGCCAAGATATTGCCCGCATCACCGAGATCACCCACGCCCTTCCCGAAGACCTAGCACAACAATGTCAGCATATTCAGTAGGTTTCGGTTTGCCTATAAAACAAAAACATGGTTTCCACCCATGCCCCTTATACGATGTGCCCTACAGCATAGAAACCATAGCGTGTGCAGGTAAGGCAGAGTCTATGCTTAAGGGAAGATTGTTCAACGGAAAATTGTTCAACGAGAGATTGTTGATAGGCCAGTGGATGCAATCAGCCTCTTGGAAAATTGCATGGTCACTCATTGCGATTGGGAACCTGGCGCTGCCTGCCACAGCCCAAACACCGCCTGCCGAGCCCGACTACGCCGCTCTAGAACAAAAATTCGATGACCTTCAGGATGCCTTGCAACACAACTTGGGAGATCTTCAAGATTGGCAAGAGCTGAATGATAGCCTTGAAGAACTCAATCAATCCATGGAAGATTTTGAATCCACCATGGAAACTTCTAACCCTGGTATCACAGCACGCTTTGAAAGTTACCTGGCGAATCTGGCTACCTGTTCCCCAGGCTCCTTCGCAGATGTTCCCTTCGCAGGCGTAACCGAAACGATTCGAGGCTGGGAAGGCGAGCGTTGCCGCGTCAATAGTTTGATGATGGTCGGCGGGCAATCCCAGAGTCATACTTGTCTGTACACCCCCCGAGATCTTGAACTCATGACCGGGCCAGAAATGTATCTCCCTGATGATTTAGCAGGGCAGTGCCAACGTGTGAAATAAGCTGACGGCACAGAAAACATTTCAACGCCCACGCCCCGAATACTAAAGGGGATGGGCGTTGAGTGTTTTTACATTTTTTTTTACACTGTGGCTGAGCCTGAACCCCGACGTTTGAGCAGGAGTGCGGTTCCTAAAAGAGCCAGTGGCGCGATCGCCCCTGGTTCAGGCACTTCAACCCCAGGCTGCTCCACTTCCACGACGACCGGCGTCGGCAATGGCCCATTCGCCGTACTCGTTTGACCATCCCCAGCCAAGCTATAAATGCCACCCGGCCCACTCGGATTCTGCGTCGTTTGCCAGAAAAAGGAAATGGTCTCACCCGTTCCCCAGCCCGCCGCATCAGATGTTTTCCACACCAAGCTGCCATCCCCAGCTTCTTCCACCGTGAATTCACTCTCGGGTGCTAGCGCCGCTGCCGCTTCAGAAAAACTAAAGCCCGCCACGCCATTAAAGCCCTCTGCTGGAAAGGTCAGCTTAAATACTTCAGCATCGTCTATGGGTAAAACGACGCCCGGTGCCGGAAAGGGTGGATCATTCGGCAAATCCACGCCAGGCGTGACCTGATGAATATAGGTGTAGATGGTGCTGGCAGGATTCTCGGGAGGTACACAGGCGCTAAAGCCTGCGGGGCAGGACACGCTGCTAGTCAGGTCGCCAATGCCTTCTCCATCAGCATTTACAAACGTGGTTTCTACTTCAGGCCCAACGGGTCCAACGATGGTGGCTCCGAGCGATAGCGCATCTAAATCCGTGGGTGCAAAGCTCGCCGCCTGCGCCTGTTGCGCGGTGATGCCTATCAAGCCAAGGATGGTCGCAGGCAATAAGAAGATTTTCATAGGAACTTTTGAGGTTTACTCTTTGTGGCCTACCCAACAAAAATATTCACTTGTCAGGTATTGGCATGACTGATTTTTGTAACTTATTGTTGCAAGCACCCGGATTGCACACACCCTACCATGGCGCACTTTTTTTGGTGCGTGATATGGATCTCATTGGTCGATGACGATTTTTGTTGATATCTGTTCCGTTTTGTTGTTAATGCTCTGTGACATCGGCGATATCTGAGGCAAGCTCTCTCCAGACGATCCACAAACCCGCCCAACAAAACCTGCCATTAATAGCAAAAAACAGTTGTTGTCCCCTAGCTTTTCTCAGCTTCAGTGGTTTTCTCTGTAGCGACCTAGCGACCTGCTTTCTAGCTGCCCGATTTGTGTAAAAAGCTCAAACGCTTACCAATGCTCAGCGCTGAGAGCATACTGCCCACACTCATAAAGCTTAAGATGCTACCTGCGCTGCCAATGCTTAAAATGCTACCTGCGCTGCCAATGCTTAAAATGCTGCCCACACTGCCAATACTCAAAAAACTCCCCACACTGCCAATACTCAAGATGCTGCGATAGCTTGCCACACTTAAAACCCCTTCCATGGGTAGCCATTCTGTTGAAGGAGACTCTGTTAAAACAGGTTCCGATGTGAGTGTGAAAACCTGAGTAGAGACAGTGGACAGGGCATTTGAAAGTTGTTCAGGCATGTCTCCTCAGTCGTCTTTTTTGAGTGTTTTTTGCTTTTAGTGTTTTTTGCAAGGCGTGTTTTTGGTAGGGAGATATTTCCCCGTCGGTTTACTTGTTTCTCTTGAGTATCCACAGTAAAAACACACCATCTAGCATGGGCGCAACCAACCCCCATGTAATCGTGTCCAGCCATTCATGAATGTTCAACAGGCGAAATAGGGTGGCCATCATTGGGGCCAGCCATAATATCCACCAATAGCTGCGGGACTTATGCCGATTGAGGACCCACCACTGGGGAATGGCTAGGGCCGCGCCCACGACCATGCCTGGTATCCAGCTTGGTGACCCGATGGTGACCCGCACGAGGGCGATCGCCCAATACATCGCCACCGTGGCAGGCACCCACCAAAAGGCGCTGGGCAGCCATTTACGCAGGGCTATCCACTGGGCCATGCCAACGACAAAGCCCCCCACAAGCCAGTACATCAACTTCAGCATATTCAACACTTCAGTCATCTGTGTCTCTGGATCCATCCCAGCCTTAGTAGCCAAAAATGCGGTCACCACCATCGCTAGCAGAAACCCCAAGCTTTGTCCGACATAGCTCAGCAGCCCGTATTTGAACCAGAACCCAGTCCCCACCGCTACCTTTTTAGAGGTCGGTTGCCCAGAAGAGGACTCTGAAGGCACAGGTTGAACGGGAGCGGGTTGAGCCGGTGAGGGTTGAATGGGTGCGGGCTGGCCTGGTTTCGCTGCAAACGCCTGTGGTGGTAAGGAGGCGACGGTTGGTGGTAGCGGCTGTTGAGGCTGTGGTGCGGGTGAAGCGACAGGGAGTGGTGCGGCGGCTGGGCTGATGGGTCGCTGGGGTTGGGGCGTTTTGGGTTGTGGCGTTTTGGCCTGGGGTGTGATGCCTGCTGCTGGTGCTGCTGGCTGGGCGACGACTGTGGGCAGGGTGGACATCAAGCCTGGGGCGATCGCGGGTGAAAGGCCAACAGGATGACCCGCCAGTGACCCAGGGGAAAGATCGCGCAGCACAGCGGTTGCCGTGGGGTAGCGTTTACGCTCTTCTAGGGCGAGCAGGTTGGTGAGGATATTCGCCAGCTCATCACTCAAGGGCTGCTTAACGGCCTGCCGCCAATTTTTTACCCAGCCATGGCCGATGAGCGAAGTTTTGCCATCTTCAAAGCTTTGGGTGAGCAGTTGAAAACAAGTGGCCCCGAGAGCGAATAGATCGCTGGATGGGGTCGCTCGGCCTTGCATTTGCTCTGGTGCTGCGTAGCCAGGGGTGCCAATGGTGGTGCCCCTGCTCACGATGCCAGATTGCGCCAGTAGCTTGGCAACACCAAAGTCAATCAGCACCAGTTCGCCAGCCTGATCGCCCTTGGCGCGGCGCATGATGTTGTCAGGTTTGAGGTCACGGTGAATGACGCTGCGGCTATGGACAAACTGTAAGATCGGCAGCAGCCCGTGGAGGAGGTGCCTAATTTTGGCTTCGTCAAACGGCCCCTCTTGGGCTAGCTCCGCCTGAAGCGTTTGCCCTTCAATAAACTCCTGCACCAGGTACAAATAGTTCCGTTCTTCAAAGTACGCCAGCAGGCGGGGAATTTGGGGATGGGTGAGCTGATCGAGCCGTTCGGCCTCCTGTTCAAAAAGGTGCTGGGCCTTTTCCGTCGCTTGTGTACTACTGCCACGATAGGTCAGCCGTTTTACCACGCACTGCTTACGCCGATTATCGAGATCTTCTGCCAGGTAGGTGGTGCCAAAGCCGCCTTGGCCAATGGGTCTGAGCGCCTTGAATCGATTTCTCAGGGCAATAGGGACGCCGCAATTCTGACAGTGGACGTTGCCGTCGGGATTATGGGGGTTAGGGCAGTCGGGATTTAGACAGTAAATCATCGCTCGACAAACGACCCGATAGCTAAAGGCACTTGCTATAGTTTTCCCAATCTAGCAGACTGCTCGGGCCAGATTTCAGCCAGATGCGTCAACAACTGGAGAGACACTTTACCGCTGATTAAGCTCACCTGATTAAGCTTAGGTATAGTTTGAGCGTAGGCCGAGGATTTTGTGGGAGCCTTGGAAAATTAACGCTGTCAATAGACTATTTCGCCAGACATAGCCAGTAGAACACTAGCCAGAGAACACTATCCAGTAGATCACTTAAGGGAATCAGTATGACGGTAGAACTTGCTTACAACTGGAATCGCCTGCAAAATGGGTCGGATATTCGTGGGGTCGCCCTAGAGGGTGTCGTGGGTGAGGCGGTGAACCTAACCCCAGAGATTGCCCATCGATTGGGGCAAGCGTTTGTAAGCTGGCTCGCCGAAAAGGTCGGCAAACCTGCGAAGACCTTGGTGGTGTCCGTCGGGCGCGATAGCCGCTTGTCGGGTCCGGCGTTAATGACTGGCCTGGCAGAAGGCATGATGAGTATGGGCGCGAAGGTGTTCGATTTTGAGATCGCATCTACCCCAGCCATGTTCATGAGTACCGTCACCGAAGGCTATTCTATAGATTATGTGTGTGACGGTGCAATTATGCTCACGGCCAGTCACCTCCCCTTCAACCGCAACGGCCTCAAATTTTTCACGGCCCAGGGCGGATTGAACAAACCCGATATCAAAGCAATTCTCTCCCTGGCTGAGGCGAACGAGTTCTCTCCAGCAGCCACCCAAGGGACCTTAGAAGAAAGAGACTTTATTGCCGTCTATGCCGACGGGCTCGTACAACAGATTCGCAAAGCGGTAAATCATCCCGAGCATTATGAACAGCCGCTCAAGGGACTAAAAATTATTGTGGATGCTGGCAATGGTGCCGGTGGCTTTTACGCTAGCAAAGTGCTGGAGCCGCTGGGGGCAGATACCACCGGGAGCCAGTACCTAGAGCCCGATGGCAACTTCCCAAACCACATTCCTAATCCAGAGAATGCGGAGGCCATGGCCGCAATTCGCCAAGCCGTTATGTGGCACCGGGCCGATTTTGGCATCATTTTTGATACCGATGTCGATCGCTCCGCCGCCGTGGATTCCAAAGGCAATGAGCTGAACCGCAACCGACTGATTGCCTTGATTTCAGCGGTCGTGCTACGCGAGCATCCCGGCTCAACGATTGTTACCGACTCCATTACATCAGATGGTCTGACCGAGTTCATTACGGGGCTCGGGGGGATGCACCATCGGTTTAAGCGAGGCTATAAAAATGTTATCAACGAGTCCATGCGGCTAGATGCTGAAGGACGAGAGTCTTGGCTCGCCATTGAAACCTCTGGCCATGGGGCCATGAAAGAGAACTATTACCTGGATGATGGCGCGTATCTCGTCAGTAAGCTGTTGGTAGAAGTGGCCCGTGTACGGCAAGCGGGACAGCTACTGACAGATATGATTGCTGATCTAAAAGAGCCGGTTGAAAGTGAAGAGTGTCGCCTCAAGATTTTGGCCGATGACTTTAAGCCCCACGGGAATGGGGTGATCGATCAGCTGCGAGCCTTTGTTTATAAGCAGCCCGATTGGGAGCTTGTGGCAAATAACTATGAGGGGATTCGAGTCTCCTGTAACTTGCCTGCCGAGGATGGCTGGTTTTTACTCCGCCTTTCCCTGCACGATCCGGTATTGCCCTTGAATATTGAATCCAATGTTGCAGGCGGCAACACACAAATAAAACGTCGCCTGATTGCCTTCTTTAAAACGGTTGAGCAGCTCGATATATCCGCTTTATTGGCATAACACCCACCTGAAGGTGGGAACGTTTTGACTCCCTTCTCCTTTTGGGAGAAGGGCTGGGGATGAGGGCTCTGGCACAACAAAACTGAGCAAAGTCGCTAGAAAAATCGCTAGAGTAGACATACACAATGGTTGCGTCGTGATATGAAACTCGTGCTCAAAATTCTAGGACTAATTGGTTTAATAGCGGCCTTTTGGTGGTTCTACACGGCCTCTAGCGAGCCCCGGACAGTTGCCCAGACAGTTAACCAAAGCGACGCTGAGACTGACTTAATCGCACCTCAAAAAGACTCTCTTGACGCCTCTCAAAATCCACAATCTCAAGGGCAACCCCAGGAACAACCTCAAGGAGAACTGATCACCACTTTTGACACTGCCGCTGAGGCAGAAAGATGGCGCACGGTAAATGACAATGTTATGGGCGGTATATCCCAAAGCACCTTTGTGGTAACGCCCGCAGGGACGGGCATTTTCCAGGGCGCCACTTCCCTAGAAAACAACGGCGGCTTTAGCTCCGTACGTCGTGCGTCGGCAGACCATGACTTTACCGGTGCTGAAGCGATCTCAGTCCGGGTAAAAGGCGATGGCCGTCGCTATCAGCTACGCCTCAGAATGGATGACTCCAGTCGGTCCATTGCTTACCGGGCTGAGTTTGAGACGCGCCCCGATGAATGGCAAACCGTTCGCGTTCGTTTTCAAGACTTTGAACCCGTTTTTCGCGGTCGCATCATTGCAGATGCCCCGGCGATCGCGCCGACTGACATACAGCAAATTGGTTTCCTGATTGCCGATAAACAAAGTGGCGAATTCTCGCTAGAGACAGACTGGATTCAAATAGAGTAGAAGGGAGTCAAATATGAGGAGAAGGGACTCTAAGCTGGGTCTTTAGGACTTCTTCACCAGCGCTTTTTCTATCTTTGTGATTGGGCTAATGCTGGCACGTTAGTATGAGCGTCGTGCCCGGAATGAGAGCGCCGCAGGTTGTTTTCTCCATAAGCCGTTAATCAGCTTTGCCCCTGAGACCATGCCTTTCCAAATTGATCCCAAAACCAAACATTGGCTTCAGCGCGTAGGCCATGGGCAGAAGTCTGCGCTCGCCCTTCTCCAACTCTACGAAACCGATCGCCTCACGCTCCAAACCTTCTCCCCCATTTACGCCCGCCTCAGACGCCAGCAAGAACGCTCCGGCTACCGCTGGGATCGCTTTTACGTGTACATGGAAAAGGTTTACTCCGAGCTCAAGTTCAACTTGAACGGCGATGCGCCCGTGCGTACCTTTGCCCTAGATGAAACCGTTTCAGGGGAAAGCTGCTTTGAGCACGAGGTTGAGCACGAG
>JBCDAG010000088.1:0-20375 GCA_039186165.1 Cyanobacteria bacterium P01_F01_bin.53
CCCCCTTGCGCCGCGCGCACGGATCGTCTCGCCAGGTTCGGGCCTTGGTTTTTATTAGGGCATCAGATATCTCACACATTCGAAAATAGGCAAATTCATAGGCAGTTACAGACGCCAAGATCTCGAATTCGCCCGGAATATGTATCAAAGAATAAACAAATTGTTAAAAAATCTGTTTCCATAAAGTTGCCATGAAGTCCCGCAACCCATTAAAACCTCGTACCCACATTAAGAAGGTTTAACCATGTGTAGGATTGTCCTGTGGAAAACTATGTCTATCCTGTGGAAAACATGTGGAAAGGCTTGGGATAACTCATTGACACATGTGGAAAAAAAACCATGCATTTCGGGGCATGTGGAAAAGTGCATGAGTTTTCCACATGTTTTCCACAGCGTTAAAAGGAGCCCAACCAACATCAATCCAGGCGTTCACACTTTTTTCCACAGTTTCCACAGGCCCTACTACGACTACTTTAACTAAAGATTTTAAAAAGAAAGAGTCTTTAGAAGAGCGTTGAATTTCATCAAGTAGGCACGATATTTAACCGGTCAGATAGGGTGCTAGTATTGGGCATCTCAGTAGGCTTGCGTACATTTCAAATGTCGTGTTGCTTTCTACTTTGTGGCTTTGTCTGACACACGCCATAATCATTCGCCCATCTCATCCTGCTAACTCCAAACGACAGAGCAATGAAATTTAGCTGCCCGCAGACCGAGTTCAATACTCATTTCTCGCTCGTCAGTCGAGCTGTACCCTCTCGGCCCAGTAAACCGGTTTTAGGCAATGTACTCGTCACGGCCAGCATCGAGACTCAGCAGATAACGCTGGTGGGTTTTGATGAAACGCTAGGCATTCAAACGTCTTTTGCCGCACAGGTGGATACCAGCGGTTCCTTAACTCTGCCAGCGAAATTACTGGGGGATATTGTTTCTCGACTCCCCAACGAAGATATCGACATCAGCGAAGACGATGATGAACCAGTGGTTACCTTATCTTGTTCGGCAGGACGATATCAGGTCAGGGGGTTAAGTGCAGAGGATTACCCAAAGCTACCTGAGGTGAATAATCCGGAGCCTATTCAGGTTTCAGCCGATGCCTTAATTGAAGGCTTACGCGGCGCTTTATTTGCGACGAGTTCCGATGAGACCAAGCAAGTGTTAACGGGAGTGCATTTGACTGCGGATGACGAAAGCCTAGAATTTGCAGCGACAGATGGACACCGCTTGGCAGTGGTAAAAACGGTGGATGAGACGGGGGCCCCAGCCTCTACCCTGGCAATGAACGTTACCATTCCTGGCAAGGCGCTGAGAGAGCTAGAGCGTATTTTGCAAATTTACCCTAGTAATGAGCCCGTAGCCTTTCAATTAGATCAAACGCAGGTCGTGTTTGATTTAGGTCAGCAGCGAATCACCACGCGCCTTTTAGAGGGGCAATATCCTAATTATCGTCAGCTTATTCCTAAGCAGTTTGAGCGCCAAATGACGGTAGATCGCAAGCAGCTAATGTCATCCTTGGAGCGGATTGCCGTTATGGCAGATCAGCGCAATAACATCGTCAAGCTATCCGTTACGAATGAGACCCAGGCTTTGGCCATGTCTGTGGAAGCTCAAGAAGTTGGGAGTGGTTTAGAAACTCTACCCGCCCAAATCACGGGTGAAGACTTAGAGATTGCGTTTAACGTACGTTATCTATTAGAAGGCTTAAAGGCACTACCCACCTCCGAAGTTCAAATTCAATGCAATAGCGCAACCAGCCCATCTGTGCTGACGCCTTTGGGGGGCCTTAAAATGACTTATTTAGTGATGCCTGTACAAATCCGTAGCTAGTGGCCTGGATGACAGCTATGAATCGCGTTTTTGCTTATAAATCTGTCTTCGTTCAATGACTAGAACGTGCTCGCATAAGATTTTGGTTGTACGATTCATTCGCAATTTGAGGAAGTGAGCAAATGCAAGCTGAGCATGAAGTTTGCCTGAAATATTAAGAAATATTGATGAATTGTGACTCTTGTCATAGAGTCTGCCGAATGAGATCGGGGAATCTTATAAGTACGCGCTCGGCGGGCCACTTGCAATCTCTACAGTTGCAGTGAACTCAGCTGACTTGCTTGTAAATCATCACTCGAGAAAGATTCATGGATTTAGCGTTAGCCGCTTTAATGTTCGGTGCTGTTTTGGTTGTTTTCAGCAAAGAAGTCTTGGAAGGGTAATCCCTGTTTAAGAATTTCATTGCCCTGAAAGCGATTCTCCTCAAGGATTGGAGTAGAGGATGTGCTAATGCACAGCCCATCGCTTTTAGGGCTTTTTTTATGCTGAGAAATGTCGTGAGGCTGCATTCGTACACCACATGGTTGCCACCGTTTGCTGAACACTAGCATCGTGTGAACAACACTAACAGCAAAGAATTGAGAGGGTAGGTGTAAGAGCTTGCTTCGTGAGCTATCGGCTTCTAGATTATTGCTCAGCTTTAGTGCCAAAAAAATCAACACGATAATCTGATATCTTTAGGCCCGTTTTAGCTTCTACCTGTTTGATGAGCTCTTCGGGTAACTCAATATCAATATCAATAATTTTGTTTGTGTCCATGCAATTCACATGGCTATGGGAAGAGTTTATGTGACCATACAAGCGGCCATCTGAGCGTTCAACGCATTCGATAATCCCTTGTTCAGAGAGGGCTTCTAAATTTTGATAAACCGATGTGTGACCAATTTCCCTGCCCAATCGATTCAGCTGATCATAAATTTCGCGGGCGGATAGGTGCTCTTTAACTTGCCATAAGAGCTCAAGAATATACCGACGCTGTCGGCTTAGCCGCATACCTAAAGACTGACACCGCTCAATCGCACCGTCTAAGGATTCTATGGGTGGACCCGTATTGACTAATGGTTGCATGGCATGTGACAGAGCGTATATTCAAGGATTTTTGAAAACGGGCTGGTGGCTGCGATCGCCTATCAAGACAATATTCAAACTGAAAGGAAGACGTTTCAGCATTCATTCTAGTCAGTTCCACTTTAGCTCGAACCCAAAGTAATTGTCTATTTGGACTGAAGTTGAGCCGTTACCGTTTTACAAAAGAGTACTGCAGAACTATATATAAATAGTTTCGCCTGGTGCTGATGCATAATAGTTCTGCAGTACTTATATTAACGGCCCCTAACATATGATCGAGATGCTTCAAAGCCCTTTACTTGTGCTTGATGACTCTGTCTTCTATACGAATAGAAAACCAGCGGCGCGGAGATGTTTTGCTGTTCTGAGATGTTTTTTCAGAGTCCACCACGTTCTCTTCAGACTGTGATGCTATTGCTTGTGAGTTGATGTTAGGGGTGGCAATAGCTGTAGAGAGAGATTCTTGTTCAGCAGTGGTTGTTTGTAGCAGTTTTTGTTCTGTTTCTTCTAATGGGATGGTTTCTGAAGGGGTAGCATCGGCTGAGTCGTCAGGTTCCTCATCACCGTGCTTAGGAGCGGTAGCTATTGGGCTTATGCGAGCAACTTGAGTCTCGTTTGATGAAGGTATAGACCTGGTAACTGTGTTGTCTGGTTCGTGGTCATGACCCATGACTTGGTCAAGCACGGCTGATGGTTCTATGTCCACCAAGCTTTCGGAGCTTGGTGAGTCATCGGGGGTGTTCTGGGCAGCTGTGATGTTGGGTAACGGGCTAATCGCCGTGCTTGCAAAGCGCAGGTTCAGTGAATCTGAGGGTAGTTGAGTAATCTCTGCCAAGGTCTCTACCTCTGCTGTCTCTATCTCATCGATTTCTATTTCAGCAGTTGCTAGCGGTTCGCTATTGTGATTGTCTTCACGCGTCGTTGTGTTGGTATCGGTAGAGACGGGTAGACCAAATTCCAGGGCCGATATAGTAATAGGGCTGGATTTTGGTGCGCTTGGACGACTGGCATGACTCATTAGAGAGTCATTTGTCTCGGTAGAATCTGTCGCGTCATACTGTAGGGAGTCATCCCAAGTAGGCTCTAACTGTGTAGTATTAGGTGCAGTGTTTTCTAAGCTGATATTGTCTAGATTACTCAAAGCGATTTGAGCCATGCCATTGCGGTCATAGGCCCGCAATGCTTTGTCGATGGCGGCCATACGTCGCTCTTGGTCTTGGCTAATGCTGTAGAGGTTGTTTCCTAAGCCAGGTGCATTCCAAACTTTAGTATCTGGGTCAATATAGGCACGGGTTCTTGCCCAAGAAATGGCTTCAAAACCTTTCATTTCTAGTCGATAGGCTTGGCCAAGTCTTTCGATATAGCCTCCTTTGCCTAGGGCTGCTAGGGGGGCCTGGTTGGCTAAGTCAAGGCCGTTGAGCTTTTCTTCTAGGGAGAGCTTTAAGCCCAGGTGAGTCGCTTGTTGTTCTAGCTGAAAACCCTGATTTTTCAGGCGTTTTAACTGTTTTTTATCAGCGTCTTCAGGGCTATTTGCCTCGTGCTGATACGAAAAGGTTCCAAGGTTCCATACGCCATTGCCAGGATCCTTGTGACCGTAATAGACCTGAGTACGACGGCCATCCCAACGGCGAGTTCCTTCAGCGCTGCCGACAGTATGAGCAACCAATGAGTTAGGCCCTCCTTCAAATATCCAGTCATCTAAGCCTAAGGTGTTATGGGCGATTACTGGAGTATCTGAATCATCATCGGCTGGGTTTTGCTGATCATGTTTGGTCAAGGATGCTTGATGTTCTCCGGCAGGGCGTTTGGCGTGCTTGGCAGGAGACTTCTCTTCAGGAAGTGCAAGTATGGTTTCTACAAAGTGCACACCTATAGAAGTGGTGTCGGTGTTCTGAGATGCTTGGTGATTGGATGCTGGTACCTGAGCCTCTGGGTTATCAGATGCAGATGCCTGAAGTGGTGGGAGAGGCGCTTCGTATTTAGCTAACGCAATGGCGGACGGCTGCGATGCTATAGTTGCTGCCGACGATGCTGAGGAAGATGTCTGATCAGTGAGACTTTTAACCGTGGTAGCGTTAGCATCCACGGTTTGGGATGTGGGTGGCAGAGCGAATGTCAGACCAAGGTTTGTGTCACGAGCCTGAGCGATTCCTGTCCAGCTCATTAAGCTGACTAATACGCTAATGGCAAATAGAAGTGGCGATTTCAGCATTGTGTAGCAGTAGAGACGTTTTCCGAGAGAATACAACGTTAGAGATTTGACGGATGTGTACTGGTTCTGAAGGACATATGGTGTGCGGCTATTGAGTTAAGGCTTTTTCCAAAACGCCCCTAGCTGGTTCGACAATGATCCAAGTGCCATCGGGTTGTCGCCTCAGCGTGGCAAAGCTTAAAAACTCTCCTTTGCCAATGTGATCGCCTGCCTTAATCGCCCCATACTTGAAGCTTTTAAGACCACATAATCGGAATAAGTAAGCTGGGATCTCAGGGCTGGAATATAAGGCACAGCTTTCCAAATCAGTTGGTTCTAACTCACCCTCAAAAGGCGCTTTAATATGGCCTTGTTTTAAGGCAAGAGAGATGTCTCCCAGACTCCCTGCAACGATGTTACCTGAAATTTCATCACCAGGATTTAGAGTCCACTGCTGTTGTAGAGTAATTTTTCTTTTTTCAGGTGCTGAATGTGCTGCACAGCTTCCTAGTAAAAGACTGCCTAGAAACAACAGAATCAGTTTTTGAAGAGTGTGAGTTGGCCTACCGCGATGCCATAAAGGCATAGAAATCATGTCCATGTTGGCATTAGTGTTTGAAGCGATAGCCTGCATATTCGTCATTTTCATAAAGGATTACAAGCGTTGTGTTGGGATCAAATTCCAAAGGATAGGCTTCGCGTTCTGCATCAACACCTGCTCGAATGTTGAGAGTTGAGAGCTGGCAGTAAGGGGCTTTGGTGATTTCACGCACCCGTGCTTTAGTATCTCGCTCGGGCACTGCTAAGAGTGCAAGGAGTTGCTCTCGTGAGAGGCGGGCAGTGTCTATAATCTCACCCGTACAATCGTGGGAGAGCGTGGCAATCGCTTTGCCTTTTAAGGGCGTACTGGCAAAAGCAACAGGATTGCTGAGCAGTGTTTTTACGCCATTGAGATCGAACAGAAGTCCAATGAGGGAAAACATTAACCCTCCTGCGATGAGAGGTTTGATATGTTGGTGTCGAATGCGGCTGGTGGCTGTCATGGTGTTGTTTGCTAGGAAGTAAGCGTTTAACTGGAAACTGATGAAAAAGAGGATCTAAAATCTTCGATAACTTTAGGCATAGGCCAAGAGATGCGTCGGTTTAATGGGCCGTATGCCTTAGAAAAGTCCTACTGACAAAAGGCCTAACATGGCAATAAAGAGCCGGTAAGCAGGTGTAAAGTTAGAAGATTTTGAGACGATGACTCGGTAGATGACAAATATGATGATCCCGACTAAAGTGATTAGCAAAGGCATGCTGACAAGGGGATATTGGGGAACGACGAGTTCTATAACAATGCGGGCGATCGCAGCCCCGCTAAACCAAATGGCCCCGTCTAACCAGGAGAATTCCTCAGTTGGTAAATACTCTTCAAATGCCGCGTCGAATTCATCAGCCGATTGATACTGCTGGGACTTTGATATTGTGTTGGCACTATTGATATTGCGATGGTTGCGGCGTGCTTTAAGTAGTCGCCGAATAGAGCTCATGAGGCGTTTCAAGCCGTTGGGCTGGGAACTTTTCTGACTCTTGGACCTGAGTGAGGCTCTAATGTTAGCTGTGCTGTTGTTGTCTTCGCTAGTTTCAATAGGCTCAGCGAAGGGCACTGGCTGTGAGCTATTGCCTGCACGTTGTCTCAGGGTTTGAGCTGTGGCGATCGCATCTTGCTGCGCCTGCTCAAAATCAATCGTGTTGTAGGTGAGAGAAAACTGACCGCTATTGTCTCTTTCAATATGAGGGACGACGGCTGAAGGCTGATCTTTAAATAACTGACTAATGATTGCCAGTTGAGGATGGTTATGAATACCTTGACGTCCGAGGGTGACTGCAGCTTGCTGGGCCGCCCGTTTCATAGTCATAATCTCTTCGGCTTGCTGCTGCGATCGCACATTAATGTTGTGTGCCTGTACCTCTAATCGATAAATCTCTTGGGCAATCAGATTGTCAGCGTGGACATTTGCTGAGGGCTGGTTGGTTGGCGTGTTCGATAGGGTTTGGCTAGACCGCTGTTTCAGGGTTTCGATAGCGATTTCCTGAGGGCTTGGTTCACTGGTGTGCTGATAATCTCGCTGGGGCGCTGCTGTGCTAGTACTCGAACTAGCGCTAGCTACGTTAGGGGATGACCAGGGCAGAGCGAGTGTCTCAGCCGCTGGAGGCTCAGCCTGTAGCAGCTGAAGCTTTTCTCGAATAGCCTGTAATTCCATGTCGTGTTTTTCCATATCCCAAGACGTGAGCAGGGCGCAAATACGTAAAGGGAAGCGCCTCCATTAGGTGTTGGTACAAGTGTACTATATCTAATCAGAAAAACAACCATTTCCTTAGAAAAAGTTTTGACGACATCTTCAGTCAGCGATTTTTGGAAGATGCTTTGGTCGTTTTTGAGGAGGCTCTTCAGTTCCCTATATCCCTACATCTACCCGATTTATTGCTTGTATTGAGTCAGAGTCCTTGGGTAATCTCCATGCCGGTTTCGGGTAGTCAGTAATGCATAGGGCAGGTGATCCAAACGTACTATTCACATAGTTCAGCTACGTAAACTTCTGTACTTATTAGGAGCTTGTTGGGAGGGTGTACTACTGGTTTGTATGTTTGATGACTTTTAGGGCCGTTACGGTTTATGAGTGTATGGAAACGCTCAGATAAGTCTCATCAAGTTTTTAGGTTTACTCAGGGGCTGAGGGAAATCTATGGCTGTGATTATCTAACATGGGATTACGTGATCAACGCTGTTGAGTCTCCCGAGATCTCGCGGAAACCTTCCTGAGGTTCGATTGCTCCTTTGAAAGCTGGCAGATAACGAGGAAGATTCACTCCGATGGTTAAAGCTGATTGGCCCCTATCAAAGCATATATCCTATCTATTGCAACATCCTGAACCCCAGTCCTTGGTGCCTACTAAAAAACGCGCTCGGTTGCCAAAGGGGGAGGCTGACAATATGGTCTATCACACGACAATGGCGGTATTACTCGCTGGTCAAGTCATGCACCGTCTCTTGCGGGGGCGGTATGGTCAGCGGCAAATTATGGATCATCTGATGTTTGCAGGCCCTCGCTCATTAGGCCCTGTGGTTGCGACGAATATTTGTGCAGGGATTATTTTTGCGGTGCAAACGGCTCGTGAAATGGCCCGTTTTGGTGCCATTAGTTCCTTGGGCGGAGCCTTTGCGGCAGCCTATTGTCGTGAGTTAGCGCCATTACTCACGGCGGGTGTACTAGCCTGCCAGGTTGGCTCAGCCTTTGCGGCTGAAATCGCCTCTATGAAGCTAACCCAGCAAATCGATGCCCTTAAAATGCTGCGGACTGACCCGATTGATTATTTGGTGATGCCTCGGGTGCTTGCCTGTGGCATTATGCTGCCCGTACTAACGATGCTAGCCCTCTTTATTGGTGTGATCAGTGGCGGTTTGATTACTAGCTATGTGTACGACCTTTCGATGTCAACTTTTCTCGATGGTGTCCATGGTTATCTCAGTGTGCCAGACGTATTGATGGTGCTAGCAAAAGCAGCTTTATTTGGTGGCGTGATTGCAGTGGCCAGTTGTAGCCGCGGCCTGACAGCTGTTTGTAATGGTCGAGGCGTTGGCCAGTCCGCAACGTCAGCTGTAGTTACTGCCTGGTTGGCTCTGTTTTTTATAGATCTCATCATCGCGTGCTTTTCGCTTCTGCACGTGTTGCATTAAGACGTTTCTAACGGAGGCGTTTCTAACGACGACGTTTCTGACGGTGAATTATCAAATTGCTGGGTATAGAACTGGGTGTATCGACCACCTTTGGCGAGTAGTTCAGGATGGGTCCCCGACTCTAAAATTTTGCCTTTCTCTAAAAAGAGAATTCTATCAGCCTGACGGACGGTGCTGAGTCTGTGGGCAATGATGAAGACGGTGCGGTTTTCCATGGCCCGCTCCAAAGCTTCTTGTACCAAGGCTTCAGATTCTGGATCTAATGCGCTGGTGGCTTCATCAAGAATCAGAATACGAGGATTGAGCAAAATGGCTCGAGCGATCGCAATTCTTTGTCGCTGTCCTCCAGAAAAATTCGTTCCCCGCTCACCAACCCAGGTGTGATAACCCTGGGATAACTGGTTGATAAACTCGTGAGCATTCGCCACTTTAGCAGCGGCCTCAATAGCTTCATAATCTAGCTCAGTTTGTCCATAAGCAATATTTTGGGCCACTGTCCCTGAAAATAAGGTTGTTTCCTGGGGTACAGTACCAATTTGATGCCTTAAGCTGCGAATAGTGACTGTTTTTATATCAATGCCATCGATTATAATCTGACCAGCTTGCGGGTCATAAAAGCGTGTAAGCAGATTGACGATGGTGGTTTTCCCAGCGCCGGAAGGGCCGACTAGGGCAATCACTTCTCCGGTACGTACCTGCAAATTGAGATCCGTCAAGATCATGTCCCGAGCGCTTTTGCCACGGTTCACTGAACCGTGGTCAAAGGAACCACTGTCAAAGCCGTTGTCTTCAGTATTGGGAACGGTGTTTAGGCTATTTTTCTGGTATGCGAAGCTGACGTTTTGGTAATCTACCTTGCCTGTGATGGCGGGAAGTGCGATCGCATTTGGATCTTCTACCAACGTCGGCTTCAGGGTCATTAGCTCAAATACCCGTTCTGTGGAAGCTTCTGTTTGCTTGTATAGGTTGTAGTTTTGAGTCGCCAAATCAATCGGCGATATCAGCAGTGCCACCGCTGTTAGAAAAGCCACAAAATTCTCCGGGATTAAATGTCCCAGTGATATTTGCCAAGCGCCTACTAGAAAGAGCAGCATAATGCTCAGTGCTTCGAGTAATCCCACCACTGGTATCTGAATTGCGGTGAGGTGCTCGGTACGATATCTGGCATTTCTATTTCGTTCAGCTTCCTTGGCAAACTTGTTCACTTCATAGTCCTGCGCCGCAAAGGCTTGCACAATGTGCATATTGCCAAATACTTCAGTCACCGAAGACGACAAGTTTGAAATCTCGTCCTGATTTTTACGGGAGAGTACCAGCAATCGCTGACCAAAAAAGCCAATGATTAAGGCCATGATGGGGGCGACAATAATCCCCGTGAGAGATAACTCCCAGTTTAAATACAGAATGTATCCGGTGAGAACAATAATCTGTAAAATGCATGCAATAAACTGTTGTGAGAGTTTGGTTACGACTTCCCCAACGCGATCAATATCTTCCGTAATGCGATAGGTTAAATCTCCCGTTTGGGTCTGTCCGAAATAATCTATACCGAGCTTATGCAGATTGGCATACACCTTTTTCCTGATGGCGAGTACCACATCAAGTGCTGCCTTAATAGAACTCACCTTTTGCCCGTATAAAAAGGTGTTCTGCACAGTGAAATTGATCACTGCTAACCCCAGCCAGTAGGCAGTTTGACCCACTTCTCCTTTGCCGATAGCACCTGTTGCTTCTTTGGCTAAAACGGGTAAAACGGGAACGGTAATCACATACCCCAAAACAAAGAACAACGTCTTCACAAAGCTGGGCCACTCTGCCCTAATAAATGGCCAGAGGTGACGATAGCTGGAACGTTGTTTGGCGGGGCGATTCACGGCAATTCCTGAAATTTTTGTGGGTTGTTCTTGCGTTTTGGTGACAGTGTTTTTTCTATTATCTGATATTGATTGAGCCGTTTTTCCAGACCTGTTTTTTCAGACCTGTTTTTAGATCTGGCTTTCCTGGGCAATGGCCTCATCCATATGATGCAAAATCGAATTAGCAATCCGAGCTGATGCACCAAAGGGGCCAAACCGTTGTCGCCCGTTTTTGGCACAGGCCTCCAGGTAGGCCCTATCTTTTAATGTTCTCACTGTGCAGTCTGCGGCCTCTTTGAGCAATTCAGGTGTTGCAGGCTTGGTGCCGATCATTTGGACTGAGAGTCCTAACAATCGTTGCTGCGCTTCGGCAAAAGCATAGGTAAACTGTGGCCCTGGTCCGGCAATTTGTACGATGGGTTTACCGATGGCCATGGCATGGTTCACGGCTAGGCCCGCCATCCCTAGTACTAAGTTGGTCCGGTATGCGATATCGCTAAAGGCGTCTTGATAGCACAGCACTTCTGTTCCTTGCTTAAAGGTGTCATTACCCTCGTAGCTGAGCTTTATCCAGTCCGCTTGATTTGTGTTTGCCTTCGCGTGCTGATGCTCTAGCTTCCAACCAGGGGCCCAGTTCGGATTCTCTGCGGCAGTAACGACTTCCCTAAAAACGTTCGGCACTAGGGCTGCTCGGAACTTGATATTGGGATCTCGCTGCGCGATTTCTAACGATAGCTGCATTTCCAGCTTCAAGTTGCCAACAGCTTCTGGGGGGCGTGATCCGGGCAATAAACCGACCATTGTGTCGGTCTCGGTGAGTTGTAAATCTTTGCCTGTGGGCTTGAGTCTATCAAGGGCAGGGATGCCGCCGAAGTGAATTTTTGGGAGTCCTTGTTGGGTCAGGTCTTTGGCAGTGTCAGCATCGCGAGTGAAGACTGCTTTACACCGGTCAGACTTAATAGCATTCCGCAGAACAAAGTCTGTTTTAAGTGTGCCTTCGTAGGTAGAGGAAAGGGGGGAAATAAAGGAAACAAAAGGTTTTCCACTGAGCCAAGCAAAGGTTTGACCAACGGCATCTCCTGTAGCAGCCACAAAGTCGATATCTTCTGATTCGACATAGTGCTTCATAGCTTTGTACTGCTTCCAGGTCATGGTCAGCAGGCCTGCGCGAATATCATCAATCAGCTTCAGGCGATTCATAAAGGTAAAACCACCGGAGGGCACTAAGTATGTGGGGCCGATGATGGGCACGTCGATTTTTCGATAGTCGGTGCCATGGCCAACGATGGGTAAGGCTGCAATGTCTAGCTCGGGGCGAATGGCACGTAGGGTCCGAATGATGTGGGAAGAGTGGTTATCTTCCCCATGCCCATTACTGATGTATAAAAGCTTTGGAGCTGTTTTTTGAGCCATTGTCAGTGATGACCGTGCGGGTCATTTGGTCAGGATGCGTGGGGGAAGAACCAGCCGTCACTCATTGCAAAAGGTTGCGAGCATTAGGCCGCATCTATCGTACACCGCCTAGGGAGTGCTCTGTTTTAGGTGTTTTGTGATTTCACAACTGATACACAAGGGGTTGCCAACCCTCAGCGAAATGCTTACCTTTATGGCGATCCCGTTAAAGGTGTCCTTGGTCTCCTTACCTACGTATTACCTCTGATGTGGGCATGGTGTCCTTATGTGACTTTATCCATGCGGTTGTTATAGACGCGGTTGATAGACACTGACGACTAACCTCACTGGACCAAACTCATCAAAAGAAGAACCCCGTAATAGCGTTTTAATCAAAATTTCTATGGCTTACTCTTTACTTCATCGTTGCTCGGCAGGTGTATTGGGTGCTCTGCTGGCGGTCCTTTCAGTGCCCGTTGGTCGGGGACCTGTGCTTGCCCAATCCCAGGCGCAACCGCAACCCCCATCGGTTACCCCTGATGAAACCGTTGATTGCGAAGTGCTTATTGTCGGTGGCGGTTTATCAGGCACGGCTACTGCTTACGAAAGCCTACGAGCTGGTCGCACCGTGTGTATGACTGAACTTACCGATTGGGTGGGTGGGCAAATTTCTTCCCAAGGTACCTCTGCACTAGATGAAGCGAAAAAACAACGGGCGGAGCTATTTTACTCTGAGGGATATAAAGAGCTGAGGAATCGGATTGAAGACTTTTATGGCGAGCTAAACTTCGGCGGTTGTTGGGTAAGTGTTTCCTGTTTTTTGCCCAGTGACGCCCATACTATTTTGAGCGATATGCTTAACGATGCTGCAAAATCAGGTGGTGGAGAACTGAGGTGGTTTCCGTCTACGGTGGTCAAGGAGCTAGATATTAGCGCTGATGGTCGGATGATTGATGGTGCGATCGCTATTCAGCACAGCCCGGCTCCCGGCGCACCGCCGCTCAATACAGAGCCATTATCTGCAACGATTTTAGATACTTACAGCTACGAAGATTCAGAGCGGTTTACCAAAAAGGTCATTCAGTTCATACCGGCTGATCGTCAATCCTCTGAACCAGCTGATGCCCCTGCCGATTGGTACGTGGTAGAAGCCACCGAAACCGGCGAAGTGATTGCCCTCTCTGGCGTGCCCTATCAGTTAGGTCTCGACCCACGCTCCTACGTAAATCCGTCCTCACCCACCGAGACCAGAAATCAATACTGTACCCAAGGCTTTACCTATACCTTTGGCATGGAACGCACTGTGGAACCGCAGCCGCAACCAGAACCTGAATACTATCAGCAGTACGCGCCATATTTTAGCTATGAGCGTCCCCGCGATAATGGTGACTACTTCGATTACGTCTTTACCTACCGGCGCATCTCCGCGCCTGATCCACGTCCAGAAGGCAAGGCTTTTGGTGTTACCAGAATCGCGCCAGGCGATATCTCCATGCAAAATTGGACTTGGGGTAATGATTACCGACCCGGTACTGCAGCCGATAATCTTATCTACACACCCTCCCAACTTCTTGCGTCAGGCCAGTTAGAACCTGGCGGCTGGTTAGGTGGCCTCAGAGTAGAGGCTTTGGCCAAAGGCGAAGAAAATGCCTACAGCTACTATCACTGGTTAGTTGCTGGTGACACTGATTCCCAGTTAGGTCCTGGTGTCAAAGAGCCTAATCCCAACCACCGCTTTATTGCTGGCTTAGATACACCTATGGGGACAGCCCACGGTCTCTCTAAACATCCTTATATCCGTGAGGCGAGGCGTATTGTTGGCCGCCCTGGCTATGGCTATCCCGATGGCTTCATGGTCAATGAAATCGATATTTCTCGCGCAGACTATCGGGATGAATACTATCAAACGTCATTGGGCGAAAAGCGTTACCGTGATCTGTGGTACGCCCTGGCTGGGCTGAACATGGCCGCTGCCATGGATGACAAGGTTCCACCGGCTGATATTGCTCGCCGTACCCGTTCTACTATTTATCCAGATTCAGTTGGTATTGCTCAGTACGCCATCGATTTCCACCCCTGCCTCACCCAGTCTCCGCCTGAGATCCCTGGCAACACTGAGTTCGAGAATATTCGTAAAGCTCATGGCCAAGCCTATCCAGGCCAAATTCCTTTGCGGGCCATGATTCCCCAAAAAATAGACAACCTGCTGATTGCCGGTAAAACGATCGCTACCAGTAATATTGCTGCTGCCGCTTACCGAGTTCATTCCTTTGAGTGGTCTGCCGGTGTTGCCGCAGGTGCCACTATCGACTTTGCTTTTACGAATGGCATCTTGCCCTATGAGCTTGTGGATGACTTGCCATCCCAGGAACCGATGCTTGAGCAACTTCAAAGGCAGCTCAACGCCAATGGAAATCCGACGGCTTTTCCCAATACCTCAGTCTTTAATTTGGATTGGGAAGATTGGCGAGTTTGGTAGGGCGAGTTTGTTAAGTTGAGTTTTGCAGTGGGCTGAATAGTGGGTCAAGGCATCATGTAACTTCCAGCACTCTGGAAGTTACATGATGCCTGAATAATTCACCTAAAGCCTAGCCAAGAGGGTAAGCCTTATCATTCCTGGGGTTCAGCCTCTCGGATTGCGTGTATAAAAACACACTGTCGAAATCAAGAAATGGCTATAACAGTTGCCAGGCAAAGAGCTCAAGCATTTCTAGCATATGTTCATGAATAATGCAGGCTAGGGAAAACTACAGAGGCGTCTTTTTGTAGGCGATTCCGTCCTTTTTACCTGCCTGCCTTACCAAGGATTACCAATCATGGTGAAAGGTGACCAGTAAAACGGGTGCGAAAAATTCCATCGCCCGCTTTCTTCTAAGGTTGGGAGGGTGGCAATTTCTGCATTGTTTTTGCCATAAACAACCCCACCATCAATGGTTACTTCACCATTTATAAGCTGTATTTGAGCCTGTTGCAGTGCTTCAGCGGTTACAGATGATTCTTTCAGCTCCGTATAAAATTGACTCATAAATGCGAGGGTGCCTTCATCATTTACGGGCCATAGGCTAGCTAGCGCAGCGCGAGCACCAGAATTAATGGCAAGCCCTGCAAACCCATATTCTGCTGAGGGATCTCCCAGGGCTGTGTTGCAGGCACTTAAGATAATCAGCTTAATGTCCTTGTCGGAGAGCTGTAATTTATTTAGCTCATTGAGGGCCAGTTTTTCGTCCCAGAGCTGTATGTAAGAGTCGTTTAAGTTGCCGGACTCCAAAACGGCATGGGTCGCTAAATGAATAATGTCGTAGTTTTCTTGCTGAAGTTGTCGTTGTAAATTTTGTAAGACAAACTCTTCATTGAGGAAGGCATCGCCTTCCCACAGCTGCTCCGAAATTAGGGCGATTTCTGCATCGACAGCGGGTAAATCAGCCTTATGTTCAAATTGAGACGCACCCATCGCTAGCACGCGAGTCTTATCTAGGTCAATGCGTGAGTCGCTTTCTGTTGTGTTGCTAATTTTACTGAAGCTAAAGCTCGGCAGTATGCCTAGGCTGTAGTTTTCCACCAGGTACTGTTCCCCATCGTGTAGCACTCCGATGGGCATAGTGCGCATCCCAGTATCCATCACAAAGCCCAGGCTATTAATACTCTGTTGCTGTAGTGTGTCTGTGATGGGCTCTACGATCCAACTGTAGAGTTGTTGAGCGGGAGGTAAATATTGGCGAGCCGTCGAAAACTGGCTAGTTGCTTGCTGGCGTAAAGTCCGATTTGCTTCGTCGACTTAAGCGCGAGTGATGCCCCACTGGCGACGGCGGATAGGCATCCCTTCTTGAGTAATCAGCATGACTTCTAACTGATCATCAGGACTTATCGTATCTTCTTGTCCTATGCCGACAGATTCTTCTGCAGTCGCATCAGGTACAAAGTAAACATAGACTAGCCCCGGCTTTATTTCTGTGGATTGCTCGATCTCTCCTAAAGCCTGCTGTACATCATGAAGTGTTGTATTTTCATAAAGGTTACTATCTTCCGAAATCCCGAGATAGTCAGAAAATTCTTGTGACTTCATTTCTTCAATCTGTTCAAAACTAGCCTCGCTGTCTATCTCTGTTGTTTCTACAAATTGGAATGCATTGACCTCTATCGCTAGCGTTACTCTATTTCCCGAGAAGTTTGGAGGTAAAATGCCTCTATTCACTAATTCAATACTGCCTTGCTGATAGTCACTAAAGAAATCACCCTCAAGAATAGTCGTTGTGGGGACTTCTAGACTAGCGGCGAGTCCGTTTTCACTAATGTCACCAATGTGAAATGCCTTAGCAACTTGGTTTGAGTTGCCGTATTGAATGCGTACATTGCCGTCTTGTGCACCTCTTGTAGAAATGCTGACGCCCTCACTGAGCCGATCTGTGGCTGAATTGGCGATCGCACCTACAGCCCTAAAGTTTTCCTGAGTGTCAATATCAATACGGCTAGACCCCGTATTTTGGCCATGGCCACGGGCATTTATGAAGTCTATCTGAATGCTTCCGGGACTGGTAAGCCTGACACTGCCCGGTCGTCTTATGCCGGATGCCTCAGCACTGATGCCATTTGAGGTTGTAATACCGTTGGTGGTGATCCTTCCGGCTTTAGATTCAATGGTGAGGTTGCCGCTCCGCTGACCACCACTTGTTGTAATACTACCTAGATTTACATTATTGTCGGCCAAGATGTTCACGTTGTGTCCTAGGACTTCGCCTCCTGTCTCTAGTGTGTTGTTTACAGTGATGCTACCACGGTTACTATTTATGGTGATGCCTTCTCGACCTCGAGAAACAACAGAGTCAACGAAAATATTGTCTTGTGCGATGAGAGTGACGGCATCTTCTTGTGCAGAGAAGTGATGACCTAAAATGGAGGCTTCTGTTTGAAGTGTTAAGCTGCCATTAGTAGTGGATACTTCACCGTTTCGGGTATCGATAGAACCTTGCGATCGCAACACTACCGAATCTTGAAAATTCGCATTATCCCTTAGGCTAATGCCACCTGTATGATTCTCTCCACCGATTAAAATGCGACTAAATCCGCGTTGAATACCAGCCAATTCACCATCAGTAATTGCCAATGACGTAGCATCTTGACGATTTACACCACCCAATTCGATGCTGATAGTTTCGGTGTTGGGACGAATCGTCAGTGTGCCATCACCTGAAATTGTTGCGTTACGAAGGTCATGATTGGCTTTTCCATGCCCGATATTGATGTCATCTCCCCTTAGCGTCAAGTTGCTAATTCCGCTATTAATAGAGCCGGTGATTTGAGCGATATCATTGCTAAAAAAGACTTCCGTCGTTCCACCTGTTGGACTTCTATTTTCTAAGTTTTGGATTTCGCTGAATTCTGCAAGGTTAGTGCCTGCTTGTCTTTATGAGCCTTGATTGGTAGCGTCAATGTGCCAAGTAGTATTGCTCCCATCACTGATGATCTGATTGCTGGGCAAGCCATTGGTAAAATCATTTCCCCCGATGATGGTGATGTTTGAAGCGGTGGTTAAATCGTTTAGTCTAAAGCTGTCTGACCCTAGCCCCCCATTGAGGATTTCAATATCTGAAAATTCGATGTCATTGTTTATGTTGCCACGCTTTTCATCTGTAATTTCAAAGATATCGTTAGTTGCAGTGCCTATAATTCGATCGGTTTCTGCTCCTGTGCCTTCAATCCGTTCTATGTTGTTCAATGTTGACAATAAAGTTGACCCGCTGGTCGTGCTCATTTCAGTTAAATTAACTGAAATCGGTAAGGTGTATTGGCTGTAGTCAACGGTATCGATTCCGCCGCCACCTTCTACAGTACCTCCTAGTTTTCCTGTACCTACAAACCTGAATGTATCATTGCTGTCGCCGCCTGTGATATTGCGAATTCTCTGGAAGGGCAAGTTGTTAATTGAGCCGCGATTATCTCCATTGATGACCCAGTCATTGGAGATGCCTGTGGTCGGGCTATTGATGGTCAGCGTATTATTGCCACCTTGTCCATCCATCCTGTTGATGTTGCGAAAAGTGAGCCTGTCATTGAGACGACCGGAGCCATCACCTGTGATAACAAACGTATCGTCACTATTAGACCCTTCAATCACACTTTCAGTAAATGGACTACCTACAACTTCTTCAATGCTGTTAAATGCTGCGATGCCAGTGGCCTTTCTTAACCCCGCATCAATTTTAACCTCTTCTTCATAACTGCTGTAGTCGAGCGTATCGATTCCTTCATTTCCATTGATAGCACCAGTAATTTGGCCTTCATCTGTCAGCGTGAAAGTGTCTCGGCCAGTGCTACCAAGGAGAATACTAAAGTTATCAAATGTTAGCTCATTGACGATGCCCCTGTTGATGCCATCAATGACCCAGGTGCGATCGCTACCTATCGAACTATCATTCAAGCTCAGTGTATTAACACCCTCACCGCCGTCAAAGTCCTCAACATTTGAAAAAGCGAGCCTGTTATTAATGAGTCCGCTGTCGATGCCTGTAATGCCAAATGTATCGTTGCTAGCCGAACCCCTAATGGTATCAGTATTAAAACGGCTACCTATAATCTCTTCTATCTCATGAAACTGGGCTATTCCAGTTGAACGATTGTTTTCGAGATCAACTTCAATTTCTGAGTCGTAATTTCTATAGCTTAGGGTATCGTCGCCATCGTTGCCTTCGAGTATTTCAATGGCACTGAAAGCGAATGAATTATTTATATTGCCAATGGCATTGTTTGTAATTTCAAAAGTGTCATTTTCAGTAGACCCCATAATTTTGTCATTATTAGCCCTACTGCCAACAATATTTTCTATGCTACCAAATTCTGAAAGGCCGCTAGCACTGTTGTTTTCCAGATCGACTGCGATAGCTGAGCCGTACCCTCTGTAGCTCAGAGTATCTGTGCCAGTACCTCCTTGGAGTGTTTCGATTTGAGAGAATGACAGGAAATTATTGACCTTACCTGTATTGATATTGGTGAGTGCAAAAGTGTCGTTGCCTGCAGAGCCTACAATCTGATCCCTATCATTGTTACTACCCAGTATCGTCTCAATATTGATAAACTCTGAAAGGCCAGTGGCACTCCTACGTTCTAAATCAATAGAGATAGATTCTCCATAGTTTCTATAGTCAAGTACATCTTCTCCCAAGTTGCCATCTATCCTTTCAATAGCTGAGAACGATAAGCCTCCATTGATATTGCCTGTAGAGTCGCTGGTCAGGGCAAAAGTATCATTGCCAATAAATCCAGTGAGCTGGTCATGATTAGCACTACTGCCGATGATATTTTCGATTCCTTTGAAGGCTGCAAGGCCCGTAGCATTACTATTTTGTAAATTGACTGTAATATCAGTACTGAAGCTGCTGTAGTCGAGTGTATCGTTGCCTGCTATGGCATCTAACATTTCAATCTCTGAAAACGACAGTAGACCGTTCACAGTGCCAGCGCTATCCGCCGTAATCGAGAAAATATCGTTCTCGCTAGAACCCTTTATATGGTCACTGAGAGTGCTGCTACCAACAATGGTTTCTATGTTGCTAAAATTCGCAACGTCGGTTGCACTCATGTTGTCTATGTCAACGGTGATCGCAGTGTTATATTCTGCATAGCTTAGGGTATCCCTGCCTGTATTGCCGTTGAGTTCTTCAATACTTGAAAATGTAAGAGTTTCATTGACTCTGCCACTACTGCTGCCTGTCGCTATGAAGGTATCATTCGCAACCGTTCCTAAAATGCGATCGCTATTAGCACTGCTACCGAAAATGTTCTCTATATCAGTAAAACTTGTCGCACCTGTGGCGCTCATATTTGCTAAGTCTATTTGAATTGGTGTAGTGGTTGTACTTCTATAGTCGAGGCTATCAAGGCCGTCTGCACCATTGATGCTACCAAGCACTTTGCCATTATCGATGAACTCAAAAGAGTCATTTTGTCTGCCGCCAGATAAGTTTTCAATGCTGGAGAAAACAACATCTGTATTCAACAGATTACCGCTTCCTGTCCCAGTTACTCGGAAAACATTCTTCGTATTTTCTAGGCCTACAATACTGTCTCCGCCAACAATATTGATCAGTGGACGGTTGCCCACACTGCCTTTCAAACTATCTTTGAGAGTAATTGTGTTATTACTGTCCGTTTGTCCAATGGTTAGGAGTGTGGTGTTGTTTAGGGCTGCTAAGGAATGACTCATAAATAATTGTCGTTTTCTTTTGTGGGGCTAAGTCTTTAGACTTGTAATGCAGTAAGCGTTATCGAGCAGTAGAAATGGCCTTTGAATTTCGTAATCAGCTATCGCCAAGCTTAGAAGCGAGTA
>JBCDAG010000089.1:0-20360 GCA_039186165.1 Cyanobacteria bacterium P01_F01_bin.53
CTAATCGGCTGCCATCGTCACTGAATCTCGAAGGCTCGCCGATGAGAGTATTGAGTTCGTTGCCCGAGTCGTCATAGAGACGAGAGGTCTCGTCACTGCTAGAGTAGGTGACTAATCGGCTGCCATCGTCACTGAATCTCGAAGGCTCGCCGATGAGAGTATTGAGTTCGTTGCCCGAGTCGTCATAGAGACGAGAGGTCTCGTCACTGCTAGAGTAGGTGACTAACCGACTTTGACTCTCAATGAATCCACCTGTATTCCAATCTCTCACGGGTTTCCCGCGCAGAGTAGAAGTTTCTAAAAAGCTATTGACTGTTGTTCTTAAAGCCAGCATGGGGCTTGTTGCCGGGTACTCGCCCATCGCACTCGGTTTATACTCCTTACGCGAATCCTGCAATAGTTTTTGTAGTTGCTTCCCATCTTCCAGGGCATCCAACAATGCTGACAACCCTCGAAAATTTACAGTTGGACGCCGTAGCAACGCTATCCCCAAACGCTCCAAGCTAGCCCCTTTCTGGGCAATAGTTTGTTCTTCTTTGGCTTCAGCTTCTGCCCGCCGAGCCGTTTCCGCATCCTGCTTTGCCTGTGCTGAAAGCTGTTGCGCCTCACCGGCTTCCTGCTGAGCCGCCGCTTGGGCGGCGGCGGCTTCTTGTGCCTTCACCGAAGCAGTCTCTACTTTTTGGTCAGCCTCTGCTATTCGCACTTCCGACTCTTGTTGAATCTTTTCACTTTCTACTTGCGCTTTTTCTAAGCCCGTTTGGGCGTCTTCTTTATCTTTCTCTGCCCTTTGCCTATCTTGTTCAGCTTTCTCACTAGCAAGTTGGGCAGTTTCCAGTTCTTCGTTGGCCGCTTGAATTTGCTCTTGCGCTTCTGCCTTCTGTTCTCTTGCTGAAGCATTTATTTGCATCGCGCTGCCCCCAGCAATTGTTGCGAGTGCAATCGTTCCCAACAATATCCCCGAGCCAATTTTTAACCGCCGATTCGCAGCCTGAATACGATCCGTCGCTTCCCGGTTCGCCTCTTCCAGCGTCCGATTCGCCTGTGCCAGCGTCGCCTTCGCTTCTTCCGCCTCTTCCGTCGCCAGCTCCTGACTCGCCGCCAAAAAAGCATAATCCTCCGGCGGCAGCACCTTATCTTCCGACCACTGCTTCGCCTCCCTCAGCCCCTCCCCCTGCAACAGCTGAGCCTTATCCTGCCGCCCAGAACGCAACCACGCCCCAATCGCCCCGGCATAAGGCCGCAAATTCGCCAGCTCCCGCGCCGCCCAATCCGAATTAAAAATCGCCCCATAAATCGGGTTATACACCTGGAGCCGCCCCCGCTGCTCCACCACAGCCCCCGACAACCGCAACTCAATATAATCCCGACTCGGATCGGTCGTGGCACTGTTCACCAACAACCCACCCTGCCCCAAAATCTGTTGATACAACCCCAACCGTCGCGCCGACCGCTGTTCATTCTGCAACAACCGATCCCGAATCGTCCGCAAATGCTCCGGCTCATCATTCGACTGCCAGTTCTTAAGAATGTTCTCTCGAACAATCCCATCAACCCATGTCTCTACAGAGTTCCCCTTCCCTTTCCCCGGCGGCTGAGCGTAGTCGAAGCCCCCCTTCCCCTTTTCCCCCGGTGGCTGAGCGCAGTCGAAGCCCTGTTGTTCTACGATGCGACAAACCTTCTGCGTCAAAAACGGCTGCCCCCCCGTCCATTTCAAAATCGCCGCCAACGTCTCCATAGGCTTATCCACCCCCAGCCCCGCCGCCAAAGGCTCCGCCTCCGCCGCCGTAAACCCCGTCAGCTCAATCGCCCGTCCCACATTAAAAGGCGTACTCTGCGCATCCGCAATCAAATCCGACGGCGTCGCCACCCCCAGCAGCGCAAACGTCAGCCGTCGAAACACCGGATTATCCGCCCGCTTGTTATAGCACTCTCTTATCGCCGCAAAAAAGCCATTTACCTTAAACGGCAAACTCAGCACCCGGTCAATCTCATCAATAAAAATCACCAAATTCCCAGAGACCTGTTGCAACAACACCGCCTCCAAAAACTTGCTAAACCGATTCACCAACGACAACTGCCCATTCGCCGCCCACCAGGCCATATTGTCAAAACCCAGATCCAAATCCTGGGTAATGCTATCAATCACCCCCGCATAAAACTGCTCCGGCGTAATCTCCTCATCAATAATGTCCGTCATCTGCACCGCCACACAGGCCACCCCCGCCGCCTGCAACCGCGCCATCGTCCGCACCCGCAAGCTCGACTTCCCCATTTGCCGACAGTTCAGCACATAGCAAAAGTCCCCCGACTGAAGCCCCTCATACAGCTCCTCATCCGCCCGCCGCGTCACATAAGTCGGCGCATCCAGCTGAAGACTACCGCCAATCTGATAGGTCGAAGAATGCCCTGCCATCACAACCGCTCCCGAAAATACTGCCGATACAAATCACACAGCGGCTCCGCCGCATTCCCCCTGCGCCGCACCAACCCCATACTGTCCAACTGAAACGCCTCATCCGAACCAATCGCCACCGGCACCTCACTGCCGATCATCTCCGCCACCGCCGCCACCAACGTTTCATCACTGTGCAAATTCGCCAAATGCCTGCGCAAATGATCCTCGTAAGGCCCCTCCTCCGTCGGTGCCACCTGCAACAGCCGCGCCAAGCTCAACCGCCCCCGCGCCAGCTCATACAGCGCCACCCGCACCAAATACGGATGCCCGCCCACCATCGCCAACAGCGCCGCCACATCCTGTTCCGACAGGCTCAACCCATGCCACTGCGCCAAATCCTCCACCTGCTGCGCCGTAAACTCCGGCAGCTCCACCGGCATCCCCACATTAAAAGGCGACTGATGCATATCCAGCGGAATATACACCTCCCGCGAATGCACAATCACCAAGCGCAAATTCTGCCAGGTTGCCTGGTTCTTGCCCCGCTCATGCCACGTCCGCAGCAGCGCAAAAAAGTCCTGGGCAATCTTCAAATGCTGAAACACCAGATCCACTTCATCCAGCCCCAGCACCAGCGGCGTCTTAATCTGCGGCAGCAAATGCTTCTGAAAAAAGTTCGTACACTTCCGCTTATTGCCTAACGCACTCGATTGCCAAATGCTATCAATCGGAATCTCTAAATTCAGCTCCTCCGCGATAATCGCGCAGAACCACCGCAAAAACTTCTCCAGATCCTCAAAGACCTCGCCGTCCGCCTCCTGAAAGTAAATCGGCACACTGCGATAGCCCTGCTGAGCCCCACACTCCAAAATCCGCGACATCAAAGACGACTTCCCCATCTGCCGCGCCGCCTTCACCCGAATCAGCGCCCCCGGCTTCACAATCTCCGCAAAGCAATCCGTTTCAATCGGTGGCCGCTCAATATAAAACGGCGACGTCAACGGAACCTGCCCCTCCGGATTCTCTAAAATTACCCCCGTCGCTTCCGGGTCATCCGCGACCGTCTCTTGGCTTTTTTGGTGGGAGTTCCTAGCAGATCTCTCAGCAGACTTCTCACCCGTTTTTTCACCGGACTGATCACTTGGTTGTTTATTTGCCTTTTCAGCCGTCTTTTCATTGGACTTTTCACTTGTCTGTTTAGCCGTCTTTTCAGACGTCTTCTGGGCCGTCTCATTCACCAGTTCTGCCCGCTGAGCCTTCCGCGTCAGCAGCACCGGCGTCAAACTCTGCACCACCTCCTCAAATTCAATCGCACTACAGCCAAACTTGTAGGCAATATCATAAGGTTTACCCGCCCCCAGCGCATCATAAAAGCCCACCGCAAACTTTATCGAAGCGCGATCGCCCACCGCCTTATTCATGCCGATCACACAGTTCACATGCTGATAAATCGCCTGCGCCTGCGCTTCCGAATAGCACGCATTTAGCAGCACACACTCAATCTGCCCGGCAAACAGCTCAAACAAATTCGCCAACGCCTCACAGCCCGCTAGCTTCGCCTTCCCCCCAGCCTTATGCAACACCAGGCCATCAGCCCCCGTCCCATGGCCCGAAAAATGCACAATATGCGGTTCTATATCCAAGAGCGATCGCCGTAGCTCATCGGCATCCACCGCCCACCGCGTCACAATCTCAAAATTCTCTCGCCGCTTCGCCCGCTCCAACCCCTGACGGACTTCCTTCGCCTCCTCATCCAGGCTGAGCTGGCTCGTCGCCTTCGGGTTCGCAGCCAAAAATAGAATTCTTTTAACGGTATTCGCCATATTTAAGGCCACTTTTGACAAATTTTAGCCATCGGGAAGCCAGTCAGCTGACCTCCTCAAGAAAAATACGTATTATCGACCTATCAGCGCCAAGCAAACCTTTTCTGCCTGAGCTAACACGTCTTCTCGTACTTCAGTCCGAGACACGCATAAACGTTCTGTAACTTTTGGGTGACAAACGAAACCTTAATTCAGGGGAACCGAAAGGAAGGCCTGAAGCCACCCCTAACTCAACTTCGTAACGATCGCCTTACCCTGCGCATACGCCTCATCAAACAGCGCTTCGAGCTGTGCATGGGTCCCACGAATTGGCTGAATCACCGCCTTGCCCCACTCCAAATACTCATCAATTCGGCTAACGGGCCAGCCATCCGGCGGTGCAATCCGCGTATCTCTCACATTCGAAATTTTGTCAGCCAGCTTTACCAATTTGGCGCGATCGCTCAAATGCGGCGCATGATCAATCTGTTGCTGCTTCCGCACCGCCTTCGGCAACGTCTTATCATCCGTTACTGCATCCACAATGTCGCGGATGAGGCGACCAAAGTGATCTTCAATTTCATCGAACGTGGTGTTTGTATCTTCTACCGTGTCGTGAAGCAAAGCCGCGATCAGCACTGCCTCATCCGTCACACCCGCTTCATTGAGCAAAATATTCGCAACCATAATCGGGTGGTTAATATAAGGCGTTTGGTCCGAATCTTTGCGGCGCTGGTCGCGGTGCTTGTGCGCTGCAAAACTGAGCGCTTTTAAAAACTGCGGGGTCATGATGGCGACGTCAGGAGGGGCAGGCTGATACATGGCTTTGGTCACGGGGCTAGATCTCTTAATACTTTGGAATAGGGGTTACTTGGGAATGGGCGCTTGAGAATGACGCTTTCGCTTTATTCTGCGGGGCATTGGTTCTACATCCGTGAGTTCAGTAGGTTTTCTTTAATTTTTTGCAAGGGGGTGATTATTAAGCCCCAGCAAAATATTCAGCGCCTTCACCTAAGCATCTGTCCCGGTGGGTTCGTTACGCTATAAACCGGGTGCACCCAATGAGTCAATTAGGACATCAGTCAATTAGGGTGTCGATAGGTAAATAGGGGACAGCTAAATAAGGAACAGTCCTGTCACAAATTTCGGGCCGACCTTCGGAAAATACTGACTTCAAATCCAACAAGAAAAACATCGCCTGTCGGGTGTTGCACGGAAGTCCTCACGGTGGAAGGAACCGCTGTATCTACGGACCTCAGACGTACTTATAAAGTTTGGTAAACATGGTTTTTTGTAGTACAAATGTGCAAACTGAATCCTTGTTAAGGTTTGAGGCGAATTGTGATGAAATATCATCACTTAACATTTCATCAAAGGTTATTGTTAGTTCCTTCTAGACAGGGCATCCTAGTAAATAAGATATCCACTAATCGTTCTACAGAGTTATTTGTTAGTTCGTGCCTGTTGGCTGTCTACAACAATTCCTCTCATTTAGTGTCGGCTTCAAAAGATCTACGATGATCGCCCTCTCTGAAGCCTACCTATTTATCCCTAATTGAGAAGGTGTGGGCTCCCTTTTGTGATAGCCCGCTCACCTGTAATTTTGAAGACTGAACGGCTGATTTTTTGCCCGAAAATCAGTCTACATTCGCCTAGTTTTTAACTATCTGTTGTTCCTGTAAGCCTATCCTGGCCGCTCATGCCCGGATAGCCAGGTGCTGCAACCATTCATTTCTACCCTTGTACAAAATCGTCCTAACTTAAAAGCTATGTCCACTGAGAATAAAACAAAATTTTGGGTTGTCTGCTGTGAGGAGACTGAGGTCACTCAAAAAGTTGCTAATGCCGTCGCTGATTGGCAGTTGCCCGGCGTGCGATCGCTCATTACCAATCAGCCCGCAGCTGAAAATATTGCCACTTCTGAATACGCTATTTTCATTACCTCTGATTCTCAGCCGGGGTCTCGCGTCAAAATCAATCCGCTAAATCTTGTTCGTGTGCCCGGTGCAAATACTGCCGCCACTTCTACGCCTGCTGAACAACTGCTGATGATGCACGACCAGTACGGTCAATCTCCACAGTCTTGGTGGTTCAAGCTTCCCGCTAACGAAGTCCGTGCCCAAAAGGTACGCCCTGTGGCCACCGAAAAATCGGTCGCCCAAGCTCTCTCTCAAATCGAAGTGTTTGTTCGCAACTACACCCGTGAGGTGCCTGCTACGGGCTCCGCTGGGGCAACTCAGAAAGCCCCTGCTACGGGCACCACGGCTGCCAGCACCACGCCTTCAGAGAGGCCTCAGCCTCAGAAAGCTCAACCTGCCAAGCGCAAAGTTGTGTTGAGTCACTACCGACGCATTTAAGTCAAGGTCTGCAATCTTAAATGACCCCCTTCGAGCTGGGGATGGTTCCGGCGCGGCGGGGGTCTGTTTCTGTGGCCATGCGCATGGCACGGGCAAAAGCTTTGAACGTTGCCTCGATAATATGGTGAGAATTAATGCCGTCTAGCTGACGAATGTGCAGCGTCATTTGGGCGTGGTTGATGATGGCTACAAAAAACTCTCGCACCAGTTGGGTATCGTAGGTGCCCACCCGCTGGGTTGGAATCTCTAATCCGTAGCCGAGGTGAGGGCGACCTGAAAAGTCCAAGGCAACTTGTACCAAGGCCTCGTCCAATGGGGCGACAAAGTGACCAAATCGAGTAATGCCTTTGCGATCGCCCAGCGCCTGATGCAGCGCCATCCCCAACGTAATGCCCACATCCTCATTGGTATGGTGGTCATCAATTTCAATATCGCCCGTGGCCCGCACTTCAAGATCAAATAATCCGTGGGAGGCGATTTGGTGCAGCATATGGTCTAGGAAGGGAATGCCCGTGTCCGCCGTGCATTTGCCGGTGCCATCTACATTTAGCGTGACCTGTACATCCGTTTCCTTGGTGGTACGACTCACCGAAGCCACTCGCTGTGCTCCAGCCGTAGGCAATGGTTGTGAGGCTGGGGTTTGTGAGGCCGGGGAGCTTAAGTCAGTATTGGCAGAAGCCTTAGGGACGCTAGAAACCATAACTAGAATTCAATTGAAGATAAAGACGGGGCCGCAGCGCATGCATGACCGGATGACTGGATGACGTTAACCCCACCCTTTAATAGTACGACTTTCAATCGAGTTCCTGTCAGAATTTCTTCCCTAAGCCCCTTTACTCTCTGGTCTATCCGATGCGCCTTTAACCTTTATCCAGCTAGGGTATCCGCTGTTCCTACATGGCAATAATTAGCTGCAAAATGCGTTTATCTTCTTCACACGCCATTGAATCTTCGCGGCCAAGCAAGCATAATGGGCAGTTATTAATCCGCTGCGTATTTATACTCTAATTGAGCCCTTAACTAAGGGGAGCATCTCGGCGGCGTTTAGCGATAGTTTTTACGAGGCTTCATCACCATGTCTGTTAGTGATCTTAACCACTTCATGACCTATGTAATAGAAGGGTGGATGCTATTTAGCGCCGGATTCATTGGCACGACGTTTGTCTCGTTTGTCTCTCGGCGGATTCAGGAAGATATGGAAGCCGCTGCCTTGGCGGCAGGCGTTACGGATGAAGCGACAGTCACCGAAGCGGTAGAAGCTGCACTTGAGCAATCAGTCGCCGCAGCCGTGACGGAGGCACCACCTTCGCCTGCGGATGCGCCTGCGTCACCCAAGCCTGAGACACCTGCCGGGTTAGACGGCGACGAACCGGCAGCAGCAGAAACTGGCGAGGAAGCCGATGAGGTTACGGATGAAAAAGAGGCCGCTCGTTTAGAAGAAGTGGCTGCTGTGTCGGAGCAGCTGGCTAAAAATAGGGGTAAGCAGTCGGACTCCTCTTCAGTGTCCGTTTCAACCTAGTGTTTTGCTTCTACTATTCGCTTCTACCCATTGACGTTTGACCATCCCCAATATTGGCTGCTTCGCTATCCCAAGTCGGCTGCTTGAACCAGTCCTGTAGAAACTGGGTGAGTAGCTGAATTTTGGTGGATAGGTGTCGGTTGGGTGCGTAGCTTAGGCAAACGTTAATGGGCGACGGGCAGTAGTCAGACAAAATGACTTTGAGCTGACCGCTTTTTAGGGCTTCACCTGCGATGAAGGTGGGCAATAGGGCGATGCCACTGCCTGCGATCGCAATTTCCCTGAGGGCTTCTCCATTATTTGAATAGCCCTTGCAATGTAGCCGCACGGCGATGGGGTTGCCCTGGGTATCGCTGAGTTGCCAATGGTTATGGGTGTTTAAGTGACCATAGTTAAGGCAGTCGTGCGTTTTCAGATCGTTCGGATGAGTGGGTATCCCTCGCGCGTCTAAGTAGGCCGGTGCGGCGCAAATAACGTGGCGAACGGGCGCTAGTACCTTAGTAATCAGCGCGTCGTTAGCATTTGGTTTGGTGATGCGGACGGTTAGATCAAAGCCCTCTGTAATGAGATCCACAAAGCGATCAGTGAGGGTGAGCTGGATGTGGATATCGGGGTAGCGTTGCATAAAATGTGCGATCGCCTTGGCCAAATGCATGGTGCCAAAAGACATTGGCGCATTCAGCCGGAGGGTGCCCTTGGGCTCGGTTTGTAGCTGTGTGATGGACAGTTCTGCCGCGTCCACTTCTGCCAAAATCTCTACACAGCGTTCGTAGTAGGCGCGTCCTGTGTCGGTGGCGCTGACCCTTCGCGTCGTGCGCTGTAATAGCTGCATGCCCAGTTCTTCTTCTAATTGGGCGACCAGTTTATTCATCACCGATCGCGATCGCCCGAGATGTCGCCCTGCCGCTGCAAACCCACTGTGGTTTACCACTTCAACAAAGGCTCGCATGCTTTCTAACTTGTCCATGACCGTTCGCCATCAGGCGTCTTTTATAAGGTTGATGTTTCAAAATTTCTTGATTAGGGATGATTTTGCTTGAGTCTCTGATTTCTGTTGCAGAATCCATCGGTGTATAGACGGGATTCCCACCGTTTAACTAAAAATAAATTCGGTTGATAATAGAGCCAGGCTAAGAGAAGAAGTTGTGGATATTGTCAGCTTGCCCTGAGTTGCAGGTTGTTCGCACAATGTCAATGTCTCTTCTTTGTTTAAAAACAGACAGCTTTAAAAACAGCCCAAAATACGGCCCAAGCTCGATATCCAGATCGATGTCCAGATCGCTAATCCAGATCGCTAATAACGCTAAAACGGAGGTAAAACAATGGTCACGATTCGGAAGGCTTCAGACAGAGGCTTAGCAAAGTTTGACTGGCTCAACAGCCAGCACACGTTCTCTTTTGGCAGCTATATCGATCCGCGCCACATGGGTTTTGGTAAGCTGCGGGTGATTAATGAAGATCGGGTCATTGGCGGTGGCGGTTTTGGTAAGCACAGTCATCGTGATATGGAAATTATTTCCTATGTGCTCTCCGGCGAGCTAGAACACAGAGACAGCATGGGCAATGGTTCAGTGATTCGCCCCGGTGATGTGCAGCGCATGAGTGCTGGGGTGGGGGTTTCCCACAGCGAAATGAACCATTCCGCTACAGACCCCGTTCACTTCCTGCAAATCTGGATCGTGCCCGAGGATGTTGGGATGCCCGCCAGCTACGAGCAAAAGCACTTTCCCCCAGAGCAGCGCCAAGACCAGTGGCGATTGGTGGGCTCTGGCGATGGTCGTGAAGGCTCCGTGCGGATTTATCAAGATGTCAGTATGTATGCCGCAACGCTCAGCGATGGGACGACCCTCACCTACGATTTGGCCGCCGGGCGTCAGGTTTGGCTACAGCTGGCTTCTGGTTCGCTCAAGCTGAACGGTCAGGCGCTAGAGGCGGGTGACGGTGCCTCGGTGGATAATCTGCATAAGCTCAATTTGGTTGCCACCGCAGACAATACTGAAGTGTTGCTGTTTGATTTGGCGGCCTCATGATTTGGTGGCCTCATAACGCTTTTGCCGCTTTGTCATTTTTCTGCCATCTTGTGGCATGCTTGCCGATGTCATGACAAAACAGCAGGCCCCTCTAGCCTTGTTAGGGCTCGGGCCTGCTGTTTTGTGTTTGCCATTTAGGTTGTTGCCAATCAGTGTTGTGTCAGTCCGTTGCAATCACTGGGCTGGTGCAATCACTGATCTGGTTCAATCACTGACCATTGCAATCACTGAGCTGACTGAATGCTTTTCAAGACCGTTCGTGTCGTGTCATCAGTGACCTGATCGGTGACAAAGGCTTCGCCAATACCCTTCGGGAGCACAAACCTTACCGTCCCCTCTTTCACCTTTTTGTCGCTCAGTAACGACACCAAAATGTCGTCGATGCTGAGGCTGCTCGGTAATTGGGTGGGCAGTTGGGTTTTCTCAATCAACACATCCTGGCGGTCGGTGTCAGCGCGCTCCCACAGGCCCATTTTTACCGCGATTTTGCCCGCTGCGACCATGCCGATTGCAACCGCTTCACCGTGGTTAATCTCGCTATAGCCCGTCAGGCTTTCTACCGCATGGCCGACGGTGTGGCCATAGTTGAGGATGGCCCGAATCCCAGCTTCTCGAACGTCTTGACTGACAACATCGGCTTTGGCCTGGCAGGAGTGCTCCAGTAGGTATTGCAACAGCTCTTCACTCACATGGTTGTAGTCGTCTAGGCGAGCGGCGGCTTCGAGCTTTTCAAATAGGGGCCGATCCCAAATAACGCCGTATTTAATGATTTCGGCAACCCCTGCGCGGAATTCTCGCACTGGCAATGTTTTGAGTACCTGTGGATCAATCAGGACTAAGCGGGGCTGATGGAATGCGCCGATCAGATTTTTCCCTTTGGGATGGTTGACGCCGGTTTTTCCGCCCATGGAGGCATCGACCATGGCAAGTAAGGAGGTCGGCACCTGCACCACGGCAATGCCCCTGAGCCAGGTGGCGGCGGCAAAGCCTGTCATATCGCCCACGACGCCCCCACCCAAGGCGACCATGGCTGAGCTGCGCTCTAGGCGATTTTCATAGGCAACGTCATGGATTTTTTCAATGGAGGCGAGGTTTTTGTACTGCTCGCCTGCGGGCAAAATGCAGTTACAGACCTGATAGCCTGCTTGGGTAAGGGATGCGATCGCCCTTTCGCCATACAGCTCAAACACGACCGGGTTAGAGACCACCAACACTTTTTGACCCGGCTTCACGAGCGGCGCTGACGTGCCATTTGCCTGAATGCTTGTCTTGTTTTGGAGCCAGGGACCGAGTGAATCCAGGCTGCCAGGGGCGATACGAATATCGTAGGGAGCCTGGGGGATGTTGACTCGGATGGTGGTATTGGCTGGCGTTAGGGTGCTCATGGGTAGCGGGTGTGCTTCAATAGAAGATAGTACTCGATAAAAAAGTACATAAGAAATTTTAGTTTAGGAGATAACTATGGGTGGCGCAGTAATTTACGTGGTCTACCTTGCAGTTTTATTTACGATGGCTGTGGGTCTGATGTTTGGTTTGCGTGCAATTAAGCTAATCTAGTTTTTCCGAGTTCTCCCAAGCCCTTTTTCGGCTTCTTTCTGGGGTTTGAGATATCACTTAAAACAGGGTGTGAACAGTGACGATTGGCCGCTTGTTCGCACCCTGTTTTAGTCTGTTTTGGGCTGAGCACGACTGAGGATATAAATGCCCGAGAGTAGGCCGTAGCTTAGAATATTCAGCCGTGAGTCAAAAAGGGTGACATCAAAAAGCCCGAACAGTAGGCAGCTGGTAAAAGCGAGCAGGTAGCTGAGCAAAATGGCGCGATGGGCTCTGGTCAGGCCACCTTGGATGAACGCTTTAATCCCGTCGTAATACAGGGTGCCAATCACCACGCAAAACCCTAGCATGATTGGAATACCAGCTTCTGAGGCGAGGTATAGCCAAACGTTGTGCGCGTGGTAAATGATGTCGTAATCGGGGATACTGCCAGGGACATAGCGCAGGCGCATGGCTGCAAAGCCCCAACCCAGCCAAGGCTTTTGCTGAATCATTTCGATGGCGAGTTGCCATACACCAATGCGCGGATCTTGGGTGATCAGAGCTAGGGAAATGGCGCGACCGCCAATGCCCAAGCTCAAAACGGCTGCTGCGATCGCGCCACTGCCCATCAGGCCTGCAATCAGTACCCCTCGATGTTTTCGAGAGGCATACAGTGTGATCGCCATGAGCACCCAAGCAATCAAAACACCGTTCCGTGAGCCCGTGCAAAAAATGGCTGCAAGGGTTAGCGCAACAGCCACGACCTGCGTGATCTTTTGCGCAGGTGTTTGGGGTGTACTGCTTAAGTCTGATGCGTTCAGGGCGTTGGTGTTGTGCTTGGTGTTCGGCTTGGTATTCAGCTCGCTGTTTAGAGTCTTGGCGGACAGTGTCAGTGCTGCTGAGGCCTGGTAGCTCGACTTGTCGGGTTTGCGATCGCCCAGGCCCTTAACGATTAACCCCAACCCCAATCCCAGTACAATCACCAAATAGGCACTGAGCCCATTAGGATGGCCAAAAATGCTGTGGGCACGGTGCCCAAAATCTTCTCCGTAGAGCCAGGTCAACAGCCAGTTAGGCAGCGGTAGGGCTTGGATATGAGGGATGATTGACTCAAACTTCAGCCCATATTCCACCACGGCTAATGCGGTCATTGGCATCGCGGTGACCACGAGCCAGCGGGCTAAGGTTTCTAAGGTACGCACCGGTTGTGCGATTACTGCCGGGACCGTAGCCAGCACACCAAAAAAAATAAAAAAGGGCAAAAAATTAACCAGCTGCAAAAAAGATTCGCCCCTGTCCCAGGCAAAGCATGAGCTGAGCAGCAGCCCCGCAGCAAGCCATCCAAAACCACGTTGCATACACAATCGCCAAACCTGACCACCGCGTTGCAAAAGTGCGCCAATCCACAGCCCCAACATGATCAATAGGCCCAGGTAGCTGACGTAGGGCAAAATCGCCAGACTGGCCAGCCAAATCTTAGATTTCCGTTGCGATTGTGTTGCCTTACGCTCCGCTTGATTGTGAAATTCTTTTTCTAGCTTCAACGGCTCTCGCTGCCCCTTTTGGAAAATAGCTGGGTTGTGACTGGTTGCGTCGAGTGATTGCGTCCAAAGGTTTAAATGGCAGTGGGTTGAACTGGCAGTCACTGACTGGGCTAGGGTCAACCAAACTGACTAAGCTCACTCGCTCATTCAACTGTAACCCGCTAGTGTAACCGGCTCACTTAATGTTGAAGTTGTGAATGGCTAATAAGCACCATCCCCAGAAACCACCACTTTGAGGGTGCGAATCAAAATATACAAATCCAACCACACTGACCAGTTCCGAACGTAGTAGGCATCAAAGGTGACCCGTTCATCGTAGGTCACATTATTGCGGCCCGATACCTGCCATAGCCCGGTTAGCCCTGGCAGTACCTGCAAGTACAAATCAAACTTATCGCGATAGCGCCAGACCTCGTCATGCACAATGGGCCTGGGCCCGACCATGCTCATTTCACCCTTGAGAATATTCCAGATTTGGGGCATCTCATCTAAGCTGGTTTGTCTGAGGAATCGTCCAAAACGGGTAATGCGTGGATCGTCTTTCAGCTTGTGGTCTTTTTCCCACGATTCCCGTAGTTCTGGATGGTCATACAAATATTTTTCAAGGGCCGCATCCGCATTCACAACCATGGATCTGAACTTCCACGCCTTAAACAGCTTGCCGCCTCTGCCAATGCGCGTTTGACTGTAGAGAATAGGCCCTGGCGAATCGCAGGCTACTAGGATGCCAATAATGATCAGGAGCGGCAAACATACCAGCCCTGTGAAGATCCCTAATCCCTTGTCTAGGATGCCTTTCATCAATCTAGGGCCGGGTAAAAATAGCTGTTGGCGAACCTCTAACCCGAGTACGCCGCCCAAGTCTTTGGCCCCGACCCATAGGCTGGCCATGCCAAAGAGATCGGGAATGATCATGAGATGGGGAAAGGTTCTGCCGTATCGCTGTAGCAGTTTAGATAGGCGAGAGTGGGTAACCCCCGGCATGGCAACAATGGCATAGGGAATTTTGAGCTCCTTGGCCAGTATCGGTGCCATGGCCAACTCTCCCACCACTGGCACACCTGCTAACGAGCCATGCTTAGTCGCATCATCATCTAGCACTGCAATAGGCTTTAGCCCTAAGCTGGGCTGACGTTGAAGGGTGCGAATGACCATTTCCCCCGTGCGCCCTGCGCCCATGACGATCACCGGGTAACCCCACCACTGCTGGCGAGCACAGAGTGATCGAATCCCATAACGACCAAAGATAACGAAGGTTAAGGTGAGCGGACAGGCCATCAAAAAGGCTGCCCTTGAGTAAAGCTCGACTTCTCTAAATAGAAAGATCGATGAGCCTAGTAAGAGATAGAGCAAGGTGGTGGTAATCGTCAGGCGACGCAACTCTTCCACCGGGCTCATGGCAACCCCAGGATAGAGCTTTGCCATGGCGTAAGTGAGGATAAAAAGGCTGCAAAGGGGCCAGAGTCGCCAGTATATAGCCGGATCAAACTGCCCACCCAATGCTAATCGCGTCAAAACACTGGTGATGCCGGCCATGCACACGCACAGCAGATCGATCATCACGAGCGTGGTAACGGTGCGCCAAGGGCGGGTCGACACCCGTGTGATCGCCTGTTTGAGGTTGGCGACGCTGGCACTCCTGTAGATTGAGGATGAATAAATGGTCACAGCAACATGTTGTATTTCCAGAATTGAGCCAGCCCTAGGTCATATGCCTGGGTGATATGTCTGGGATGGGTGTGGCAGACATCTCATTCATTTGGATATTAACTTGAAATTGTTTCCAGGCCTTGTCAACAAAGCCTTCAAACTGTGTTTGGAAACGTTTTACAGAAAATTTTTCAGCGTTCTTTTTTAGGGCATATGGATCAAATTGATCCATATTTCTTTCGAGCTGATTGACCGACTGTACCAGACTTTCAACTGTCTGATGGGCAAAAATAAGGCCCGTTTGCTGGTGAATGACAGTTTCGGCTTGTCCTCCCTTAGCATAGGCAATCACGGGTGCACCTGCGGCTTGAGCCTCTACCGGTGTAATGCCAAAGTCTTCCTCGGGTGGAAAAATGAACCCTCGACAGCGCTGCATATGGTCTTCTACGACACTGTCAGGTTGTTTACCTAAGAACCTAATATTGTCGTTTGCGAGTTGCCGCAGGGCTTTTCCGGCCTTGCCATCACCAATGACAACGAGGGGGAGACCGAGTTGGTTAAAGGCCCGAATGGTCAAGTCTACCCGCTTGTAGGGAACGAACCGTGACACGGTGAGATAGAAATTCTCCCGAGGGCGTGCTTGTGTTGAGAGCTGTTTCTGTTCTTGTTCTGGGTTGTCTAATGGGGGGTGAGCTGGCTGTGTAATGCCTTGGGATGAGGGCTGGAGTGATAGGGCCTGAATCGATGAGGCCTGGGGTGATAGGACCTGGGGCGATGTGTGAAATCGCTGGGTATCCACTGGAGGATAAATGACCGTTGCATTGCGGCGGTAGGTTTTTTCGATGCGTCGGGCGACATAGTGAGAGTTGGCCACGTAGCAATCAACCCGGTTAGCACTGGCCACATCCCACAGTCGCATGTAATGCAAAATGCTCCGGGTTAGGGCACTTTTGAGGCCGCGAGTGAGCCCAGCTTGGCGGAGGTATTGATGCTGAAGTTCCCAGCCATAGCGCAAGGGCGTATGGACATAGCTAATGTGGAGTTGATTAGGGCGAGTCAGAATCCCTTTGGCAACAGCATGGTGACTAGAAATAATCAGATCATAAGGGGAGAGATCAAATTGTTCTACCGCTAAGGGCATGAGCGGTAAGTAGTTGCGAAAATGACGTTTGGCAAAAGGGAGCTTTTGAATAAATGAGGTGTGAACAGATTTGTTGTGGATGATGTGCCTTAGCGATGGCGGTAAAAAATCTACCAAACTGAACAGGTCTGCCTGGGGATAAATATTGAGAATTTGCTCTACGACTTTCTCTGAACCCGCGTGGCTGGTAAGCCATTCATGGACGATGGCGATTTTTTTCATGTGCTATGGCGCTGAGGTGAGGCATTTCCCCTGGGCGTTATCTTCGTTGGCGTTATCTTCTTGCGTCTGGAGAAGGGCAGATTGTGGCGGTGATTTTAAGGTGATTACTTGAGGAAATTGGCCGGTAACTTAACGGAAACTAGATGTCATTGTTAAGGGTGGCTCAAGTTAAGGTCGTCGCGTTTGTTCAAATCATAATCTACTGTACGGTCCATACTTAATGGCTGAGCGCTTATATGTAGTGCTTTATCAAGATACAGAGAAGCCGTTGCCTGCGTATTGGTACGTAGGTTGTGAGCGAGTTACGGTGAAGCTCTGGTGCAATCACTGAAGGGGGTCGTTTTAATATGATGTCTCAAACTACTAAAGCGAGCGCTTCTATAACAAGCAGGGTTCCTTCGACTACGGATCGCTCAAGCGATAACGATTCCATCACGGCTACCATTATTCTAGAATCCCCAGGCGCGAGCCTCCCCACCGCAAGTGATGCAATCGTCCCGGAGAGCTCTTCTGCCCCTATTCCTACTTTTGGACCGGCTGTTGAGGCTTCTCAGGTCGGCCAGGTTCGTGACGGTATTTTTCAACCGGCCCGAGCTTTTTCCTACTACCGCCCAACCCGGTTGAATGTTGGAGATATTGAATACCTTGATCAGCTGAGACGCTATGGTGTTAAGCGCTACGGTGAGGTGCTTGACGAGGCTTCTGTGCCCCCCCTCTCTGAGTCTCCCCTCTCTGAAGTAGCGCCCACGGCTGAACCTGCGCCAGTGCCTACGCCATCTACTTCATCAGTATCAACGGAGTATTCGGCACCCGTTGAGATACCCGTTGACAATGCAGCGTTCACTGAGGCTGCCCTGGGTGAGGCTGCCCCGACGCAAACCGTACCCACTGAAATCCTGGTGCCTCCTGAGCTACGGGTGCCTGTTGAAGCAACTGCTGCTGAAGCAATTCCGGTTGAAGCAACTTCTGCTGAAGCAATTTCGGCTAAACCAGTCTCGATTAAACCAGTCTCGATTAAACCAGTTCCGTCTGAATACTTAGTGCCGATTGAATCACGGGTGCCCGCCGCCGTTCCGGTCCCTGAGGTATCAGCGCCTACGGAGGCCTTTGCGTCCAGAGAAATCTTTGCGTCCAGGGAAGCCTTTGCCTCAGAAGCTTTCGCTACTGAAAGTTATGCCTCTACGGAAGAATTAGACCCTCCTGACATCGCGCCTCAAATTTTGACTGGGCCAAGGCCGTTGTACTTTTTGAGTGTGAGCTATCACAGTTCGGCGTTTTTAAGTGATTTACTCCACACCCTAGATGCTAACCAAGGTGGAGTGACTGGGGTGGTGGTTGTGAATAATTCGCCCAACGATCGCTCGGTGAATACCCTGTGCGATCAAACCTATGCGGATGCGCCCGTGACGGTGTTAGATGCGCCGATTAATATGGGCTTTGGCGCAGGGTGTAATGTTGGCTTGAGATGGATTTACGAGCGATCGCCCCATGCCTTGGTCTGGATTATTCATCCCGATGCCAAGCTGTTGCCTAATGCGGTGGCCTCTATTCGTCAGTGCTGTTCATCTCGTCCTGATATTGCGATTTTAGGCACCCCCATTCTCGATTCCAATGGGGGAATATGGTTTGGTTCTGGCCGCTTTAATCGATTGACCGGCAACGTTGATTCTTCCCAAAAGGTCGCGTCAGATATTTTGCGTCGTCCGACCCCTGCACGCTGGGTGAGTGATTACAGCATGGTGTTGAACCTTGCGGCTTTGGGGCATTGCCCTCAGTTTGATGAGGTTTATTTCCTCAATTACGAAGATTGCGACCTGTGTGAGCGTTATTTCCAGCAGGGACAGGTGATTTCGATGGCCCCCTTGCCGGTGGTTGTCCACAATAGTGCAGGTACCTCAGGTCGTTACACCAAGCCTAAATTCGTTTATTCGACAGTGGGTAAATTGACATTCTTGCGTCACCATAGTTCGACGATGTCGCTGCTATTAAATGTCGCCATTGTGCTGGCCCAGGTAGCGTTTGGCTTTGGCGATCGCGCTAAGGCCTATGGTCGCTGGCAGGGGCTGAAGCTATTCTTCAAAGCGCCGGTAACCCCGCCTCTATATACCCCAGCCTTTGAATTTGACTGATTAGTTTGGCTAACGCCTTTAATGAGGGCCGATATGTCGCCCTACGCCCTTGATTGATATAGCCACGTCTCATAACTGTAGGCCTATGCCAATCAAGGGCGTAGGGCGTTGCTCACATTGGCACACTCTCTATGCCCTTAATTGGTGGAAAACTTCCCGTTTCACGCTCACGCTGAGCTGGCTACTGGGGTGGCTCAGAAGTTTCTAGCTCGTTCTCTCCACAAGCCTACGCTGTACGGACAAAAATGCTCGCACTGGAAACTCCCGAATTTGGTGAATGGTGAGGTTCCAAATGTAGCCATATTTTGGAAAGCGGCGCAGTAGGATAATCTCTGCAAAAATATAAAAGCGCCCTTTGCGGCGATACTCTGGAGGGTTGTCTTCCACTCTTAGTTGGGCAGGGTTGGGGAGCTTATGGCCAATCAGGCGATTGGGTTGGGCCGGGTCGTAAAACTTCGCCTGTAAGGCAAGTCCTAGCAGCCGATCTAAGCACCAAAAAGGCATGTACTTAATTGGACCCGTGAGGGTCATGCCCTGCAAAATTTCCTGGAGGGCTTCTTGAACCATGGCATTGATCCACACTTTTTTATCGAAGTTTTCAGCGTGGGGCCCAAGGTGATCGCGTCGACCTCGCCACACGCAGGCCAGGTCAAACTTGTTGTGCATCGGGGCAATGGGAATTTCCATCATGCGGTTTTCCTCTTCGTAGAGCCGCAGGTTGCCATCGGCTTTACGGCACACCGGAATGGCGGTGAGATCTTCGGGTAACTCGACCCAGGGGGCATTGAGCGCGGCTTCATCACCATAGGGAAATTCTTCTTTTGCTAGGCGCATGACCCAGCTATCAGGAAACTGCTGAAAGTATCGCTCCGCTAAGGCGGGGACGTTTGGATTGATGTATTCGTCGCAGTTAAAGGTGAGCAGGTAGGTCCCTCGGGCGTTGAGCATGCCACTCAAACGTTGAATAATCTCGCCCCGGAAAGGACTGACCAGCTGGCGCATACGGTTATCGTCACAAGGGTCTGGGCGGACGCCCGGTGGGTGCACCAAAATGAATTCCACATCGCCTTCAATTTTCAGCAGGGCCGCTAGCCAGTCGAGGGAAAATCCTTCCCGCATGGGAATGACGATGGAGAGAAAGGGAACGGCCATGGTTATAGATTTCCTGTAGATGTTGTCTAAAGGCGGATGCAATTACTGAGGATGGGTTCGTCGCTGATGCCTGGTCAGAATAGAATTTTCACTAGAGCTTTAGTGTCAATGGGCTAGCTCATAGGATGAAATGGCGCGGGGTGCGGTCGCTATCGTAGCCTTCCCGCTTGAACTGGCGACTTGAACCGGTCACTGGGATAGGCAACTTGAACCGTTTCTATTCAAACACTGACAGATGCGTTTGCTATGGGGCGTTGCTGTAATTTCTTGGAAAGTTCTTAGAATCAACCCCTCTTGCTACAAGTTCTTTGTCAAACATTCACGTAGGTAATTGTGCGGTGGATTTTTTACATTTGTGTCAAATACATGCTTAATAATGAGGTAAATATTGGTAGATCACACTGACATGCCAGCAGGTTATTGGCCTTAGATACGCCTGTCAACGGACCTGTAAGTAATGGGCCTGTAGGTAACGGGCTAGCAGAAACTGGCCCCTTAGTCCATGGGCTTACAGATAAGGCTAAGGCTAAGGTTAGGTTTGCGCTGCTAGGTACAGTGTGCATGAGGCGCGGCCTACTTGCAGATGTGCTCTATCCAACTTTCAAGAAGTTATAAATATGCAGATTACGCCAACTAAAATTCCTGAGGTTTTGGTCATTGAACCCCGGGTGTTTCAAGACGACCGCGGATTCTTCTTAGAGAGCTTCAACCAGCGAGCTTTTGATGAGGCCGTGGGTCTAGCCTTTAACGGTCAGCCGTATAGCTTCGTCCAAGACAACCATTCGTCTTCAACCGCGAATATTTTGCGGGGTCTCCACTACCAAATTCAAAACGCCCAGGGCAAGCTTGTTCGCGCTGTAGTCGGCAGTATTTATGATGTGGC
>JBCDAG010000090.1:0-20358 GCA_039186165.1 Cyanobacteria bacterium P01_F01_bin.53
ACCGGTGAGAATGGCATCTTTCAGCACCGTTTTTTTCAGGGTGGCATTACTCAAATCAGCACGTCGCAGGGTGGCCCCTTCTAAGGTCACACCATTGAGATTAGCCCCCCGAAAATCGGCATTCGTAAAATCTTGTTTGTAGCCTTGCTCGGGCATCACTAGCAGATTCCGCACCCGGCGATCGCGCAAAATCGCGGTTCCCCAACGCACTCGATTTAGCCGATAAGCGCCCTGCCAACGAGCGTGGGTGAGCTTCGTGTCACGATCTGGGGAGCTGGAAAAGTTGGCATGGTTGAGCTGCGCTTTGCTGAAGTTGGCCTTGGTCAGATCCGCGCCACTAAAGGTCGTGCCACCGAGGCTGGCTAGCCTAGCCCCCAAGACACGTACCCAAAAGACCTTGTTACTCTCCCGGCGCACCCGCCAGCCAACCGAGAGCACTAACAACAAACTTGAAAAGGCGATCGCAGCGGAAACTGCAAAGGCAAAAGCATTCGCCCCCGAGACCGCAAAAGCCGCCGCCATGCTGAACACCACAATAAATGAGATCGCCACAGAAATAGCAAAGGAGTCCATCCCTGAGACCACAAATGCGCCAATGGCACCCACGGCTGAGGACACCAAAAAAGCCCCCACAATGGATGAGGCAAAGGCAAATACCAACGACTCGGCCAAGGGTATGGCAAACACATCCGCCGAGGCAAAAATCAGGAGAACGACTAGGGCAAAGGCACTGAGGACGGTGGCAAAAGAGCGAACCGTAAAGCCTTGCAGTGAGATGGCAACATACACCACCATCATTAGCAATACATAAATGGAGCCTGCAATCAGACCATCATTTGAGCCATCGAACAAGGCCGTTGCCAAGGCATCTACAATACCGAGAAAAATGCCAGCAATACCAGAGAGCACCACCAGCAAGAGGACTTGCAGAGCCCTCCACCGTCGCTGAATGCCTGCCTGAGCCTGTGCAAAGTTCGCCCTACGCAGCGTGGCATTGGTAAAGTTGGCACTGCAAAGGTCGGCACCGGTAAAATCGGCACCCGAGAGGTCTTTGCCCTCAAAGCTGGCACCCCGCAAGTTGGCATTGCGAAAGTCGCGATCACCTTCCGCATAGCGGTGTAATACCTCCTGAGCCTTCACAGCAACGCGTCCTCAAATCCAAAGTTTCTGTAATTCTATTCTCCAGGAGAATAGCCGTACTCCGTAGTCTTTGTCAGAAAAGTTACTGAACCCTCACATACGGGGCGGTTGATATGACGGCATTTTCGAGCTAAAAGCCAGTCTGGCAGTCGATTTCAGACGATGGCCGCCTAACGGGCACTAGGGCAGGCGCTAGGTAGAAAACGTTAGTAGATGCTAAGTAGAAAACGCTAGGTGGACGGTGAACGCTCATCGTCAGCAGGCGGCTTGAATGGATTGGAGACCTGGTTAGAAACCGTGTTCTCATCGCCCATACTCACCGCAGACTGGTTAACATCGCCTGTATCAATCGTTTGGCTTTGGTCATCACCGGCAACGTTTTTATTGGTGTTTTGGTTGGTGTTGTAGATGGTGGGTGGATTTTGTGCCATGGCAAATGCCAGTTGCTCAATTTTGTCAGCACTTTCTAAGCGGCCTGCGGCTTTGCCCGCTTTGAGTCCGGCTTGGTAGCCTTCATCCCAATGTTGCTCAAGCTTAGCTTTATCAATGCTGCTGGGCACTTGCAGGGTCATCAACAAATCTGGCCCTTTTTTCTGAATAGATTGAATTGCATCCTGGGTAATGGTTGGATGCTCTGCCATGATTTTTTGGAAGGCGGCGCGGAAAGCGATCGGTTCTATGCCGTTGCGAATGAGGATTTGTACGTCATCGAGCATTTCTTTGAAAAATTTCTCGAAGTCGCCGGGTTGGAAGACTTTATCTGGGTTGTGGGGGCGGCGTTCTCGGTTGCCTTTGTCGTCGGGGTGCTCGCGCAGGAAAACGTATTGACAGTCAATGTTTTGGAAGGTTGTTGTGCTGTCGATATTCCAAGCTTCCAGGGTGGCTCCGGTGAGGTGAGCCCCGGTGAAGTCGGCATTGACCGCTTGGGCCTCGGTGAGAATGGCACCTTTGAGAATTGCCTGTGTGAGCAAGGCATCACTCAGAACGGCACGTCTAAGAATGGCATTTTCTAAGGTGACGCCACTGAGGTTTGCACCACGCAAATTGGCATCGGAGAAATCTTGTTTGTAACCTTTTTCGGGGATGGTGAGCAGGGTGCGAATACGTCGGTCCTGAAGGATGACATTACCCAAACGCGCCCGATTGAGCTGGGTAGCCTGCTTCCAACAAACATGAGTAACGTTTGTTTTGCTTTGACGAGAATCAGCAAAGTTTGCACCCTTTAGCAGAGCTTGGTTAAACGCAGCCCCCGTAAGGTCTGCGCCGGCAAAGGATGTGCCACCCCATACAGCCAGGGCCAGACCAATGCCTCGAAGAATGTCAAACTTTTCATCTTCTTTGAGGATTCGCCACCCAACGTAAAGACTAAACAACAGACCTGTGCCTGCGCCTGAAAATGCAAATGCAAATGCGAATGGGTCAACGAATGGGTCTGCAAATGGGACTGAGACTGAGACTGGGCCTACGCCTGCGAATTCGCCTGCAACTGCGCCCGCTCCTGCACCTACGAATGCGCCTGCAACTGCTCCTGAGGCTGCGCCTGAGACTGAGACTGCGAATGCAAATGCAACTGCTCCTGAGACTGCGATTGCGCCTGCAACTGCGCCTGAGACTGCGACTGCGAATGCGGTTGTGCCTGTGAATGTGCCTACGCCTGAGACTGCGAATGCGACTGCGAATGCAGTTAAAATCGAGCCGAAGGCACGAATCGTAAACCCTTGTAACGAAATCGCAAAATAAACCACCAACACCAGCAGGAGATAAACGTAGAACGCGATTATGCCCTCAGGAGAGCCGCTCGTGAAAATAGTAAACAGACCACTCAAAAACCCTTGTAAACGACCCGCTATCCCTGCGATCACAGTAATCAGCAATAGCTGTAAAACCATCCGCCGTCGCTGCAACCCGGCCCGAGCCTGAGTAAAGTTCACATCACGCAGCGTGGCATTGGTAAAGTTCGCGCTGCGAATATCTGCACCGCTAAAGTTAGCCCCTGACAAGTCTTGCCCTTTAAAGTTCACACCGCGCAGGTTTGCATTACGAAAGTCGCGCTCTCCGGCGGCATAGCGGCGTAATACGCCCTGAGCTTTCACAATTTCGCCGTTCCCCACCGTCAGTAATCGTTACCCGATCCTACAGGCTGACTGAGCGTAATCGTAGTACCCCAAAGAGCCATACCGTCGCCCACCCGCCCTGTAACTTATGAGCTAACCTTCCAGCCACCCTATTCCTGCGGAAGGCTACGCCAACGACTCCGGCCACCCTACTCTGCGAGAACGCCAAAGGCGAACGACTCCGCTCAGGGTTCGGGGCAGGCGATCACCCCCGGTGGCTGAGCGTAGCCGAAGCCAGAACCCACCGTTCACCCATTCAAATAATGCGACCGATTCCGGTAATGGGCCAACACATGCAATCGCCCCCAATCCGACGCCATCAAAGCCTCCTTCTTCGCCCGGCTCCACTTCTGCACTTGCTTCTCACGCACAAAAGCATCCGCCACCCGCTCAAACGATTCTGCATATACCAGCTCCACAGGCAACCGACTCGCCGTATGGCTTGCACCCAGCCCATTCTGATGCTGCCACAACCTACGCGGCAGATTCTTCGTACTGCCCGTGTAGTAAGAGCCATCACCACATCTCAAGATATACATGTGAGAAGGCACGGTAATCATCCCAACGAACCTGCTCCTTCAGAATTCCCGATCGCTATACCGGCCACCCTTCGACTCCGCTCAGGGTTCGGGTACACCTCATACAAAAGCCCCCGTCACACTCATCCAAAGACAAGGTAACGGGGGCTTTCGCAGAGCTAAAAGACTCCGAGGATAATCAAACGACCACCCTCAGAATGCTTCACTTCTAATCAAGGCATAAGCAACGCTTACGCAGCGATAGAAGGGGCAGTCAAAGCTACAGGAGTAGTTTCACCGGAAGCCAAATCGAGAGGGAAGTTGTGAGCGTTGCGCTCGTGCATTACTTCCATACCCAAGTTGGCACGGTTAATCACATCAGCCCAAGAACCAATCACACGACCCTGAGAATCCATGATGGACTGGTTGAAGTTGAAACCGTTCAGGTTGAACGCCATGGTAGAAATACCAAGAGCGGTGAACCAGATGCCGACTACAGGCCATGCACCCAACAAGAAGTGCAAGGAACGTGAGTTATTGAAGGAAGCATATTGGAAGATCAAACGACCGAAGTAGCCGTGGGCTGCAACGATATTGTAAGTCTCTTCTTCTTGACCGAATTTGTAACCGTAGTTTTGGGACTCAGTTTCAGTTGTTTCACGAACCAAAGAAGAGGTCACCAAAGAACCGTGCATAGCGGAGAACAAAGCGCCGCCAAATACACCGGCTACACCCAGCATGTGGAAGGGGTGCATCAGGATGTTGTGCTCAGCTTGGAACACAATCATGAAGTTGAAGGTACCAGAGATACCTAAAGGCATACCGTCAGAGAATGACCCCTGACCCAAGGGGTAGATCAAGAACACTGCAGTTGCAGACGCCAAAGGCGCGGAGTAAGCAACACAGATCCAAGGGCGCATACCAAGGCGATAAGAAAGCTCCCACTGACGACCCATGTAGGAAAAGATCCCAATGAGGAAGTGGAAGATAATCAGCTGGTAAGGACCGCCGTTGTAGAGCCACTCATCCAAGGAAGCAGCTTCCCAAATAGGATAGAAGTGGAGACCAATAGCATTAGAAGAAGGTACAACAGCACCAGAGATGATGTTGTTGCCATACATCAATGAACCTGCAACAGGCTCACGGATGCCGTCGATGTCGACAGGAGGAGCTGCGATGAACGCAATGATGAAACAAGTCGTGGCAGCAAGTAGTGTAGGGATCATCAATACACCAAACCAACCTACATAGAGGCGGTTATCGGTACTAGTAACCCACTGACAAAACCGCTCCCACAACGAAGCGCTGTCGCGCTGTTGTAGAGAAGTAGTCATTTTCTTATTTATTCCGAGTAGTTAGGTACGTAATTAATTCTCCGCCTGGCTTACCCAAAAAAGAAGTAAACTTCCGCTTCGAACTGTTAACAACATAACGACAAGTGTAAAGAAGCAAACGCCCCTTAATATTTAATTTCCTATTACTTAACAGCGCTTAATTCCTCTTGCCAGAGGATTAAGCGCTGTTAAGAATGTGGTCCATTTATTCAAGGGAGCGCTGACTAAAACCAAGGGCAATAACTAGCGTTACAGCTAACGCTAAGTTGTAACGCTGGCTGTAACATTTAGCTGTGACAGTTAGCCATGACAGTTAGAGGCCGGCCATCACTTTAGAAGTCAAAATAAATGTAGGGGGAGGCTTCTGCCGGGGCCAGGACCCAAGCAAGGAAAAAGCACAGCGGCAGGAGCAGCACTTTAATCGGCCAGCTCAGCTCTAGCTTCAGCCCCTGCACCGCATAGCCGATGCCCATAACGGCGACGACAGCGCCCAGTAATAAAGACAGCTGCGGACGGTTCAGCCCGAAGGACTCGAAATACACCTTTTGCGCAAACTGAATGTCAGCGGAGTGGCCAAACAAGTGACGGAGCGCCAGGCCAGCATCGTTCAGATTGGGCAAGCGGAAGAAAATCCAGCTAAAGAAGACCACTAGCTGCGTGAGTACCCAGGCCAAAATCACCCCTGGAATACTCTCCCAAAAAGCGGTGAAGAGCTTAGAGCGCTCGCCTACCGCCACACTTAACCGATGAATAATCAACGCCGTGCCATGGATCGCGCCCCACACAATGAAGCCCCAGCGATCGCCATGCCACACTCCGGCCACCAACATCACCAGCATGAGGTTTATGCACGTGCGCACCAACCCACTCCGTGAGCCACCCAAGGGAAAGTAAAGATAATTGCGTAGCCAGTCTCCGAGGGTCATGTGCCAGCGACGCCAAAAGTCCGCAATGCTGGTGGAAAAGTAAGGAAAGTTAAAGTTCTGGGGCAGGTTAAAGCCCAGCAGCATGGCGCTACCACGGGCCACATCCACATAGCCACTAAAGTCAAGATACAGCTGAAGCCCGTAGGCAAAGGTCAACAGCCAAATATCGCCACTGCCCGCACGGGGCAGACTACCCGCGCTGAGGTTCACCAATAGGCCGATGTGGTCAGCAATTAACAGCTTTTTCACCGCACCAGAAGCAATCAGCCACAGGCCCTCTACATTTTGGCTCAGGGGCGGGACTTTTATCCCCCCTTTCAACTGGCTAGCAAAGCTGTGAAAGCGGGTAATCGGGCCTGAAATCAGCTTTGGGAAAAAGAGCTTGTAGGCCGAAAACTCTAGCAGGCGATCGCACGCGGGCGACCCTCGATACACATCCACCAGGTAGGCAATACACTCAAACGTAAAAAAGCTCAGGCCCCAGGGCATCAGCCAGCTCGCCGCCGGACCAGTGGCCCAATCATCCAAGCCAAAGGCTAACAACGTCGGCAAAAAATATTTAAAACCCAGTAGCAGCAGGCCATTAGCCGCAATCCCCAGCCACAGCAGGCGGGTGCGTTTGCGGTTCCAATCATCCTGGGCATATTGCCAGGCCTCATTGGGAATACGCCAGTCGAGGGGCGTGCCTAAGACCTTACCAATGCCATAGTTCAGCCCCACCAGGACAAGCATGAGCGGCACATATTGGGCCTGCAAAGACGCATAAAAAACCAGACTGCTGACCAACATGACCCAGAGCTTGGTTTGCTTGCCGGGCAGTAGCCAGTAAAGCACCAGCACCCAGGCTAAAAAGAACCCGTATAAAATGGACGGCTGAATCATAGTGGACTGGCCAGTGGACTGGCCGAAACCTTACAAACGTTGGATGGGCTGCACCATATCACCCAAAGGGCCAATAGAGAAACACACTGTACTACCAAACGAGCAAATATCTAGCAAGGGAACACCCCAAAGAACCGCCAAAAGAGCACCTGCCTACGTCGTCGGCCCCTGGATTGCTCCTCTGCTTGCCCTCCGAGCCCCGGCAGGGTCTACCAATGGGTTCTACAGATCCTCTGCCAATGAAGATTCCGGCCAAGCGATCAAGGGGTCTTGGGCCAGCCGGTTCGAGACCTGATAAGCCCCGTACCGATTCAAGTGACTCGGGTCAGAAAAATAGTCGTAGCGCTGGGGCCATAGCCGACCTAGATCGCGGAAGGTCATGGACTTTGAACGTTCAGCTTTTTGCAGCATGTACTGCAAAAACTCTTCTTCGGCCTTGACTCGGCGGCTGTCGAGATATTCATCGGTGAGGGGCGTGTTGATGAAAATAACAGGCACATCCTTTTGAGCCGTATAGTACAGCAGGTCGTTAAGGGCATCGGCCTGCTTGCCTTCCATCTGAAAATCTTTGTAGTCGCCGTCGTAGGCACCCGCCACCCTGGCATGGTCCTGGTAATAGGTCGCTGGGTTAAAGCGTGTAGACAGGGCTAAAAAGCCGTCAAAGTCTATCAGACTGGTTTCGGTCGGTAGCTCCGTGGGCGTATCTCCCGTTTGGGTGCTAAGCTCTGCGGTGGAAAATTCTGGCGTGATCGCCCCAAAACCCTGGCTCAGCGCTGACCGAATTTGCCCCCGGTACACATAGGCCGACGACACCTGCCCGAGCACCTCACTCATCTGCCGGTCAGTCGCTTTTACCTGCACACTCAGCTGATCAGCCAAGCTGCCCAACGCCAAATCATTAATGCCATCGGTTGCATCACCCGCTTCTTCTAGCTGCTTATAGCCTTCAGAAACGGCGATCGCATTAAAGGTCACATCGGTCCGGCCACTGTTAAAGGCCCGCGCCCCATCGGCCCACACAATCATCTGGGGTAGCTGAGCCGCCGGAATCAGTCGCCGCACAATCAGGTCCACCACCTGGGCCGTCGCCCCATTCACACCAAAATTAAACACGCTCAGCCCACCATGGCCTGACTGCTCTAGGGCCTGACGCAGCGCCGCCGGGTCCACCCCGCGCAGCGCCCGTGAGCTACCAATCACCAACACATCCGGCGGACCAGACTGGGCCACCCGCCGCCTGTAAAGCGCAATTTTTTCATCCAACTGCTGACTCCGAAACGTCGGCAGCGTTGAGCCAGATAGCAAGGCTGCGGTTGAAACGAACTCCTGTTGAGGACTGTAAATCAGCTCATCATCGTCAATGGCAGAGGCGGTAAAGTCGCGACTATCAAACCGGTCACTGCCTAAGAAATTTCCCTCACCCTCATCAGGCTCCTCCCAAGCTTCAGCAACTGGGCCATTGCCCCAATCACCGGTCCCCCAGTCCAAGCTCTCCAATTCCTCATTAAAAGGATTCTTGGTTTTCACCCGACCCACATCCGGTGAATCGACAGTCGCATCACCATCCTTCACAGGGTTTGTAGCGGCAGCAGATTTAGACACAGACTGGGTAACCGGCGCAGCCGCCTGGCTTAACGCCCGTCCCACCATAAAGTCAAACTGGAAAGCCAGCAGGAGGCCCACAAAACCAAAGACCAGCGCCATTTTTCCGCCCTCTGCCTCAAACCCAGCAGAAGCCGCATGGCTCGAGGGCAGCGCCAGCCGCTCTTTTTCTTCAGCAGGGGCAAATATCTGGCTTTTGATCATGGCAAACTGGATAGCCCGCACCAGCCAGGTGCCCAGCTTAATGTCATCGCCCTCAGTCTCGCCATCGCCCTCAGTCTCGATAAGGCTCTCAGCACTCACCGGCGTAATCAGCTCACCAATGTAGGCCTCTGACGCCGCAAATTCAGGTTTGGCCTCGGGCACCAACCGTGGCCGGTGGGTGTAGTCCGTGCCATGGGTCCAAATCGGCTGCTTTTGCCCAGCCCGACGACCATACAAACGAACCCCTTCTAGCTCAGGGACCTCAAGCTGCTTAAGGGTTTTAGAAATCAGCGGCACGATCCCGTGCTTGGGAGGACACACCGGACCATCGGCCATAATGTGCAGCAGCTTATCCTTACGCAATAGCTGCACCCGAATACCACCGGTCGCCAGCTGCTCTTTGAGATCAGGGTTCAGCGCTCGAGTTAGGTAATAGGCCAGCGCGGGCATATCCCCCTCTGAGGCCAAAGCCACCGTGCTCTCTGAAAGGTGGGAGTGCTCCAACGCAGGCAAGTCAATACCGCGTAGCCACTCAGGACTGATGTCATCGGTGGAGGGACCATAGAGCATCGCCCGATGGAGTCCTTGGGGAAAGAGCCCAACCAGCAGCTCTTTGATATCAGAGACCAAGCCCTCAATATCGACAACCGGCTTGCCGGAGGACTGGTCAGAAGACTGGCTCGCCAAGGCTCTTGATTGCCCAGTTGATTGGCCAGTCGAGAGCGAACCACCTGCTCCCGTGCTACCGACAGGCGCTATCGGGTAACTAATCAGGTGAAGCGTCTCTTTTTTCACCTCAGCGATCAGCTTCAGGCCATAGGGCCGAGAAATTTGATTGACCAGCTCAGAGAGCGCCAGCACATCGCCCCAACGCCCCCATTCCTTGAGCATGTCCTCAGGCGGTGTCAGATCAACCCGAAGCCGCCAGTCAGAGGAAGCTTCACCCGTGACCTGAATGGTAATCACGGCATCTTGAAACTGACGCAAATGGAGCTGACGCAACCGCTCTGCAATCGGCTCTGCGATCACCAATGGGTCAGGGCTGTAGCTGGCTTCGCAAAATACCCAAAGTCGAGAAACTAGTTGCTGTCTAGCAGCGCTAGTAGCCGATTGCCCATCGGACTTAGCGGCATCCTCTGGCGTCGAATCTCGCCCGGCAGGCAGTGACGAGGTGCTACGGAAGTCCATGGGCTGATGAGCACCCACGACAGACGTCGCCCGACGTGCCTTACCAGGCACGACTCGCGCACTTACCTTTACACCGACATTGAGCGCACTCAGCGTCTCGCTAAGGTAGCTGGCGATCGCACCAGAGTCTCCCTGGCGGGCAAGCATAATATCGGAGAGCTGCTCAGGCGAAATTGCCTTTTGCTCTTGAGCAAGCTCAGATTGCCGAGACTCGGGCAAAACCTCTGAGTCAGACAAAGCAACGGCATAGGGAGCAGCCTCGGCCTGTGTGGCAAGACCATCGGTTACTACTTGATTGGTCTTCTCATGGGCCGCTTCACTAGGCCTTCCACGGGCAGCCCCTGTACTGGTCTGCTCACTGGCCTGAATAAATTGAGCGGTACTGGCCTGGTTGGCTTTTACTAATTTTGCGGCAGCTTCTGCGCCTTCGCTCCCTTGCACCAAACGTTCTAAGTGGCGCTCCAGCCGATTCAAATACACCGGCGCACTCCACACCGGCTTACGCTCTAGGGCCAAACGACTGTAGACATATATCTGATAAATCTGAGGAAAGCCTTCTTCGAAGCGGGCCTTAACCTCAGGGTCCATGAGCGATCGCACCAATCGCATCAACACATAGTCTCGGGGCAAACCGACCTCACCGGATTGACACAAAACGTGAAGAATATTCCCCCGGAGCCTTACCTGGATATCTGTGGTTAGGCTATCCTCTGGACGCAAAACTGTGTCCTTAAGCCAGGGAATTAAGGTCGCCGGATCCGCGTCAGCTTGTTGTTTAGGAAAATGACCTAACATAGATGGCTATAGAGACCAGGTTCGTCGCCTAAATCGTTGTATAGAGTAGACTGATTGGCGCTTTGATGCCAATGCCAATCGGGTTGTCAAGCAGGAGGCCGTAGGGCATCACGGAACAACGCCACAGCGCTCGCTGCATTCTAGGGCAACGTTGTACATTTTGCACGAGTAAATCTTAGGTGATCACCGCGTATAGTTTCAACAGCGGGCAGTGCCAGCTTACTTACGTGTCTCCAGCGCCTATTTTTATTATATAAAGGTCATCCATGAAATCTTTTCGCGAGCCAACTGCCAATACCCTGCCGCCGCTATCTATTTCGCTGCCTATCGCGGTGGATCTCACCGTGAGTTTAGGGACGATGCCCCTGCTGGTACTGCTGACTTCTGGGCGGGCGATCACCAGCGGCTTAGCCGAATTAGGCGCTGCCAGTGAAGAGGTTTTCAGAGGTGAACAACTGCCCGTGTTGCCCCTACTGCCAATCCCTCAAGAAACTGAGCCCAGCTCAGAAACGATCGTTTAAGGATTAAAACCACAGCTTCAAAACTAAAGCCTTAAAATCACACCAAACCATAGCAGAACAAGAGACCTTGCAAACGATAGCGTCCCAAAATTGCTCTGCAATAAATCGCACTAAGCAACAGAATTATAAAGTTCAAGCACCAGCCATAAAATCCGGACGGCAAAATCAAAACGCCAAAATTCACGATAGAGATGCCCAGGGTAATGCCCAGGTAAGATCCACAAGGGTGACCAAAGGTATAAATAAACACTCAAGCGAGCAATATATCCCTTTTAAATACACGAATAGATACATTCAGATAGCCAAAACACCCAGGGCGTCCCTAAAACTCCTACAATCGTTTCGAGTGCTCACTATCCATAGTCTTCTAGCCGCATGAGTTCTACCGTCTACTCGCAAGGCCCCGCACAAACAGATAGCCTCTCTACACCAAATAGTCATCCAGAAGGAAACATGCCCACGACGCTAACAGATGCATCCGACAGTGAAATCCTTCCAACCATGACAACCCACGACTGGTTACTGCGCAACCGTCTCAAGCGCGTGGAAGAAACCTGGGCAGACGTATTAGAAGATGAATGTGGTCCTACGCTCGTGGCACTCCTGAGCAGGCTACGCAAACTGTGTGCACCCGATGGCCAGGCCACTGCCCCCGGCGGAGCCCCCGTTCTCCAGCTGATTGAAGAGCTTGAGCTAGACGATGCCATCAAAATGGCCCGGGCGTTTGCACTGTATTTTCAGCTGATTAATATCGTTGAGCAGCACTACGAACAGCGAGGGCAGCAGCAGCAGTACCGAGCCGCCTACGAAGATGCGGCCATTGCCTCCGCCCAAGGAAAGGATCAAAATAAGGCCCAAGCTGACGCTCAAAACACTCAAGATGCCGCTGACGCGACTGATGCAGCCCCAGAGGCTCCCAACTTAGACGGAGACGTTGAGTCGGGCCGAGATGTGGGGACGTTTTACTGGCTCTTTCCCACCCTCAAGCGGCTGAATGTACCGCCTCAAATGATCCAGCGATTGCTTGATCAGCTCGACGTGCGACTGGTGTTCACCGCCCACCCCACCGAAATTGTGCGGCACACCATCCGCGATAAGCAGCGTCGCATTTCATCGATTCTGCGCCAGCTCGATCGCGAAGAGGAAAATGCACGGGGCTTAGGCCTGGTCTCCTCCTGGGAAATTAAGGCCCTCCAGGCCCAGCTTGTGGAAGAAATTCGGCTGTGGTGGCGCACCGACGAGCTGCACCAATTCAAGCCATCCGTACTCGATGAAGTGGACTTTACTCTCCACTACTTCGATGTGGTGCTCTTCGAGACGATCCCGCAGCTCTATCAGCGCATTTGCCGAGCCCTAGAGGGCACCTTTCCAACGCTTAAGCCCCCGCGCCAAAGCTTTTGCCGATTCGGCTCTTGGGTAGGCAGCGATCGCGACGGCAACCCCTCGGTCACCCCTCAAATCACCTGGAAAACCGCCAACTACCAGCGCAACATGGTAATTGGCAAGTACCTAGGCTCCATTCAAAACCTCACCCAGCTGCTGAGCCTATCGCTGCACTGGAGCGAAGTTCTGCCTGACCTGCTCGAATCCCTAGAGCAGGATCAGACCCAGATGCCTGACATCTATGAAAAGCTAGCCATTCGCTATCGCCAAGAGCCCTACCGGCTGAAACTGGCCTACATTGAGCAACGCCTAATCAGCACCATGACTCGCTCAGAGAAGCTCTACAACGGAGACTATCTGCAAGAGCAGGAGGCCAACCTAGATGGTGAAATGTCCAGTGGGCGACTGTATCGCTCTGGTGACGACTTTTTGCGTGAATTACAGCTTATTCAAAGCAACCTCAAAGAAACCGGCCTCGTGTGTGAGGATCTCGAAAAACTCATTTGTCAGGTCGAAATATACGGCTTTAACCTAGCCCAGCTCGACATTCGTCAGGAGAGCACCAATCACTCTGACACCATCGACGAAGTCACCGAGTATTTGGGCCTATTACCCAAGCCCTACAACGAGCTGAGCGAAGACGAAAAAAATGAGTGGCTCATTAGCGAGCTCAAGACTCGTCGTCCGTTGATTCCAGGTGAACTGGCCTTTTCCGATAAGGCCAACGAAATTATTGCCACGTTTCGGATGGTACGGAAGCTTCACCAGGAGTTCGGTCCTGGCATTTGCCAGAGCTACATCATCAGTATGAGCCACACCACCAGCGACTTGCTGGAGGTGGCACTACTGGCCAAGGAAGCCGGGCTCTATGACCCAGCCACAGGGATTTGTGCCCTGAAAATTGTTCCCCTCTTTGAAACGGTGGAAGATTTGCGTCGGGCACCGGAGGTGATGACCCAGCTGTGGGAGCTGCCACTGTATCGAGCCATGCTTCAGGGGGGCTATGCGGCCTTAGAGGAATCCAGAGCTAAGCCGGAAGAAGCTGAAACCGCTCTACAAGAAGTGATGTTAGGCTACTCCGACAGCAATAAGGACTCAGGCTTTCTCAGCAGTAACTGGGAGATTCATAAGGCCCAACAAGCCTTACAGGCGATCGCAGATAGATACACCGTCGCCCTGCGCATTTTCCATGGACGCGGCGGCTCGGTCGGACGGGGCGGTGGCCCTGCCTACGAGGCTATCTTGGCCCAGCCGGGTCGCAGTGTCGATGGTCGCATCAAAATCACCGAGCAGGGTGAAGTGCTGGCCTCCAAGTACAACTTGCCTGACTTGGCACTCTACAACCTAGAAACAGTCACCACCGCCGTGATTCAAGGCAGCGTACTTGGCAGCACCTTTGACACCATCGATGCCTGGAATGAAATTATGGAGCGGCTGAGTGTGCGATCGCGCCAGCACTACCGCGCCCTCATTTATGAACAGCCAAACCTCGTGGACTTTTTCCATCAGGTCACCCCGGTACAAGAGATCTCACAGCTCCAAATCAGCTCTCGCCCAGCCCGCCGTCGGGGTAAGCGAAATCTGGACGGACTGCGAGCAATTCCGTGGGTATTTAGCTGGACCCAAACCCGCTTTTTACTGCCCTCTTGGTACGGGGTCGGAACGGCGCTCAAAGAGTTTATTGAAGAGAACACAACAGAACATTTGGAAATGCTGCGCTATTTCTATGCCAAGTGGCCCTTCTTTAAGATGGTGATTTCTAAGGTAGAAATGACCCTGGCCAAGGTGGACTTACAAATTGCCCAGCACTATGTAAGCCAGCTGAGCAGCCATGAAAAGCGGGATGATTTTCAGGCCATGTTCGATCAGATTGCGGCTGAGTTTTACCTCACCCGTGAAGTGGTGCTCTCTATCACTGACCATGGCAAACTGCTCGATGGCGATCCGAGCTTGCAACGGTCTGTGCAGTTGCGGAATGGCTCAATTGTGCCTTTAAGCTTTTTGCAGGTAGCACTGCTGAAGCGATTACGGGAGTATGGCAATGATGCGGTGACCGGACGGGTGCGATCACGTTACAGCAAAGGCGAACTATTGCGGGGGGCATTGCTCACCATTAATGGCGTTGCCGCCGGTATGCGTAATACCGGTTAAACGGAGAGTTGAATGGACGACTGCTTCATTTAGGCCAACGCCGCAAAACTTTAACAGTAAGCGTCTTGCGGCGTTGGCCTATAAAAAACACGCAAAAAGACAAACACCCACTTGAAACGCACCCTTAACAACCTAATGTTGAAGCCATAGGGCTGGGCAACAAACACTGAAATAACGATTTTGGACATCCCCACGGCAAAGGATCCGAACCGATGAAGCGCCTATTCGCTTTTACGCGTAACTATGCACACTTTGTATTGGGAGCCCTTCTGGGCGTTCTGGTGATGCGCGGGATTGCCCATCTACTCAAGGAAAACGGTTTGCCCTGTCTCTCAAAACTTTGCCTGGGCCAGTAACCAAAGTAATGGTTACCGCTTTTGATTACCGCTTTTGAAATTTAGGAACACACTGAACAACATAAACCAAAGCAATTGAACAGATTGTTTGTATGAACAAGTGGAGCAAGCTCACAGCTCTAGCGAGTGCCAATCTGGCGCTGACAACCGTGCTGGTTGAGGGCTCACTGCGCATATTACCTACAATTATTCCGGCAGATGTGTTGATTCACTTTGAGCCCACCCTGCGCTCTCAGATAGCGACGGGCCGATTTCCAACGGCCAAGGATGCCGTTGGATTTAAGCGTACCGATGGCGGATTTCCCTTTACGCTTTGGAAGCCTTTCGCAGAAATTAACTACAGTTTCCAAGATCCTGGCACCGTAAACACGGTAAGAATGGATGAAATCGGCTTTTGCAATCCACCGAGCACCGTCTATAGTGAGCAGTCAGCGTTTAATGTGGTTGCCCTAGGCGATTCCTTCATTTGGTGCACAACGGTAAGGCCAGAGGATACCTGGGTCGCTCAATTAGCAACCGTTGCGAAGGTATCTACTTATAATTTGGGACATCCAGGAATTGGGCTATACGAGTATTTGCGGTTGCTAGAGCGCTACGGCTTGAAGAAAGCCCCAGAAGTGGTGGTTCTGAATGTTTATGAAGGAAACGATCTGCGCGATGCCCTAAGGTACCATTCCTATCGACAATCTGGCTCAGCGGAGCAGAGGGTGAACTTGGAGCGAACTTTTGGGCCACTGAGTCGCCATAGCTACGCGTGGAACTGGCTAAGAGCAGCAATTACCCCAGAAATTGATCCAGATGCATCTTCCGATGAACCCACTGACGATTCGGCACCTAACGAGCTAAAAGACGGCATTTCAGAAGACGACATCAATTTCCGATACGATCTCTCCTTTAAAACCAACACTGTAGCGTTTAACCCTGAAAATGGTGATCGCGATGAGGTCGTCCACGCTAAACGACTGGCCGAAGGAGATATTAGCTTAGATATATTTTCCGACGCTTTAAAACAGTTTATTCAGCTTGCCAAGACCCACAACTTCAAGCCAGTTGTCACCTACACGCCCTCTGCCTACACCGCCTACACCGACGTTGTCACCTTTGAACAGCCAGAGTTAAGCCCCATTATGTCGGCCTTCAGTCAACGGCAACGAAACTTTTTTGCCAACCAATCGGCTTTATTAGGTTTCGAGTTTGTTGATTTCACACCAGGATTGCAGGCTGCCGCACCAAACCATACAACACCTGAGACTTTGTTGTATTACCCCACCAACCGTCACCTGACCAAGCAAGGACACGCAGTCGTAGCAGGCATCCTCCGATACACCATTGAAGAAAATACGCGTGCCGCAAACCCTCGCAGTTAACAAGACCCATAATGCAGCCGTCACGCATAAAGCTGACAGACATCAACGCTGTGTCTTGCCCTCATTATGTTTCAGCGCATGAGGCAAAATGCGCCTAGGCATTTATAGCCTTGACGGCTGGCCCCAAAGTAAGCTATTGCTTCATTAATCAAAGTTAATATGTTGCAAGGTTTTATACCTTCACGTTTTTTTAAGGCCCTTTTTAAGGTGACTAAGGTTACTAAGAAGGGCAAACCTACCTCGAGGAGTTTGAGATGAGTACTGGTTTTGGCAAGCGTTTGGCAGGTTTTGCCAGCATTGCAATGGGTGGTTTGGCACTGGCCCTATCGTTGCAGGCTCCCGCTAAGGCACAGGCCGCCTATGGCAGCTACATAGGTATTGGTCCGGCCTTTGGTAATAGTGAAGTGGGCGTGGGTATCACGGGCCGCTACAACATTCTGGAGTTGCCCATTTCCATTCGCGGTACGGCGTTCTTGGGCGAGGGCTCAGCCTTTGTTCCTGTCGTTTCCTACGACTACCCCATCAACTTCAATACTGAAATTTATCTGGGTGCTGGTGCGACATTTGCCAGTGAAGGCTCTGTGATGGGAGACGGCACCTCCTTTGTGCTTCAGCCCGGCGTGGACTTCACCCGTAATCGCAATAACATCGTCTTTTATGGCAATGCGATCGTGCCCATTGGCGGCGATACGACGACAGCGGTTCAAGGCGGTATCGGCTACCAGTTCTAAGGGTCACCCTTTCTAAGGGCCACCAGCTTTCAAGAAATACATCTCAGGTAAGCTGCTTACCCTAGCTTGCCTAGAGAGCCTAGAAAAGACAATAGAAGAACTTATGTACTAAGCGGACGTTTTTCGCTACCATGAGCCCTGAAGATGCCCCCTTAGCGGGTGCTTATTTTTAGGGTTTTGTCATGCGTGAGATGCGTCCGTTAGGGTCTGTCATTCAGGGCTCCTTGAGTAAGGGGCTCGAAGTTCGGCTGCATCCGGATGTGTTGGTCGAAGAAATGCGGGTGGGGAAATTTTTGGTGGTGCAGGGCGTGCGATCGCGTTTCTTTTGCATGCTCACCGATGTAGCCCTAGGAACGGCGAGTCAGCGCATATTAGCCAATCCTCCTGAGCCGAGTAATGTTTTTCTGCAAGAGGTGTTGGCCGGTTCGGGAACGTATGGAACCGTTGATCTGACACCGATGCTGATGTTTACGCCGACGGATGATGGGGGAATGGGGGAATGGGGGAATGGGGGGAAGAAGACGGAAAAATCCTCTGGTAAGTCGAATGGCCTAGCTTCCTACGAAACCAATTCAAGTGCGCCGCTTCAGCTGCTGCCGGTAAAGACCATTCCAGGGCACTTCAGCCAGGTGTATGACGCCTCCGAGCGGGATTTTCGCGCGGTGTTTGGCTGGGAAGATGACGTGCATCGGCGGAATTTTGCGATTGGGCAACCGATTGATATGGAGGTGCCGATTTGCATCGACCTGGATCGGTTTGTGGAGCGGAGTAATGGTATTTTTGGTAAATCAGGCACGGGTAAATCTTTCCTAACGCGCTTAATTCTCTCGGGGATTATTCGCAAGCAGGCAGCGGTGAACCTGATTTTTGACATGCACTCGGAGTATGGCTGGGAAGCCGTGAGCGAGGGTAAGGAATTTAGCACAGTAAAGGGGCTGAGGCAGCTATTTCCAGGGCAGGTGCAGATATTTACCCTAGACCCTGAAGCGACTAAGCGACGGGGCGTGATGGACGCACAGGAGCTGTACATCAGCTTCGATCAGATCGATGTGGAGGATTTGATGCTAATTAGCCGGGAGCTGAATCTCTCGGAGGCTAGCTTAGAGAATGCGATCATTTTGCGCAATGAGTTTGGTAGTAGCTGGATTAACCGATTGTTGCAACTCAGCAATGAGGAGATACAAGAGTTTTGTGAGGTGAAGATGGGCTCTAAGTCTTCCATTATGGCTTTGCAGCGTAAGCTCACTCGCTTGGCCGAGCTGAAGTACATTCGGGGGGCTTGTCCGCACAACTATGTGAATCAAATACTGGAGACCATTGATGCTGGGAAGCATGTGGTGATTGAGTTTGGTTCGCAGAGCAATATGCTCTCGTATATGCTGGCAACGAATGTGATTGCCCGGCGGATTCATGCGAGCTACGTGAAAAAGGCGGATAGGTTCTTGCAAAGTAAGAATCCGAGCGATCGCCCGCAGCCTTTGGTCATCACGATTGAAGAAGCACACCGCTTTTTAGACCCGGCAACCGCGAGGCAGACCATTTTTGGGGTGATTGCGCGGGAGATGCGGAAGTATTTTGTGACGTTGCTGGTGGTGGATCAGCGGCCTTCAGGCATTGATAACGAGGTGATGTCACAGGTGGGCACGCGGATTACGGCGCTGCTAAATGATGAGAAGGATATTGACGCGATTTTCACGGGCGTATCGGGTGGGCAGAGTTTGCGGTCTGTTCTAGCGAAGTTAGATTCTAAGCAGCAGGCATTGTTGTTGGGCCATGCGGTACCGATGCCGGTGGTGGTAAGGACGCGGCCCTATGATGAACAGTTCTATAGAGAGATTGGGGATACGGCTTGGGAAACCATGTCAGATGCGGCGGTATTTAAGGCGGCGGAAAGCGCGATCACGGATCTAGGATTTTAGTCGTCGAAAAATACCAAATAAGACCCTGATCTGTCGTCCTATTAACCCTGCGCGATCCAGACCATTTTCAGCATTGAAACAGTGTTCACACCTTAACTTGGTCGAATCCGGAAACCGGCGAGCACAATGAGGCCATTATTCATTTACTTCTCGCATGCGTTAGGCTCTTTCCTTAGCAGTACGGGATCGCAATCAAATCAGCCCAAGCTAAAGTCGCTTCATGAGCTCAATTGGATTTACGACCACTGAAATCAAAGGCCAGGAGTTGGGCAGCAAGAAAATATGACCGACTGCTTGGCAAGCAGACAGGAAAGCAGAAAAACCCTTACGGGAAGGCGACCACAGACAAAAAATGTAAAATACGTAAACCGCTATTGACATTAAAGGAAATAATTGCCATACTGCTATGCAGGGATAGGAATTACCCGTCATGAGTAAAAGTTTTAAGCAGGTTCCAATGTCAGAGCTAAGGGTAAAGTTACCTAAACTCCGACGACAGGTTCAGTCTGGGCGAATGAGAGTTGTTTGCACTCACTATGGAGAGATAGCCGCTTTCCTATTGCCTCTTCAAGATATTGAAGATATTAATGCGAGTGAAGACGCAGGCATTCAACATACTGAGGAAATGCCTCTCACTGAATTTCGAGAGAATTTAACTGAGTCTTGGGAAAAGCTCATAAGTGAACTAGATTGCATCTACCTAACATTTCATAGGAGAAAAGTAGTTGCGGTCGTTTCTCCACGCTTTACCAATCGGCTAACAATACCCCTTATTGGGGATGCCAGTAATTTTTTGAAAATGCTACATCCTGAAATAAATGTTTGAGTCACCTGCCTTGAGGATTGTTTCTTGAGGATTGTTTAATGATGTATAAGTTTGAATTTAGCAATAGAGAAGTCGAATCGATGTTAAAGGATCAAAATACTTTTTGGGATCCTGAATTACAAACAGAACTCAGTCCAGTCCTCAAAAAACTCAAAAAAACTGGAGAAATTTCAGGTGCTGATTGTGGGGTTAGGCCAGGTATCATAGGATTAGTTTATGAGCTAAAAGGGCACACATTTAAGATTACTTACACTGTCAACCCAGAGAAAAAACAATAAAATTTCACGATTTCCGGCAAGTTTCTCACTCTATCGATTGGGAAAATGCTTTGGAGAACGATTTACGCTGTAGAGAGGAAGAATCTATGTATATCCCCCAAATTGGAGACCCTCATAAGTTCC
>JBCDAG010000091.1:0-20124 GCA_039186165.1 Cyanobacteria bacterium P01_F01_bin.53
CAATTTGGTCCACAGAGCGAAATCGGCCACTTCCTACTCCACCTGTCAGGCTTAGGCGACTAAAGGGTTGGTTAAAGTCTTCGCGTAAATTGATGACTTTGGTTACTGACCCATAGTAGGTGCCTTCAAAATCGTTGAACTCAATTTCGTCATCATCTTCTGGCAGTCTGCCAAAATTGATGATGCCTTCTCCGCCAATAGCGGCTGCCCAACCATTACCAAATTGCTTGTGAATCTTAGCATTCAGTCCACCGCTTAAGGGTGCCCGACTACCTCCAAAACTAGCTGCAGTGTAGGAGATTTGGAACCCTACAGACTCCCGCGCATCACCAATCCCAAATCCGACACCTACGGTGCCGTCTCGGCTTCCTCCACCAAAAATAGTGCCTCCACTAAAGCGGGTTCGAGATTGAAAGCCGATGCCTGCGAAGATTTGGCCACGATCGGCCCCATAGCCTGTTGGGTTCGAAATGGTAATGCCTGGATACGCTCGTCTGCGACTTACGGATGCTGGAACGTTTAGATTTCTAAGATCCTGCTGGATTTGCTGAATTTCCTCTAAGGATGGCACGGACTGAGCCAGTACGTCTGTCTCGGTCGCTGTGTTAGTTGTGCCATTTGTTATGCAGTCGCTTTGGCAAGAAGGTGTATTGCTGTTCGTAAAGAAGGTTGCTTCCTGTTGAAAATTGTCTTGTATGGTTGAGGGGCTACTTTCAACCTCTTCGACAATTTGTTCAGCAGTTGCAAGCAGTTCTTCCAAACTACGGCGCTCGGCAATAGATGTACTTCGGTTATTAGCAGTAGTAGCAGGACCAGAGAATTGAGGTGAGTGAGTATCGCTAACGCTGGGCGATATGGCTGGTGAACCTAACGCTGCAGAAACGGGCAGTGTGGAAACAGGCTCTGTGGAAACGGTTGCCTGCGATATCGCGCCAGCACCAGTTAGGGGCCTGGGAATATTCTGCGCGAGTAGGCTTCGCTTTGCCAGGGCTGGTCGCAAGGGAGATAGTTCATCAATGCCTAGCAAGAATTCTGCAGAGGGTAAACCTTCACCTTTTCCGGTGAGTGCCCTCTCTCGAACAATGCTATTGGCCTGAGCTGTGGACGTCGTGAGCGCTGATGAACAGAGTACCGCGCCCATGAGGAGTGCAGAATTCACTCGCATACAAAATGCTTCCTTCAAAAGAAATTTCCGGTAACGAGTGACTGAGATGGAATCCAGTGGGAGAGACCAATCGTTCCGTAAGCACAACATATGAACCCTGCTTCTACATACGCAACCCGTAGACGTCTTCCGTACAAATCCTTAGTAAAGTCATGAAGGTTCGGGAAATATCCCGTGATCTGAGGAATTTACTGAACCAATATTTGTGGGGCAGGCTATATGATGGCGAGAGCTCTATATATCGAGCTTTGTTGATGTAACTTCATGACATACAACTTTGTTGATGTTAGCTCTTGTTCTGGGTTTAAGGATGTTGCCACTTATATGTGCCAAATCTTGAGTCGCTAAAACTCTATTTATGGTTTGACCGGTTTAAATGCGGCCTTGGTGTATGGAGTTATAGAGCATGTTGGTAATTGGAGCCGCTGCTCCTTGTTAGGGGTCTCTATGTCATTGTTAGAAGCACTTTTTCGTTCCTTTTGTACCTCTGGTGCATTTAAAGGGGGTGAAAGTGATTTTGGAGCCTTTCCTTTTTCTTCTTCTTTTAAGAGTTTTATAGGTGGGTTGTGTTTGAGGGCAGCGTCTAAACCAATACAGGCTGGATTGATTCTGAACAGGCTGGGTTGATTCTAAAGTTATTTTTTACATCAAGGATATTGGGCGGTCTTACTCTAATGATAATGAAGCTGACTCTACGACAGATGGTTTCGATTTGGGCTTGGGCGCTTCTGGCTGTAGGTGGTTCTGAGCTGGTAGTGGCTCATGCATCCCTGTTTCCGATGCTTTCTCTCAATGCGCAAGCTGCTGAGCTGAGTCCTGAAGCTCTGCCTCAGCTGCCTGTCGGCGCTGTTTCTGCTGTTACCCGGTTTGATGACGCTTATGCGCTAGGGCCGGGAGATTCTCTTGTTGTCACGATATTCAATGTGCCGGAATATAGTGGTAATCAGCAGGTGCTGGCTGATGGCTCGCTCAATATGCCTGTGATTGGTCCGGTGAATGTCAATGGCCTGACGGTTCAGGAGGCGGGCGCTGCGATATCTCAAGCCTATCGAGGAGAGTTGCGTTATCCCCAAGTTACGGTGGTGTTGGAGAGTCCTCGGCCATTGCGAGTGGCGATCGCAGGTGAAGTGAGTCAGCCTGGTCTTTATACCCTGGCGCCTGAAGGTGATGCCCAATTCCCGACGGTTGCGCAGGCTTTGCAGGCGGCGGGCGGGGTCACTCAAGCCGCTGATCTTTACCAGGTGCAGCTGCGACGCTCTAATGGCCGCAGACCGTCTCAAACGATTGTGCTTAATCTTTGGGATTTGCTAAATAATGGTGATGTTCGTCAGGACTTACCTTTGCGAGATGGCGATGCCATTGTCATTAGTGAAACGGATACGGTTGATATCGCTCAAACCAATCAACTATCGGCTTCTAATTTGGCCTCGGCGACTGAGGATGACATTGTTGTGGCTGTAGTTGGCGAAGTCTTCAGGCCTGGTGCGTACGAGTTTGAGGGCGGCTCTAATAAAGGACGCACAACGGTGACCCAGGTAGTGCAAACCGCTGGTGGGATTAAGCCCTCTGCTGATATTAGGGAAATTCAGGTGCGCAGGCTGACTCGGAGTGGTTCCGAGCAACTGATTGACCTTGATTTTTGGCAGCTTTTGCAGTCTGGAGATCTCAGTCAAGATTTGGTTTTACAGCAAGGTGATACGGTGATTATTCCGGTGGCGAGTGCTCCAACGCCAAGTGAAATTGCTCAGCTTACAGCGGCCAACTTCTCGCCTGATGAGGTGAATGTGAATGTCGTGGGTGAGGTAGACAGTCCGGGTTTGCTGGAAGTGCCTCCCAATACGACCCTAAATCAGGCCGTGTTGGCAGCGGGTGGATTTAACAATCGGGCGAAAGAGACCGTCGAGTTGATTCGACTGAATCCAGATGGTAGCGTGACCCAGCGTCAGGTGGAAGTTGATTTGACTGAGGGGATTGATTCGGAGAGGAATCCGCTGATTTTGAACAATGATGTTGTCATTGTGGGGCGTAATGGTCGTGCCCGTGTTGGCGATTCTATCGAGGGTATTTTTGGTCCCATTTTGCAGTTAGTGTCTCCGTTGAGGCTGTTCTTTTAGTCATTCCTTTCGTTATTCCTTTGGGCGCTGTCTTTCCAAATTTGTTGCTAACCCTTTTGGTGTTAGTTGTTTATTTTTACTCCGTTCTTCAACACACTATCGTGCGATCGCATGGAAACTTTTCAAACCCCTGTTCCAACTGTCACTCCCAATGGTAATGGCAACAGTTTGCCATACACGCCGCCTGTTATCTCTTCTGCGGAGCCGTCGTCCATGCTGGCGGCCTGGCAGCTACAGGCCCAGCAAGAAGAAGACGGTGACCTGCGCAATTTGCTGTCTGTGATTCGGCGGCGGGCGTGGGCGATCGCTGGAGTGGCTGCTGTGGTAATGACACTGGTGACCGTGCAGACCTTGCGGGAGGATGAGATTTATCAGGGGCAGTTTCGAGTACTGGTAGAGCCTGTCAATGCTGATGATGATTTCTCTGATCTGACGCAAATTTTAGGGGAGCAGAACTTAGGTAAATCGGGTTTAGATTATGAAACTCAGGTACAGGTGCTACGAAGCCCTGAGCTAATTGAGCCTGTGGCTGAGCAACTACAGCAAACCTATCCGGATATAGACTATCTGACTTTGTTGGATAGTTTGAAAATTATGCGCCTAGGCGAGACAAAAATTCTAGAGGTGAGCTATACAAGCCCAGATCCTGTGCAAATTCAAGTCGTACTCGATCAGCTTTCTAAGACGTATTTAAAGTATTCTCTTGCGGAACGACAAACAAATTTGAGGCAAGGGATAAACTTTGTTGAAAATCAATTGCCAACCCTGCAATCACAAGTTGATACAGTTCAAAATCAGTTGGAAGCCTTTCGGCGACAGTATGACTTTATTACCCCGGAGTTGCAGTCACAGCAGTTTTCTCAACAAACGACTGGGTTGTCTCAGCAGCGACTAGAGTTAGACCGTCAGCTCTCAGAAGCTGGACAAACTTTCAATAACTTACAAGATCAGTCTGGAACCTTGGCCTCTTTAGATGGTGCCCCCATTTATCAGCAGTTACTCAGTGAGCTGCGCTCGGTAGAGACTAATATTGCCCAGGAGCTGACTCGCTTTGAGCCAAATAGTTTGGCTATTCGAGTCTTGGAAGAACAGCGAGAGAATATTTTGCCGCTGTTGCAGCAGGAGGCTCAGCGGGTGGTGGGAACCAAACAGGCGATCGCCGCGAATAATTTTCAGATAATGGCTGTACAAAGCCAAACCCTGGCTAAGGCTGAGCAGGAGGCTGAGCAGGTAATTGGGCAGCTGCCAACATTGATTCGTCAATATACTGACTTGCAGCGGGAGCTGGAAATTTCGACCGAGGCGCTGACCCGCTTTCGGGTGACGCGGGAGACGCTGGAAATTGAGGCGGCGCAGACAGAAATTCCTTGGCAGCTGATTGAAGTGCCAGTGCAGCCAACGACCCCCATCTCGCCGGATTTAAAGCGCAGCTTGCTGATGGGCTTCGTTGCGAGTATGTTGTTGGGCTTAGGTGCGGCGCTATTGCTTGAAAAACTGGATAACGTTTATCATTCGGTGGATGACCTGAAGGCCGGTGTGAAGCTGCCTTTGTTAGGCACACTGCCATTTAACAAGGATTTGCAAGATAGCCGTACCGTGAAAAAGAGTGCGATTTCTACTTTTATAGAGGGTCTTTCTCAAATTCGGATAGGCAAACGGTCGAAATCAAATTACTACGGTTATGGCGGTAACAGTGAATCAAGCTTTTTAGAGGCGATGCGAGTACTACATACCAATATTCGCATGTTGAGTTCAGATAGGCCTATTCGCTCTATTCTGATTAGTTCTGCATTGCCTGGTGATGGTAAATCCACAGTATGTGCGCATTTGGCCAGGGTGGCTACGGCCATGGGGCAGCGGGTACTGGTTGTTGATGTGGATTTGCGTAAGCCTCAAGTTCATGATCGCCTTCAGATTCCTAATAATCTTGGACTATCCAATCTGATCGCCGATGATTTACCCTTGAAGTCTGTTATTCAGCAAATAGATGTGGATGGTCAATTATTTGCACTAACCGCTGGGAAAATTCCGCCGGATCCGACTAAGCTGCTTTCTTCTAACAAAATGCAGCAACTGATGGGGACTTTTGAGCGCTGCTTTGACCTAGTGATTTATGATGCGCCGCCTGCGACTGGCTTGGCCGATGTTACCTTGATTGGTCAGCGCACGGACGGATTGACGCTAGTGACTCGTATGGCTAAAACTGATCGAACAGTGCTAGCTCAAACGCTTGAAACCTTGAATCTGGCACAAATTCCAACCTTAGGTATTGTTGCGAACGGTGTGAAAGCGAGCGGGATGAGTGGCTATCGCTACTATGCCTATGGCTATGAATCGGATGAGAATGCTTCAGAAAGCAAGGACATAGACTTATCCGTGCTCCAGTCAACCGGTTCGGCCCACGCTACTTCTAACAAGAATGATGCGCTCTTCTAAACCCGCGGCTTATCATTCAATTCTTGCCCAACAGGTGCAGTGGCGGCATCCCAAGATTGTTCAGAGCGGAGTTGACCAAACTCGGTTAGTGATTACTGATGCACCGACTGAGGCTGTGCCTTTTTCATTTGTTGTGATGGGAGATACGGATGCCGGTGCGGGGGTTGGTGCGAGTGCTGACGGTGGTGAAACTACATTTTCTGCTAGTTTTGCTCAGCAGCTGATGGCTCAGCTCGGCGGTAGTCGGTTTTTATTGCACACCGGAGATGTGACCTACCCTGTCGGTACTTATCAAAATTATTTAAGTGGTTTTTTGCAGCCTTATCAGACTCTCCTCTCTACGCTTCCTGAAAGCCCTGCCTACAAAGGTGAAGGAATTACTTTTGAGCGGCCATTGCTGCCCGTGCCTGGAAATCATGACTATGCTGAGAAAATGTCGGGACTTCGCAGTTGGGACTGCTTCATGCGCTTTGTGTGTGATCGCCTACGGCGCATCGGTATAGACTGGGGCCACTATGGCGGACAAGGTGGTGAAGCCTATGGGCAAACCTTTTTAGATGATTTGGCAACGCTAACGCCTGAACAGTTATCGGCCCATTTACGGGATCATTACAGTGCAGTGGTGGATAACGCGGTGGCGGATAACGGCGGAGAGTTTCGGTATGGCCTAAATTACCGTGCTGGAAAATTTACTCGTTTGCCTAACCGCTACTATCGATTTCGCTATGGTGGGATAGATTTTTTTGCGCTGGATTCTAATACTTGGAATACGGATTCAACGGCAGAGGGGTTTGACCATGAACAGCTTGCCTGGTTAGAGAACGCTTTGGTGGAGTCTTGGCAGTCACCTGAGGTAGTCGGCCGGATTGTGTATTTACATCATTCTCCTTATACCACTGAAAGCACGCGCTGGCAGCAGTCAGAAACACTATGGATTCGGCGGCATTTGCGGTCCGTATTAGACAAGGTGGCGGTTGCTGTTGATCGTGTTTTCAGTTGTTCTCATGATTTTGTTGATGGTGATCACACGCCACCCTTGGTCGATTTGGTGATTAGCGGGCATGCGCATTGTTTGGAGCACGTCAGAACGATGGATACAGGGCATGCGGATTCCCACCTTGACTGGTTAGTGTGTGGTGGCAGTGGTGCGAGCCTGCGACGGCAGTGGGATGCGGATGCAGATATTTTGGAGAATCTTTCTCGTCAGGGTCGTAGTGTTACGGGTGTGGTGGCGAAGTCGCAGCTGTATGCGGGAATTCATGGCCGAGGAAACAAGAAGCAACAGTTTCATAGCTTTGTGAAGGTGGAGGTGCAGCCACACCAAACTAAAAAGCTAAGGGTTTGTCCGTATGTGGTTGTTCGTGATCATATGGGTTGGCAAACTAAGGCGCTTACTGCATGGTCGTTAGGGGGCACCCATGCTACTCAGGCTTATGTCGCTTGAGAAGAACTATAACAGATGTTACAGGCTGGACAAGTTACACGATATCTGTGATTACGATCATCCGATTTGTTTATTCAAATATGAGATACTAATTACTATGACGTCTGCCTATTAATGCTTAAAAATCTTTATTTCATCGAATTTTCTATTGTTGAAAGTACCAACAATCATTCTTTTTTAATTATTTGCGAAAGCCTCAGAACGAAAGCCTCAGATGGTTGCGTCTAAGCTTTTCAACAGGTTTTTACCATAAGTGTTGCAGCTTCTAGCATAAGTGTTGCAGGCCGTTGGTTTTAGCCCTCTCAGACTTGTGCATACACAAGTAGTTAGTCGCTGGTCTGGAGCAAGGTAGTGATAGTATGAGCCATTTTTTTGAGGTATTGGACCTTCTTAGGAAACTAAGACTGCTCCCTTGTGGCTAAATGTATCAATTAATTTAATTTGTCTGGGTGACTCTTTTATTTTTGTTCCTTTAGTCGGGAAGGTTAGCTCTACGCATACTGGTAGGTAGCCACCAAAACTAACGTGGTTAGATTGTTGCGTGCAAAGATCAGTTCGTTTGCCTGCTGACTATTGAGTCGGATGATTTTTTCTTGTTGGTGTTTTGATGTTTCAAAAGAAGATTTTTGTCTGAGAAGTCTTCTTTTCAGGAAAATATAAAATATGACCATTTATTGGATCTACTTGTTCGTTTTTTTACTGGCTGTGATTGTTGTGTTAATCACTACGCCTATTGTCAAGTTAGTTGCGCTTAAGTGTGAACAGGTTGATGCACCTTGCGATCGAAAGATGCATCAACAACCTATGGTTCGTTTGGGGGGTATGGCTATTTGGGTGGCGACGCTACTTCCGATTGTTTGCTTTTGGTGTGTCAGTATGGCAACGCCATTCCAAGATTTATTTTCACCAGAAGATTTGTCAACACTGCTGCTGATATTGCTTGGTGGGAGCGGTTTCTTTTTGATTGGGCTGGCTGATGATGTGTTTGAATTGTCTCCTTTTAATCGGCTTTGGATGCAGGCTGCGATCGCGGCTGCCCTTTGGTGGTGTGGCCTGCGGATAGAAGCTGTGATGTTGCCGGGAATGGCACCTTTTCCCCTGGGTTGGGTGAGCTTGCCAGTGACCATTGTGTGGCTGGCGGGTGTGGTGAATGCGATTAATTGGATGGATGGTTTAGATGGACTGGCGGCGGGGGTTGCAAGCATTGGGACTGGCATTTTGGTGATGCTTGCGATAGTGATGGCTCAGCCTGTGCCCGCTCTGGTTGGGGCTGCTTTGTTAGGGAGCCTTGTGGGGTTTTTGTATTACAACTACAATCCTGCGGACATTTTTATGGGGGATGGCGGCTCATATTTTATTGGGTTTCTGCTGGCTAGCTTGTGTATTGTGGGGCCACAGCGCTTGGATGATTCATTTGCGACGCTGCTGCCTTTGATGATTTTAGCAGTGCCTTTGGGCGATATGACGTGGGTGATTTTGGCCCGCCTCTACCGGAAAAAGTCTCCCTTCTATGCGGATAATCGTCATCTTCACCATCGGTTGCTACAGATGGATTTTACTCACCGGGCAACGGTTTGGGTGATGTATGGCCTTACTTTGGCGACGGGCTGTCTGACCTTTGTTGTATCAGGGTTTATTGATACTTGGATATATCTTCTGGGAATAGTGTTTTTAGTGGGTGCCGTTATTGTGCGATCGCGGCGGGTGCAGGGTGTGCCTAAACAAAACTCTGATGTTGTTACTAGGAAGGCGTTATGGTCCTCGGAAAATCTGTAGCTGTGAATATGCGGACAGCTCGGAGAAAGGCGAATAGATCTGTTGCTACTGCTACGGATTCGAAGGCTTTGCGGTTGCTGATCATGACGCAGTTTTTCCCGCCGGATTTTGCAGCGACGGGTCAGCTGATTGAAGAGTTGGCAAGACAGCTGGCGAGCCAAAATGTGGATGTGAATGTGTTCACCGGGCAGCCGGGGTATGCCTTTGCTAAGGGTGAAGCGCCTAAGGTGGAGGAGTCGGGTAATGTTTGGGTGAAGCGAACGCGCATGAGTCAGCTATTTCCGAGCCGCATTCGAGGAAAGGCGGTTAATGGCCTGATGTATGCGATGCGCGCGGTTTTACATTTGATGCGACGGGATCGTCACTATCAGGTGTTGCTGGTGACGACTGCGCCGCCATTTTTACCGATTATTGGCTATTTGGCCAATGTGTTCTTAGGTGCAAAGTACGTGTGTTTGCTCTACGATCTATATCCTGATATTGCGGTAGAGTTAGATGTCGTAAAGCAAAAACATCCTATTGCGAGGCTTTGGCAGTCTTTGAATCGCCGGGTGTGGCGACGTTCGTCTGGGATTATTGTGCTGAGTGATTCTATGAAGGGGCGGATTGCTGAGCATTGCCCAGAGATAGAAAAGAAGATATCGGTGATTCATAGCTGGTCGGATGCTGAGCAAATTATGCCATTAGAGAAGGAGAACAATTGGTTTGCTCAGGAACATGGGTTGGTGGACCGCTTTGTAGTTCTTTATTCGGGGAACATGGGGCGATGTCATGATGTTGATACGTTGTTTGAGGCGGCTCAACTTTTGCGAGATGAGCCGATTGTGTTTGTCTGTATTGGCGGTGGTGCTAAGCGGGAGGCTTTGATGGAGAAGGTTGAGGCAAGTGGACTGACGAATTTTAGCTTTTTGCCTTATCAGGAAAAGAGTGTGCTTCCCTATTCACTAACGGCAAGTGATTTGTCGTTGGTAACTGTGGCTAAGGGCATGGAGAGCCTAGTGGCGCCAAGTAAGCTGTATCCAGCATTGGCAACAGGGAGGCCGATTGTTTCAATTTGCCCGGCAGGTTCCTACTTGGGAGATTTGCTGGCGGCGGCGGGTAGTGGGGCTGCTTTTAGAAATGGAGAAGCTCATCAGCTGGCTGATTTTATTCTAGAGTTGGCAAAAAATAGGGAAAAGGCCAGTCGCATGGGTGATTCGGGTCGTCAGTATTTGGAGCGTCATTTTACACCAGATATTATTGCTCGGCAATATTTGAGTGTGATTAAGTCAGTGCGTGTGTAGCAGTGTTTTAGACATCGCGTGTTTAGTGGTGTCAGTGATTGTACGGAATTTAGGTGTGTATAGAAGGGACAGCTGATCCGTAATGTACATTCGCTTTTATGTAATTATTCTGATTTCAACCGTGCAAAGAGCTGACACTATAGTTTTGACATTTATATCAAGAGTTCTTTATGCTTTTCGTGAATTCTTCCGGTGAAATATTTAGTGTGGAAGAATAGAGTTGTTGCATGGCTTGAGACTGCTAACCTGAAGCTGTTGAATTCATGTTTTGTGGAGTGGCTGATGAACTTCTTAATTGATTCTTGAATGTGATCTACACGACTGTTTTTCCTTTGTATTAGTCAAGATTATTTGCTCAAAGCAATTAGGCATGTTGATGAACGAGAAAGGATGGTTTTTGTAATAGACTTGAATTTGTGCAGTAGGCTCAGGGGTGACGTTGCTGATGGAAAATTCGACAGTGAGTGTGTTTACACGGCAGTAGGCGAAGCGGATGAATTATTCCGGGAGAGGGTTTTGTAATGGTGAGATAGTCTGGAAAAATTATTTGGTTAGAGCTGTTAATTTTACAAGATGTTTGGCAAAGAACAGTAAAATAGCATGCTCTCGTTTTCATAGGTGTGGGCTTTGACAGTCTTTTTTTGATCTCAGTCTCCTCTAACTAAGCAAATGTATGTTGAGGCCAAAATGGCTGAATACCTTGGTTCTTCGTTTAGGTGCTTCATAATGAGATTTTTGGCATAAGCTCCACAGTCCTTGCTATAAAAGGATTTTTCAAGCCAGTCTGACGGAGCTAGTTGCTGAGTAGTGAGATAAAACATAATATAGCTCAGATTCGGGTTGCAGACGTGATTCCCTAGAAGATTTATCATTTGAGCGTTTTGCTTCGGTTATGCGTTTCTTTCTCCTTTAGTTGTAAGAATTCTCGTGAAACAGTAGAAACGTTGATGCCTTATGCAACTGCCTTTCGTTATCCGCAAGATGTTTTTTAACCTCAAAGAGATGAGGCTTTAGTGAAAACGATTTTAAGATCATGTTTGTCTACATTTTTTGTGATTGAAGAGTTTTACCGTACTTTGACAATGCTTTTATGATGAAAACAGCTTTAATTTGCGGTATTTCGGGCCAAGATGGTGCGTATCTTGCCAAACTTTTGTGTGATAAAGGCTATCAGGTCGTCGGGACTTCAAGAGATGCACAGATATCTTCATTTTCTAACTTGCGAAGATTGGGCATTAAGGAGCAAATTAAGCTGATTTCGATGGCACTGACCGATTTTCGGAGCGTATTACAAGTTTTGAATAGGATTCGACCCGATGAAATATATAATTTGGCAGGTCAAAGCTCTGTTGGCTTATCTTTTGAGCAGCCTGTAGAGACTTTAGAGAGCATTGCAACTGGAACACTGAATTTATTGGAGGCCATTCGTTTTATTGATGCGCCAATCCGCTTTTACAATGCGGGTTCGGGTGAGTGTTTTGGTCAAACGCCGGAGAGTGGCGCTGATGAAAATACACCCTTCAGGCCACGAAGCCCCTATGCTGTTGCCAAAGCTACCTCGTTTTGGGAAGTCGCCAATTATCGCGATTCTTACGGTCTTTTCGCTTGTTCTGGTATCCTTTTTAATCATGAATCTTTGTTGCGTCCAGAAAGGTTTGTAACCCAAAAAATAGTACAAGCAGCTAAGCGGATTTCGAATGGGAGCCGAGAGACTCTTCGATTGGGAAATCTATCTATTAAGCGAGACTGGGGATGGGCTCCAGAGTATGTTGAAGCCATGCATTTAATGCTTCAGCAGGAAAAAGCCGAAGATTTCGTGATCTCTACAGGAGAGTCTTATCGCTTAGAAGATTTTGTGGCGATGGCTTTTGACCTGCTTCACCTGAATTGGCGGGATCACGTGCTAATTGACGAAAAATTTTATCGTCCTGCGGAAATCCTGTTGGGCAAAGGCTGTGCAGACAAGGCTGAGAAGCAGCTAGGATGGAAGGCTCATTTTAAAATGCCGGATGTTATTCAAAAAATGCTTAAAGCCAGTGGATATTAGTGTCTGAAAGGTAGCACTTTTCCCTTTTTCTGCTGTGCGATCTTTTTATAAATCGGAACCCTCTTGAAAGTCTCTAATCCCTTAATCTCTAGAACCTTAAACTGGTGAATCCTCTTATGTTTGTAATACTCGCTGAGCGTCGATAAAATAGTGAATGTTTTTGTCCGTGCTCTTAAATGGTCTTTTCTCTCCGAGATAGCAGCAAAGGCTGTTCAGCCTTTGGTTTTTGTTGTGCTTGCACGACTGCTTACCCCAGAAGATTATGGTGTAGTCGCTTCAGCAACTATGGTAATCAGCTTTTCCCAAATGTTTTGGGAAGCTGGAATGGGCAAGGCAATTATCCAATACCAAGGGGAGCGAAATATTGCAGCCAATGCTGCATTTTGGGTGAATAACGCTTTAGGGATTGTTGTCGCTGGCACCCTAGTCGCAATTTCTGGCGTGGTTGCTAACAGGATATTTCATGATATGCGAGTGGCTCCTGTGCTTAAGGTAATGGCGTTGCAGGTCTTTTTGGCTGCATCAGCCTCTATTCATAAAGCCCTGCTGCAAAAAGACATGAACTTTAAAAATCTGTTTTGGGTGCGTCTGACAACGGTGGTGATGCCAGGGCTGTTTTCCATCCCATTGGCCGTGTATGGCATGGGTTATTGGGCGTTGGTCGCTGGTACTTTGACTGGACAGATAGTTCAAGTTGCCATGTTGTGGAAGATGAGTCCCTGGAAACCATCGTTTAATTTTGATGTTGAGACAGCTAAGCAACTAGTCGGTTTTGGTGGTTGGGTCGCGGGGGCTGGCCTATTAGGTTGGTTTTATATTTGGGCGGACTCTTTAGTTGTTGGGATGAATCTGGGTGCTCATGACCTGGGCGTATACCGAATTGGTAATGCCTTTGTCTTTATGATTTTTAGTTTTATTGTTGGTCCTATTATGCCAGTGTTATACTCTGGCTTATCTACGCGAACGAGGAGTAAGTCAAACTGGAAAAGTGTCACTTTAGTGATTCAGAAGGCACTCTTTATGATTTCGCTTCCTATTGGCCTAGCACTGTTCGTATTTGGCAATAAAGTTCCATTAATTTTAGGTGGTCAGTGGACTGACGCCAGTATTGTTATACAGTTACTGGGCTTGATGCAGGGACTATCTTGGTTGATGGGCGTTAACGATGAAATTTATAAGTCTATGGGGCGCCCTGACATTTCTACCAAAATTATGGGAATCGCTCTTATCTATCATATTCCGGCTTATTACATTGGCTCCCAGTATGGACTAAAAGAATTTCTTCTGGTGAGAGTGGGATTGCAGCTAGTCTCAGAGATTGTTCATTTTCTGTATTTAAAAATGACGTTGGATATCTCTTTCCTCAAAGTAGTTAAAAATAATAGGCTTACTATAGGTGCTTCAATGCTAACGCTCCTCCTTTACTGGCTATTTCACAGTGGACTCACCATGATTTCACCATTCTTTGAGATGCTTGTCTATAGCGTGATTGTTGTCATTGTAAATGCTCCTCTGGTATATCTGCTCTCTCAAGATCTTAGACAAGTAAAACGAGAATTGGGCTATTAATCATGACTGCATACAAAACAGAGAAAATAATTGAAGGTGGTCTAAGAAATAGTCTTCGTCGTTTAGCAGAAGTACCTAAATCGCCTGTTATCTTTACTCAAAAACAATTATTGAGGATGGATTCGCTGCGAAAGTCGATGCGATCTGAATATTCTTTTTCTTATAAAGACATAAACCTATATACATCAGAAAAGTTTGCTCAGATGAAATCAATGGTTGTTGAGTCAACGGATGATCTTGATCTAGTTAAGATTACGATTGGAGGTAAAAGCATATTTTGGCCAAAGGTTATTCCTGCGAAGACTTTGCCTTGGCTTTTTCATGAGATCTTCGACCCCTTTGATGACAACCCATCCTCCTACGACCACCCTGATTTAGATTTTTCCAATAGAGCATGGGTGATGGATGCCGGTGCTGCAGAGGGCTATTTCTCTTTATTTTCCCTAGAACGTTCGGTCAAAAAAATTCTCTGTGTAGAGCCACTTTCAATTATGAGAACGGCATTGGATAAAACATTGGATCTGCATGCCCACAGTCACGACGCTATTGTTGTAACTTCAGCGTTAGGTAGCGTATCTGGCTCAACTGAGATGGAGATAGATTATGACAGTATTTGTGATGCCTTTATCCAACTGGAATCAGGTTCGTTTAAGGGGAATGCTGGTAATTTGAAGGTCGATGAGATAGAACGTGTATCGATTTCGACCATTGATCAGTTAGCCAGCGAATATGATTTGGGCGAGCGGGGGCTGATAAAAATGGATATTGAAGGTTTTGAGATGGAGGCGATGAAGGGGGCTAAAGCTCTTCTAAGAGAGCATAAGCCTGCTTTGGCGATCGCAGTTTATCACGCGTTAGAAAACGCCAACGAATGCGCTCGTATTATCAAATCGGCTAACCCTGACTACACCATCGAATTTCGTGGATTCTATGGCTACTTCAACCCGCCTCGGCCATACATGTTGTTTGCTACATAGGCCAGCGCCAGCTAGGAAAAACAGATAGGAAAAGCCAAACAGACAATATTACAAGAAAGCGTTAGAAGGAGATCGATGAAAGTTCTATTTGTTACACCTGTATTAGAGCATCCTGCTGCTGGTGGTCCTCAGCTGCGGATTGAAAACTCCATTAAGGCGCTGAACCGGATTAGTCAGCTCGATATTATCTCCAATTCTCAGACGTTCATTGGCCCGCAAAAAGAGATCACTAAAGAATTTTTTTATCGGCACTGCGAAGAATTCCACGTGGTGCCCCGGCTAGAGAAAATAAATGCTCACAACAAGTTTATCCGTAAGGGACAAACTATTCTAAGATGGTTCGGACAGTCTGATCATGTGCTAGATTCGGACTTTATTCTTCGACATGTCGAGAGACGAGATATTGATGTAGTGTGGTTTGGCTATGGCAACATATCTTTTCCACTGATGGAGCGAGTAAAGGGGCTGCGACCTGAACTAAAGATAGTGTGCGATACCGATAGCGTGTGGTCGCGGTTTGTGATGAGAGAGCTGCCTTACGCAGAGGGCACGCGCAAAGAAGAAATTTTGCAGGCAGGCCGCGCTAAGGAAAAAGAAGAGAAAGCGTGGATAGAGATGTGCGAGGTAACCACGGCGGTTTCGGCGGTGGATATGGAGTATTACCAAAGCATCGCAAGTGAGCCGCAGAGTGTTCATCTGTTTTCAAACGTAATTGATCCGAGTGCTTATGGTGAAGCGCTTCCAGCCCCTGATGGCTTCAAAAAACCTTCTATCTATTTAGCGGGTTCGTTTTCTAGCCAGCACAGCGCCATGAATGTAGCGGCACAGTGGATGCTGGATGAGGTCTTTCCACTGGTGTTAAAAGAATTTCCGCAGACTCACTTTTACATCGTGGGCCGCGCGTCTGATAAAGCATTTGGTCACTTGGAGAGTGAGAACATCACCGTCACGGGCCGTGTAGAATCGGTGCTGCCTTATTTGTGCAATACCGACGTTGTTTTAGTACCGCTCAAATTTGAGTCGGGCACTCGGTTCAAGATTTTAGAGGCGGGCGCTTGCGAAAAGCCAATTGTTTCTACCACGCTTGGTGCGGAAGGTATTCCGGTCACCGACGGCAAAGATATTTTGCTGGCGGATGAATCAGAAGATTTCGCTCAGGCTATTGTTAGGGTTTTGTCCGATGCGTCTTTGTCCGAGTCTTTAGCTCGGCAGTGTGGCGAGCTAATTGCGGCTAATTTCAGCATCGATTCAGCGGCTACGGAAGCTAAGAGGATTTTGGCGTATTTGGCGGAGACTGAGCCTCGTATTGTGGTTGATGCGCTTACGGTCGTCGCCTAGATTTTTACTTTTTATTTGGTACTTTTTTATGGTTGAAAAAATTACTCATCTTGGCCAACTGCTTGCCATTATTGTTTCTCATAAGTTTAGCGAGCCGGGCATCAAATTTTTTACACCCAATGAGTTTTCTCAGCAACTTGCCTACATGCGACATCCGACCGGCAGAGAGATTCAGCCCCATGTTCATAATCCAGTTCCCCGTGAAGTAACCTTTACTCAAGAAGTATTGTTTATTAAAAGCGGTAAGCTTAGAGTCGATTTTTACAGTGATAACCAGAACTACTTAGAGAGCCGGGTGCTGGAAGCGAATGACACTATTTTGTTGATTACGGGCGGTCACGGCTTTCAGGTATTGGAAGAAGTGGAAATGTTAGAAGTGAAGCAGGGACCTTATGTGGGTGATCGCGATAAAACTCGCTTTGATGCTCAGCCTAGCAGCCACGTTCCTAGACCGGAAAATATTCCGATGGTAGCATCTGTGCCTGCTGCTGAGTCTGTTCCCCAAGAGCGAGACAAACTCCTAGAAGTTTAATTATATAGAAATCTAATGCAACGAACGTCTGTAAGACCGCCTAAACACACATCTGTTCCTCCGTTGATGTCCGTTCCTGTGAACGAGCCATTGCTGAACGGGAATGAGAGAAAATATCTCAGTGAATGTATCGATACAGCCTGGATCTCCTCTGAGGGCCCGTTTGTAAAGCGCTTAGAAAAAGAGCTGAGTGATCGTGTCCATCGTAAATACGCGATCGCTGTTAGCAATGGATCAGTTGCCCTAGACGCAGCCGTTGCTGCTTTAGAAATTGGCCCCGGCGATGAAGTGATTCTTCCTGCGTTTACCATCATTTCCTGTGCGGCGGCAATTGTGCGAGCGGGCGCGATGCCTGTTGTGGTCGATAGTGACCCAACCACTTGGAATATGGATGTGAACCAGCTAGAGGAGAAGATTACGGATCGCACTAAGGCGATTATGGTAGTACATATCTACGGGTTGCCTGTGGATATGGATGTGGTGATGGCGATCGCTCAAAAGCACGATATCGCTATCATTGAAGATGCGGCTGAGATGCATGGCCAGACCTACAAAGGCAACCCCTGTGGCAGCTTTGGTGACATCAGCACTTTTAGCTTTTATCCCAACAAGCACATCACAACTGGCGAAGGGGGGATGATTCTCGCCAACGATGAAAGACTGGCAAGTCGCTGTCGTTCTTTGCGTAATCTGTGCTTTCAACCGCACCAGCGTTTCATTCACGAAGAGCTGGGTTGGAACATGCGGATGAGCAATATGCAGGCGGCGGTCGGGGTGGCGCAGCTAGAACGTTTAGATGAGTTTACTAGCCGCAAGCGTGAAATGGGCCGCCTCTATACAGATTTGTTGAACAATGTTCCGGGTTTGAAACTGCCACTGGCGAAAACAGACTATGCTGATAGCATTTATTGGGTGTATGGCATGGTGCTAGATGACGAGGTGCCTTTTGATGCGGCTGAATTGATGGCCAAATTAAGAGAATTCAAAATCGGTACGCGCCCATTCTTTTGGCCTATGCATGAGCAGCCTGTATTTAAGAAAATGGGACTGTTTGAAGAGGTTTCTTGTCCGGTGGCTGAGCGGATTGCTCGGCGCGGCTTTTATGTGCCGAGCGGCATAGCCCTCAGCATTGAACAGATTGAATACGTTGCCACCACTGTAAAGGAAGTGATGAAATGAGCGTTTTTGCGAACTATGCTCGCTATTACGATTTGCTGTATCAGGATAAGGATTACATCGGTGAGGTGAAGTTCATTCACGATCTGATTGCTGCACATGCACCGAATTCTAAGACACTAGTGGACTTTGGCTGCGGTACGGGCAGTCACGACATCTATTTAGCAAAAGAGGGCTACGACCTGCACGGCGTAGACCTCAGTGCTGAGATGCTGGCAAATGCCAAAGAGAGATCTTCCCACTTGCCGGAAGATCTCTCTTTGCGTCTTACGTTTAGCCAAGGTGATATTCGTACGGCTCGCCTAGAGAAAGCCTTCGACGTGGTACTGTCGTTGTTCCATGTGATGAGCTATCAGGTGACAAATGAAGATTTGTTGGCTGCGTTTAAGACGGCTAAATCGCACCTGAAACCGGGCGGTGTGTTTATCTTTGATGTGTGGTATGGCCCTGCTGTGCTGAGCGATCCACCTGTGGTGCGGGTAAAGCGTTTGGAAGATAATCATATTCAGGTGACGCGGGTTGCAGAACCTGTTCTTTATCCTAATGAGAACATGGTGGATGTGAACTATCAGGTCTTTATTCGAGATAAGGCTTCTGCTGCAGTAGAAGAAGTGAAAGAGACCCATAAGATGCGCTACATTTTTAAGTCTGAAGTAGAATATTTGTTGCAACAGCTCGATATGAAGCTGCTGCACACTTGTGCGTGGATGAGCGATGCAGCGCCCGATGCCACTAGCTGGAATGCTTGTTTTGTGGTGAGGGGATAGGCCAGATGAGAAACCGTAAGATAGCTATTTTTGCTGCTGACTTTGGGATGAATACGAATCCCAATTTGATGGCGCTATTTGCGGCCCTTCAGCAGGAGGGGGCTGTCCTAGACTTTTATGGCTCTGCGAATCCGGGCGGGCAGTCGCCCGATACGGTGCTAAAAGATAAAATAAATATTTATCGTTTTCCCTACTATCTGCACTTAGATGACTCGAGTGTGAAAGCTTTGGGGCGATCACTAAAGCAGTCAATCTCTTTTGAACATAGGTCTGCATGGCAAAGAATGCGAGCTCAGTCCTACGATTTGGTGATTGGGATTGATGATTTAGGTTTGTTGGCGGCTCAAGTGATCGCGCAAAAGAGCCAGTGTAAGCTGGTGTTTTTATCTTACGAGATCTTATTTTCAGATGAGATAACGAGTCAGGCTGAAAGACGGCTGAAGCGAAAGGCTATAGCCGCTAGCGCCACCTCCGCACTCGTAATCGTACAAGATCCGATTAGAGCTAGAAACTTAGTTAAAGAAAACAAGCTTTCTCCAGATATTCCAACCATTCATCTGCCCGTCAGTCCAGCCGGGGGGAAAGTTTATGACAGCGAAAACCAATATCTCAGAGAGAAATTTAATATCTCGGCAGAGAAGAAAGTTGTACTTCACTCGGGCAGCTTTGCGGAATGGACAGCCGCTCCGGAGTTAGTTTCGGCCTTGCCTGCCTTGCAAGAAGACGTGGTTGTTGTGGTTCACACCCGCTGGAATGCTAAGGTTCGGAGTAATCCGTTCATCGAGCGTATTCAGCAGATGAATCTACCTAACGTTGTGTTGTCTTTAGATGCGCTCAACGAATGCGAATACGAAGAAATGGTAGCTTCAGCAGACGTTGGGCTAGTGCTTTATCGGCAGTCGGAAATTAGTGAAAACATTCGAGAAATTGGATTCGCCTCGGGTAAGTTTGCCTCCTATTCCCGTGCCTCACTGCCCGTGATTACCTGGAATCACGAGTTTTACCGGAATTTGTTTACCACATACCAGTGTGGCGTAGACGTTGAGAATTTATCCGATATCTCATCTGCTGTCCGTGAAATTAGCTATCAGTACGGTCAATATTCATCTGAGTCAGCGCGATTATTTTCTGAAAAACTGGACTTTAATTTGCAGTGGCCTAGCATTAAAGCCGCCTTTAACCAGCTAATGGACAAAGGCAGCATCGAAACCGCCTACCCATCTTCTCGTCAATACATCCCTGTTTGATTGCGATCAATAAGCCCGTATGAAATACCAACAGCTCATTTCATCGATTAAAACAGCCCTAAAAGCTCAGCATGAAAATCTCGTATCCTTCGTACGGATGCCGACTTATAGCCATAAGATGTTTTGCATTGGCTATAATAAAACAGGCACCACAACGCTGGGTAAATCTTTTGAACTACTAGGGCTTAGAAACTGTTCCTTTAATCGCAATATCTGGTCTGAATTTTACGAAAAGAATAATCGATTCAAAGTC
>JBCDAG010000092.1:0-20013 GCA_039186165.1 Cyanobacteria bacterium P01_F01_bin.53
ATCTCTATGTATCTCTATGTACGGAGTGAAGCGCTTCTGGATAACTTGGTTGATGCGGGGTTGATGCAGAGCTTTTCGGTTGAGTCAATTAATGCGGCTCTTGGAAAAATCATCTGGCGCAGACCCTTGCAGGTGCTAACTCGCGATAACGCAGTCCTACTGGAGCCCTCTTACATCTGAGCCCTCTTATCTGAGCTTTATGACGAATCCCAGCTATCCAAGTGGTCCCTTCTCTAAGGCCTCCCCGTCGGAGATTTCGGCCACTCAGTTGTCCTTTAGTAAAGGCGTGGAAAGTAACGGTATGGAAAGTAGAGGCGTGGAAACCCAAGGGTTGAGCGCTGAGCAAATGGCTGCTCAACAGCTTATTCGGAGATGGGTCTGGAAAATGGCGATCGCAACCCTGGCTCTTATGGCCGTTGGTAGCGCTACCCGCGTGATGAATGCGGGCCTTGCCTGCCCTGACTGGCCCCTGTGCTACGGACAAATCGTGCCTACCGCCCAAATGAATTTGCAGGTATTTCTAGAATGGTTTCACCGTTTGGATGCCTCTTTAATTGGGCTGATGGCCATTGGCCTGGTGGTATTGAGCGGGTGGTACCGGAAAGTGTTGCCCGCTTGGCTGCCTTGGGCTTCCTTGGGTGCTCTGTTTTTAATTTTGGTACAGGGCTTGCTCGGTGGCTTGACGGTGATTCAGCTCCTGCGGTTTGACATTGTCACGGCTCACTTGGGTACGGCGCTGTTGTTTTTCTGCATGCTTCTGGTGATTGGCATGGCCTTGCTGCCCTACCAGGCGACGGGTAATGCGGGCAAACTGCCCTGGCTCGCGCTGATCGCCGCTGTATTGGTGTACGGGCAAAGCATCATTGGTGGATTAGTCGGCTCTCGCTGGGCCGCTCACCAGTGCTTTGGTGTGGCTGAGCTGTGCAGCGTGATGAATACCCACATTGTGGGTGTGGTTCCACCCACTTTAGCTGTGGTTGTCTTGGTGATTAGCGTTTGGCGAACGCCTGCCCTCAGCCGCTGGCTCAGAAGCTTAGCAAACGGGGCAGGGGTGCTGGTATTGCTTCAAATTGCCTTGGGTGTCGCTACCTTTAAGCTCAGGCTTCAGGTTGAACCTCTGACCGTTTTTCATCAGGCGATTGGGGCGTCTTTGCTGGGCTGCTTAGTGTGTTTTACCGTGCTTGCTCTGCGGGACGTTCGGGCCCAGCATGCTGTTCTGGTCCCCCCAGGATTTCAGCGAGATCTCTCCGCCGCAGTTTCTCAATAGCAGATTGAAGCAGATTGACTAATGGCTGATTCCCCAATGGTGGATTTTCCGATAGCAGGTTTCCAGATAATTAGGCAGATTTCCGAATGGCGGATTTTTCAGTGATTCCAACCCGCGAAACATTTTATATAAATCAATCTTTCTCTCATAAATCTCTTTTCTCATAAATCTTTTTTGACTGATTGAAGCAATCTCAATCAGGAACAATCGTCCGAATAACCTTTTGAGACCCACAAAATCGTAACTATGCAAACTTCTTCCCTTTGGGCCGCAAGACGACACCACAGCAGTTTCAGTGAAGTCGCTCAGAGTTATTGGCAGCTCACCAAACCTCGTATTATTCCGCTGTTGTTAATTGAAACGGCGGCGGGGATGTGGGTCGCTGGGCAAGGGCGTGTCGGTCCTCTTTTGTTGCTGGTTACGCTGCTCAGTGGCACCTTGGCTGCGGCATCGGCGCAAACCATTAACTGCATTTATGACCGCGACATTGACTACGACATGGAGCGGACACGCCATCGCCCGATTCCCTCTGGGCGGATTCAGCCAAGGGACGCTTGGATTTTTGCGATCGCCATGGCCATTATGTCTTTTGCCCTCTTGGCTGGGTTTGCCAATTTGCTCAGCGCCGGTTTGGCGATGCTGGGGATTGTCGTGTATGTGTGTGTGTACACCTACTGGCTCAAGCGCTCTTCACCCCAAAATATTGTGATTGGTGGCGCGGCGGGTGCGATTCCTCCACTTGTGGGCTGGGCTGCGGTTACCGGTGAGCTGAGCTGGGCGGCCTGGGTGATTTTTGCCATTGTTTTTGTATGGACACCGCCCCACTTTTGGGCGTTGGCGATGTTGATTAAAGATGACTACGCCAAGGTCAATGTGCCAATGATGCCTGTGGTGGTGGGCAACAAATCGACTGCCAGCCAAATTTGGCGCTATACTGTTGGGTTGGTGCCACTTACCCTTGTGCTGATGTATCCCTTGGGTGCCTGTGGTGTGGTGTACGGCATCGGTGCTACGGCCCTGGGTTATCTCTTTTTGAAAAAGGCTTGGCATCTACGCAACAACTACGATGATCGTGATCTTGCCCGTGGCACCTTTAAGTACTCCATCTTTTATATGATGTTGCTTTCAGTGGTGATGGTGTTTGATTCCTTGCCCATTGTGCGTTTTGGTATTGCCTCATTGGTGAATGGTGTGCAGTCGATTATGGCTGCGATTCCCATGTTGGGTTAATCGAGTGGGTTAATTGAGTCCATCCAACGATTAGACTGGTAAAGGTCAAGTCGAAAAAAAATATAAAGGTGATTCATGGCCCCCGCTGTTCTTATTAAAAATCTCAAAAAATCCTACGGTGATGTAGAGGCTGTTAAAGATGTCTCCTTTGCCATTGAGCCAGGAGAGATTTTTGGATTGCTGGGGCCGAACGGTGCAGGGAAAACCACGACGATTCGCTGCCTGTGTACCTTGATGTCACCCGATGCGGGCACGCTAGAAATCAACGGTGTTTCGGTGCTAGAAGATCCTCGGCTGACTCGGCAAATGCTGGGATACATTGCCCAAGAGGTTGCCCTCGATCCTGTCCTCACCGGGCGTGAGCTGCTGGAATTGCAGGCTGCGATTTATCACATCCCCAAGGCGAGTATTGGCGATCGCATCGACAAAATGCTGTCCCTTCTCGACATTGCCAACATTGCCGATGCTAAGGCAGGCAGCTACTCCGGCGGCCAAAAAAAGAGACTTGATCTGGCCGCTGGCCTGCTGCATCAGCCTTCGGTACTCGTGCTAGATGAGCCCACCGTCGGCCTCGATATCGAAAGCCGCACTGCCGTGTGGAATTTTTTACGCCAGCTGCAAAGCGAAGGCACCACGATTTTGCTCACCAGCCACTACTTAGAAGAAGTGGATGCATTGGCCGGGCGGGTTGCCATTATTGACTCAGGCAAGGTGATTTCGTCTGGGACACCCACGGACCTGAAGGCTGAAGTTGGGGGTGATCGCATCACCCTGCGCATTCGAGAATTTACCACGGATCAAGAAGCCAACAGCGCCCGCGACCTGCTGGCCGCCTTACCCGCCGTGCAAGATGTAATCGTCAACAGCGCCCAAGGCAATTCGCTAAACCTCGTGGTGGAAAAGGGGGGCGATGCCCTTGGCTCCGTTCAAGCCGCCCTTAAGCAAGCCGCCTTGCCCACCTTTGGCATTTCCCAATCTCAGCCCAGCCTAGATGATGTGTATCTAGCGGCGACTGGTCGCACGCTGATGGATGCAGAAATGGCCGCTGCGGGTACCCGAGATCTGAAAAAGGAACGCAAGCAAAGTATGCGATGAGGCAGCAATTTACTAGCGGTATTTGTTAGCGTCGGCCCTGCCTGCGACGGCATCACCCGTGGTCGCCAGTTCTCTCCGTCTCACAGCAGGCATTTGCTTTCTATGCGGATCTGATTGCAAATACAGCAACAGTGCCCTTATAAAGGCCACAATCCCTAGCATTTCAAAAAGCTCTTCGATGCCGTTGAGCAGTGCCATCATCAGTCGATGATCGGGGCCATTGATAGAGACATAATTGCCACTTACCATTTCCATTCCCAACGCGCCCCCCAGAAATAGGGCTCCCGCCACTACAAAACGCCGTCGGGTTGCCGGGGGTAAATGAATCACGAATTTGGCGTAGCTCACCAAAAAGATCACCACAAAAATGCTGCCTGGAATCACCCAGTCGTAGTAAAAAATACCTTCAGTGTCCAAATGGCGCTTTAAAATCTTGCCTACTTTTTCGTGGTACGAAAAAAATTCATCGATCGCCATAATGCAAAATATCCCACACAGCAATCGCCAATGGGTTGCAAAGAGCTGGTTTTTGGTGTCACGTATTCTGTTGCGCAGCTCAACTTTTCTCAGCTTTACCCAGGCAATTTGGCCCAGCAGTACCGCGCAGGATAGCAGCATTAGTGCCGAAAAGGTTGCCGGGAGATTTTTCTCCATATTGACATCAAAAAAGATGGACAATCGTGAGCCCGGTTCTAAAAAAAGGTGGCCGTAGATATTGGCCAAAAATATGCCGGCGATCGCTCCGCAAAGTCCCGTCGCGACCCGACGAGAAGATACTTTTTGAAATGATAAAGCCATGGTTATGTCGGTGTGCGAAAAACGGAGTGCTTAACGAGGCCACGGTATGGAGTTGGTGTGCAGTTACTCTCCTCGCGAATTGCGTTTTTGCCGTTATCGCAAGGCCCATAATTTCTTCTGGGCTACCTGAAGTGTCTCCGTACGTTTTAGTTGAAAGTCTGTTAAAAAATACACTCTGATTAAGTTTTAAGGTCAGCGCTGCCTGCGCTGCTTGCCTGTGCGAGGGCAGGGCGACGGACAATGGCAACGGGCAATGAAGGCTAATGACGGCTGGAGTGCCCTCAAGCTTTTTAGCGGGCCTTGGGATAGGCGTTGAGAGCAACGCTATCCAGGGCTTTTCGGGCTTTATTCAGGCATTACTCGGGCCTCTTATACAAGGCTGCCCTGCGATCTCGTCATATCCATTTTCATTGTTTAAAGAGCCTACAAAGATGCGCTCTAACCGCCTCATCCGTAGGACACAATTGCTGCTTACGCTTTTGTCGCCCAGCTTTTCCCAGCCGCTTGCCCATCTAAAATCTTTCCTAAGGTGTTCGTGCCCAATGTTGCATTGTCCCTAGCTGCGTTAGCCTAAAGGGAGTCGTCTTGTCCTCAGATCCCTCCAAAAATCCCGCAGCGCCCACCTTAACCGTAAAATATTCAAGTCCTAAACAGTCAAGTACAAGGATATTCCTACAAAGCGATGAGTCAATCCATCACCCCCAATGCCAGCTCAGAGAGTGCTAATTCAGAGAGTGCTAATTCTTTAGGGAAAGGTGCGATCGCAGCTGATCTCCCCTCACCGGGTACCCAAGAATTCATCCAAGAGACCGTGGCCCTTGCCCGCCGCCTCTTTATTCAGCTCAAGCGCAGGCCCACTACGCTGGTGGCTGGGGTTGTTCAGCCGCTTATGTGGCTTATCCTTTTTGGGGCGCTCTTTCAAAATGTGCCCAAGGGCCTCTTTGGTGAAAGCCAAAACTACGGCCAGTTTTTGGGGGCGGGCATCATCGTTTTCACCGCCTTTGCAGGTGCGCTCAATGCCGGACTTCCTGTCATGTTCGACCGTGAATTTGGCTTTCTCAATCGCCTATTGGTAGCACCCCTGGCCTCCCGTTTTTCCATTGTGGTCGCCTCAGCTCTCTTTATCGCCACCATGAGCCTGATTCAAACCACCGCTATCGTGGCCCTGAGTGCCGTGCTCGGCGCTGGTTTGCCTGGCTTCGGTGGGTTGCTGCTGATGGTGACCATTGTGCTCACCTTGGTTTTTGGCGTCACGGCACTCAGCCTGGGCCTAGCCTTTGCGTTGCCGGGTCACATTGAGCTGCTGGCTGTTATTTTCATTACGAATTTGCCGCTATTGTTCGCTAGTACCGCTCTTGTGCCCCTGTCCTTTATGCCTCCTTGGCTACAGGTCATCGCCAGCCTCAATCCCTTGAGCTATGCCATCGAGCCGATTCGCTACATTTATCTCCATCCCGATTGGAGCTTTGGCAGCACGGTGATGCAGGCACCCTTTGGCGATATCAGTTTGGGCTTAGCGTTTGGCATTTTGCTGGCCTTTAGCGCCGCTGCTTTTGCGACCATTCGTCCTTTGATTAGTCGGCGGATTGCGTAGATAATCGCGCTCCCCGTTTTCTTCTCGTAACCGAATAAAAGATCGGCATAGCTTTTGGAGCACAATTAGGCTCAGTTGGTACACTATTGAAAACCGATAGCTGAAAATCGATGCACAATCGGTGACTAAACCCTTGATTATCTCAACTATTTTTGGAGTATGAACGGATGAAAAAACTGGTAGTTCGGTTAATGAGTGCCGGTTTGGCCAGTGGCTTAGCTGTCGGTGTGGGCGTTGTTTCAGCACCCGCAATGGCTCAAGACTCTGGTATTGCCAATACCGCTGAAGACTTTAAGTCAGCCGATAGTAATGATGGTTTCCTAGGGACAGACGTTGATATTTGGGATCTTTTCCATCGGGCAGGCTCACTCTCTGGTGCTGGCGTCGTAGATGGTGGTTTCCGCCGTTCCCAAAGCCGTCGTATTCAGTCTCAAGCGGAATCTCTGCGTGAGCGTCAGCGTGCGGCTATCGAACAGCGTGAAGCTGAGGCCGAGGCCACGCCTGTGGTTGTTGAAGAAACCGCTGTGGAATAGAGGTAAGAATATTGCTAGTGAACGCTGCTCTATCGATAGCAGTCACTCAGTAATTTCAGATTCAGCATTCTAAAAAGGCACCCCAAGCAAATGATTGGGGTGCCTTTTTGATTCAATCCAACTTTCAAGACGGTGACGAGGCTTGATCAATTCTCTTTCGATTGGTCACCAGCACCGTACAACCGCTCAAATCACTGCTACCATTTAACCTGACTATTTGCTCATCTGTACCAAAAGCACATCCGCAATGACTGCAACGACGCCAACGCTCGCTAGCCAATACGACCCCACGGTCACCGAAACGAAATGGCAGCAATATTGGGAGCGGCGAGAAGTCTTTAAAGCTGACCCCAACAAAGGTGGTGAACCCTTTTGCGTGATGATTCCGCCGCCAAACGTGACCGGTAGCCTGCACATGGGCCACGCGTTTGAAGAAACGCTGATTGATACGGTGGTGCGCTACCAGCGAATGAAAGGCAAGAATACGCTGTGGCTACCAGGGACAGACCACGCCAGTATTGCGGTGCAAACTATTCTAGAGCGACAGTTTGCCGCCGAGGGCAAAACCCGTGAGGAAGTTGGCCGTCAAAAGTTTTTAGAGCGGGCCTGGGAATGGAAGGCTGAATCCGGCGGTACGATTGTGAATCAGCTGCGGAAGTTGGGCGTGTCGGTAGACTGGTCCCGTGAGCGCTTCACCATGGATGAAGGCCTCTCCAAGGCTGTCGTCACCGCGTTTAATAAGCTCCACGAAGAAGGGCTGATTTACCGGGGCAGCTACATGGTGAACTGGTGTCCGGCCAGCCAGTCTGCGGTGTCTGATCTGGAAGTTGAAAATAAGGAAGTGGACGGTCACCTTTGGCACTTCCGCTATCCGCTCACTAATGGGGAGGGCGAGCTAGAAGTGGCCACCACGCGCCCTGAAACCATGCTGGGCGATATGGCCGTGGCGGTAAACCCTAATGATGACCGCTATAAGCATCTGATTGGCCAAACCTTGACGCTGCCTTTAGTGGGCCGCGAGATTCCGGTTATCGGTGATGAATTCGTCGATATGGAATTTGGTACGGGCTGCGTGAAGGTGACGCCTGCGCACGATCCCAATGACTTTGAGATGGGTAAGCGGCTTGATTTGCCGATACTCAATATCTTGAATAAGGACGGCACCCTCAATGAAAATACGCCCGAAGAGTTTCATGGCATAGATCGCTTTGAAGCGCGGGAGTGGGTGATTGAGAAGCTGCGTTCGGAAGGGCGCTTGGGTGAGATTGAGGACTATACACATTCGGTGCCTTATAGCGATCGCGGTAAAGTCCCGGTTGAGCCGCTGATTTCTACCCAGTGGTTTGTGCGCATTCGCCCAATGGCCGATAAAGCCCTGGCCGCGCTAGATGCCCAGCACGATCCGCAGTTTGTGCCGGAGCGCTGGACGAAGGTGTACCGTGATTGGCTAGTAAACCTTAAAGACTGGTGCATTTCCCGCCAGCTGTGGTGGGGCCACCAAATCCCAGCGTGGTACATCGTCAGTGAAACCGACGGTGAAATTAGGGAAAACACCCCCTTCGTGGTGGCCATGACCGAAAATGAGGCCATCAATAAGGCGGCTCAGGCAATGGGCCGTGAAGTGCAGGTGCTCCAAGATCCTGACGTATTAGATACTTGGTTCTCCTCCGGCCTGTGGCCCATGTCCACCCTGGGCTGGCCCAATACCGACGCACCGGACTACAAGTTCTATTACCCTACCCAAACCCTGGTTACGGGCTTCGACATTATCTTTTTCTGGGTCGCTCGGATGACCCTGATGGCGGGGCACTTTACCGGTCACATGCCTTTCGACACCGTGTATATCCACGGGCTGGTGCGGGATGAAAAGAACCAAAAAATGTCGAAGTCTAAGGGGAACGGTATTGATCCGCTGATCCTGATCGACAAATACGGTACGGATGCTCTGCGCTACACCCTCGTGAGAGAAGTTGCCGGTGCAGGCCAAGATATCCGCCTAGATTATGATCGCACCACGGATGAATCCCTTGCGGTAGAAGCCTCGCGCAACTTTACCAACAAACTGTGGAATGCCTCGCGCTTTGTTCTACAAAAGCTCGATGGTCACACGCCTAATGACTTAGGCGCTCCTGGCACGGGCGGCGCTGAGCTGGAGCTGGCTGACAAGTGGATTATCTCTCGCTATCACCAAACCATTGAGCGGGTAAGGGCGCAGCTTGATAAGTACGGCATGGGTGAAGCCTCTAAGGAACTGTATGAGTTTACCCGAGGAGACTTTTGCGACTGGTACATTGAGCTGGTAAAGCCTCGATTTTATGAGGAGGGCACCAACAAGCGGACCGCGCAACAAACCTTGGCCTACGTGCTCGATGGTATCCTCAAGTTGTTGCATCCATTTATGCCCCACATTACTGAGGAGCTATGGCACACCCTCACCAATGTTGGCGAGGATGATTGTCTTGCCTTGCAACTTTATCCTGTGGCCGAGGCTGCACTGATTGATCCCGCGCTGGAAAAACAGTTCAAGCTGTTGATTGAAACTATTCGTACCATTCGTAATGTGCGTGTCGAATCAGGTATTAAGCCGTCTGCCAGAATTGAAACTATTTTGAAGTCGGACAGTGCAAGCGAATTGGCGACGCTGAACGCGACGGGGCAGTACATTAAAGATTTGGCGCGGGTAGAAAAGCTGATTATTTTCAACACTAATCCAGCGGAGCCTGCAACCGTCTCTTCTCCGGCTGCACCCGCGCCTGAGCTGGTTACGGACACTGCTGAAACCCTCACGGTTGCTGAGGCAGCGGCTGAGGCGATCAACACTCTTGAAACCACTGAAGCGAAGGGCGTTACACGTCCTACTAATAGCTTTAAGGGGGTAGAAGGTGATGCCACCTGGCAACAGATTACCAACGCCGTCTTGCAGTTTTTGGATCAGCCTTCGCGTTACTTTGACGGCTTCTTTGCCGATTACAAAAAGCCTGCGCTGTCCCTCGCGATCCTCTTAGGTGTGGGGGTGACCTATAAGGTGCTGCACTCTATGCTTCTGGCCATTGATGATGTTCCTGGCCTGAGAGGTTTGTTCCAGTTGGTGGGGATTGTTTATAGTGTGCAGTTTGGTGTACGTCGGGTGCTGAAAGTGGAGACGCGCGATCGCGTCATTGCCGATCTAAGGGACCTCTGGGGCGAAGTTTCTGGGGAGAGTGCAATCCCTGGGAACAATGAAGAGTCTGCGGTAGCGAGTGCTGCATCTGCCAGTTCTGCGGCGGCTAAGGTTGCCCCTGCCGTAGCGCCGCCTACTCAGTCCGCCTACGATCCCACTACCGATCAGCGCAAAATGTTTGCTGGGGTAACGGGTACGGTGCAGGTCCTGATTCCACTCACCGATGGCGTTATCGATGTGGATGCGCTGCGGGCCAAGCTGGAGAAAGATTTGAACAAGGCCGAGGGTGAAATAAAATCATTCGGTGGTCGCCTAAAGAATAAAGGGTTTACGGACAATGCTCCAGCGGAGGTTGTTCAGGGTGCAAGGGATGCCTTAGCCGAAGCTGAAAAGCAGGCCAAGCTGGTGCGTGAGCGTCTTGCCATGTTGTAAGTAACCTGTTGTAAGTACCCTGTTGTAGACTCCCTTAGAAAAACGAGAGACTCAAAAGAACAAGAGAATTTATGTACGAAGTTTTTGCCCTGTTTAAGCCGGAAATGCCGGTGACGGTAAAGGATGTTCGGGTGATGGCAGATGCGATCGCTGCCACCTCAGACGCCCAAGTGAGTCAACGTGAAAATACGGTCACCTTAGAAAGTGGCGAGGCCCAGCTCAACCTAGCGCTGAACGATGGCCCGCATGTGGCGGAAGAGTCTAACGAACTTTTTGAACTCTTTGAAGTGCCCTGTGAGGGCTGCATTTCTCGGCTAGAGTTTAGCGGTTACGATCCGGACATGGTGCTGTTTAACGATTATTCTCTGTTGATTCAGCGGTTAGAGAAGAACAAAAACGTTATTCTCTTTGATCCTGTAGAAGGTGCCTTGCTAGAGACTTAGGAAAGCCCTTTATCACCATCTTGTCACCGTCATAATGGCATGGCAATACCGTCATGAAATTGGAGTGGTCCTATCCTTCGCGGTTGCTCACTTTGGCGACAGCTTACAAGGCAAAGCTGTTATGTTCTGGTGTGTTTGTTTCCCGGCGTGATCCACACTCTGTGCTCACGACAGATTTGGCTGTGGATACGTTGGCCCCACTCAGGGCTTTTCGGGCCACGGTTGATGAAAAACAACAGATCGTGGAGGCTTCTTTTTTGGGGTTGGCCAGGCGTAAAGCCCTTTATCGTCCAGGGCTTGGCAGTACGTTAATGATTGGCTCTAGCAACAGTAGCTCTAGCCTGGAGGTCTTGCGACAACAGGGTCAAGATTTCGCTGCATGGTCACAACAAAATCCCAGGCGGCATGAAGCGCTACCGAGTGCCCATGCGCCGCCATCCGAAATTGACGATGCTCAGCTGAATCAGGCCGTGAACGAGGCGTTTATCGAGCACGATTCAGGCAGGCTAAAGCGCACCCGCGCCGTTATCATTGTGCATAAAGGTCGCATTGTTGCAGAGCGATATGCTGAGGGCTTTTCGGCTGATATGCCGATGTTGGGATGGTCCATGGCTAAGAGCGTCATCAATGCGCTGATTGGCATTTTGGTGCGTCAGGGCAAGCTCTCTTTAGAGGCAGATCATCTGCTGGCTGAGTGGTGCAATCCTGATGATCCGCGACGCCACATCACCCTCGATCAGCTGCTGCGGATGAGCAGTGGCCTACGTTTTTCTGAAAAGTACTCCAGTCCGCTTTCTGATGCGACAACAATGTTGTTTCAAAGGGAAGACAAGGCCCGCTATGCGGCGGCGCTTCCTCTAGAAACACTTCCAGATACAACCTTCTCCTATGCCAGCGGTACGACCGTTTTACTTTGCCGAATTATGCGAGAGGCGCTGGGTGGCTCGCTGACGGAATACTTTTCCTTCCCACAACGTACCTTGTTTAATCCATTAGGCATGGCCAGCGCAATTTTAGAGCCGGATGCGGTAGGGACGTTCACAGGATCGTCTTTTATGTATGCGACGGCGCGTGACTGGGCGAAGCTGGGGCTGTTGTATTTGCAGGATGGATGTTGGCAAGGGGAACGAGTTCTCCCGAGCGGATGGGTGGACTATTCCACAGGGCTTAGTAAAACAACGCCCTACTATGGCGCACATTTTTGGCGAGGTGTGCCGCTATCGTTTACGAAGTCATTTACTGAACAAAAGCAGGAAGATAGAAAGTCTGCATGGCCGCCAGGTGCCTACTTAGCATCGGGCTATCAAGGGCAGTTTATGACGGTGGTCCCCTCCCATGACTTGGTCATTGTTCGATTGGGGTTATCTCAGCGGCGATATAGCTGGGAACATGAGCAATTTGTTTCAACTATCGTCAGTGCTATGCCAACTTGACTCGTCTAGGAAAATTCGATGGACTTGCTCACCGGATTGGGCAATGCGATGTGGGTAGAAGTCTGTTTATTTTATGTCTCGTAAAAGATGGAGCCTCGTTTTGCAACGGATGTGTCAAAAACAAACGTTTTGATACACTTGAAAAATCAAGTTTTCCCAAGCTTTTCATTTTCTTTCCTCTAGTCAGTAATGGGGGTAAGTAAATCGGTCATGCTCTCGCGCTACCGCACAAGTTTCCAGCATTGCTCCTAATTTTTCCGCTCTCCCTGAAATGTTACATGAACAGTGTGACCTCACGATGAGCCATGCCATTATTGTTGAAAAGTAGAGAGGCCGTTTAACCGATGTTCGACATACCCTCTTGGTGCACATCGGTTGTGAAAGTTTAAGTGGGTTATTGCAATTGAGATAGTGCGAGGGTTCCTTGCCGTTAGAGCGGGAGCTGGATGCAAAACTCAGTCCCTTGTCCTAGCTCAGATCGTACGGTCAGGCTGCCACCATGCTTTTCGACGACGATTTGCTGGGCGATCGCCAGTCCAAGTCCGGTTCCTTTGCCGACTGTCTTAGTGGTAAACAAGTGGTCAAATATCTTTGCTTTTACCGTCTCCGAGATACCAGGGCCATTGTCTGATATGGCAATTTTCACCCGCTGATTTTCTAACGTAGTTCGAATAGTAATTCGATTAGGATACTCTTTGAGTTTAGCAAAGCTGTGCTGTTGGCTGGATTCATCTAAAGCGTCAATGGCATTAGCTAAAATGTTCATAAACACCTGATTGAGCTGGCCAGGAAAGCAATTAACCGCCGGAATGTCACCGTAGTCGGTGGTGACTTCAATGGCAGGCCGCTGCTCATTGGCCTTAAGGCGATGGCGCAGAATTAAGATCGTGCTTTCAATACCCTCTTTGAGATCAAAGGGTTGCTGGGTTTCTGTGTCGGCCCGAGAGAATGTCCGTAAGCTTTTGCTGATAGATTTGATGCGATCTCCACTCTCTTTCATGGCGTTAATGAGCTTGGGCAGATCTTGCCGTATGTAATCGAGATCAACCGCCTCTAGCTCTTCTTCCAGTTGAACACTGGGATTAGGCAGTTCCTTTGCATAGAAATCCAATAACCCAAGTAACTCGCTAATGTAGGTTCGAGTAGCCCCTACATTGCCCAAAATGCAGCCTACAGGATTGTTGATCTCATGGGCAACACCTGCGACTAAATTTCCCAAGGCTGACATTTTTTCGGTCTGAACTAATTGTGTTTGAATGTCCTTTAAATTTTCGAGTGCTTTTTCGATATCTACTGCCCGGGCTTCGGCTAGGTTCGCCATTTTCTCTTTTTCTTGTAAAGTCTCCTTCAGCTTTGTTTGTTGTGCTGTCAGCTCCTCCATTAAGTTGCTCTTTGTCTGCAGCAAAAACAGGTAGTCAGCTGCTGGGTCATAGGTCGCAAAATCTTTAAGCTTAATCCCAATTTTCTTAAGGTGACTGATATCAGTTACGATCGGAGCACCCAAAAAAAGCAGCACATCTTGCTTATCCAAACGCATCATCTGACCTTTCAAAGCCATGTCGTTATGGCGTGATTGCAGAATAAATAAGTGACGGGATTGATAACAGATGGCATCAAAATCAGAATCTATCTGAGGCCGTTGAATCTGGAAAACATCATCCAAGTGACAGCCAATCATATTGGGTATCAACCGCTGTAAAACTTTCCCTGCCTGAATGACATAGCAGTCGGCTCCAAGTGCAAAGTGAAAAGGAAATGCCTCGGAAAATAGTTGTGGCGTTAGGCCGATCTCAGGCTGCATGAATCAGACCAGTATTTTGGCAAAACAAAGAAATATGATCTTGCAATTTATTCAGGGTTTTCTTCACCTTTAGGGATGTAGTGAATGACAAACTCGTCATGATCTGCCCCTTCCGATGTATGCAGAACTTGAGTGACCTCGACGTCAGTATGCAGCCGCGTGCCTAATCCTTTCACCAATCCCGTCACCATAGGCGCAAGTCCCTCTCGTTGAGAACGATAGTGGAGATGCAAGGTTTGCGCTGTCGTTTCTTCGCAGTCGAAGCTGGGAGGCTGTAGCTTTGGGAAGCTGACCCCAACACGGGTGTGGAGATCGTCTAGATTTTGTAAAAATTCGGGAAGTGTGTCGCCGCTCATTTCCATGAGTTCGCCGTACCCCTCCTGAGCTGTGTACTGCACCCAAAACGCTCCAAAGGCCTGCATGATTTGAGCTGGGGAGAGCGCTAGCACGTCACTGGCAGCTTTCACTAACCTGTGGGTTAGATCATCTGGGTATGCTTCCATACTGATAAAGCTATCAACCTCTACTTCGGCCTTATGCTTAATTTTTTCCCAAGCTTCTGGGCCATGATGGGCACAGACCATGTCATGAATGGCTTTGTTCACAAGACCGTACATATATCCACTGCCTAACGCACAGTGTTAGTTTTCCCGTAACAGCTTTGGATAACGCTTCAGCGTTTCGATCACGATGAAACGCTCGGTAAATGAATACAGAATTTGCTTCCCTCACCCTCTTTAGAGCGTATTGTTAACGTGCCGCCGTGGTATTTCAACAATGGTTTGATAGGGGTGCTGAAGTTAGCTAGGCATAGGAGAAGGTACAGAGTTCAAGATTAAGATTCCCCTCGAGACGAATTGGCATAGTTCCTCTAATTCATAAGTCCTGACCCAATTGCAGAAGCGCAATTGCAGAGGTGCAATTGCGCTTCTAAAGCGTGACCTTAGTGTTTATACGATTGTGACCTTAGTGCTTATATGCCTATTGTCTTAAAACATTTTCAGTTCCACGCCTAACAAATCCTTCCATGACTTTTTGTAACCAACCAGCCGAAAAGTTGGAACACCCCCGGATAGGTTTGTAGACCACAACAGAACACTAAACAGGAGCCTTCAGACGCTAACCATCGAGCCCACTTTTCGCCAAAGCGTTGAGTGTCACCCTATTCTCCACTTCTTCCCGATGGCTCCCTACTCTGTTGCCATACACCTCCCCACCAGGGATACACATTTACACACTTATAAGGAACCTAAAGACCATGACACCTGAAATCATCCAAGGCCTCTGGCTCACGCTCATCCTCTCCGTCTCCATGACGTTGCTATGCCCCGTGCTGGTATATTGCCTACCTAGCCGCCGCTCGGTTTTTTAGGTTCACTTCTAAGGGGTTAACTCTAGGGCTCATGCCTAGCGCAGCGTCAATGCCTTAATTCTAGGGCCAGGTTTGTAGGGAAATTAGGGAGATTGGGGGAATTGGGGAAACGTATTTAAATCGTGCTCCCCACCGCCCTAATTTCCCTAATACCCCCACTCCCCATTCCCTAATTTTTAGGCTTGACGCTGCACTAGCCCCCACCAGCATTTAAGCCAACTCTCAAAACAATACAGCGAAGTACAAAAAGCCCTGGGACTATTTGAAATAGAAGCCCCAGGGTATTTTTTAATACACTAGCGTTTAACCAAAACGACTTGAAGATCAATTCAGTATCTATTGCACTTCCGGTGGCCTGACCGGTCGTGATAACTGGTTGTGAAATCAGTTTGTGATATTAGTTGCGATCGCCATCGAGGATATTGATTACACCGCAGGCCGCAGCGCCTTGAGCCGCATTCTCTAAAAAGCTATCATTGTTCGTGATCAGACCCACGCCGCCAGCCGCAACGGCCCCTACAGCCAAATCTTGCACAACGCTGCGATCTTGCCCGCGTCGCAATTCCTCATCAGCAACGTGGCAAGCCACGCCTGCCGCAGCACCATTGGCCGCATCATCTACACCGAAGTCATCACCCAAAAACAGCCCCGTGCCCAGGCCAACGCCCGCACCGACTGCGGCATCTTCGCCTAAGCTCCCGGCCCTAGCAGGCTCAGCCACTAACATTGCGCCGGTAAGGCCCGCAACTGCCACACCTGACAACAGTGCCTTATTCAAGAAATTAAAGCGTTTCATTGCGCTAGCTCCTTAACGGTTAAGTCAATTAATCGATTTGTGACGAGTTTATCTGTGACGATACTTCGATCATAGCGAACCCTGTTCACATCACCTGAAAAATCCGTGAGAAAGTACATGCGGACAAGCCCAACTAATATTGCCCTTGTCCCCGCGCTCAATCATGCTTACCTAAAGCCAAAACCGCATTCTGTCCGCCGAATCCAAAGCTAAAGCACAGCACCTTTCGTAAGGGCTTTCGCAACGATGCTGCCGCGCCCGCTTGCACAAAATTTAACCCAAACGCCGCTGTTCGCAAGCCCACGCAGGGCAACACCGCCTGCTCCCGCAAACTCAACAAACTCAACCCCACGATCAAAGCCCCCGAGGCCCCAAGGGTATGGCCTGTCGCACCTTTGGTTGCCATCACGGGCACCTTTGGCCGCAGCATCTGCTCAATTAGGCTCGCCTCCATCCGATCGTTTTGAGCCGTACTCGTCCCGTGCACATGCACCGCATCGATATCTTGTGGGCCCAGTTCGCTGCCCTCCAGGCACTGTGCCAATGCCCGCTGGCCCATGGCATAGCTCGGGTCAAATGAGCTCACATGGTGAGAGTCGTTCGTAATCCCGACCGCCAACACCTCTCCATAACTGTTGGCCCCCCGAGCCGCCGCTAAGTCTGCTGATTCCAGTATCATCACCGCACCGCCCTCACCGAGCACAAATCCCTCTCGCTCTGTATCAAAGGGATAGCAGCCCGTTGTGGCCAGTGCGCCCATTTTGCGAAAGCCCGCAATCGTTAAGGGGGTAATCGGGGACTCTACTGCACCGGCAACCACTCGGCTACAGTGCCCGCTGCGAATCAGGTCTGCGGCCTGCGCGATCGCCCACACCCCTGTGGCACAAGCGGCCATCGGCGCTAACACCGGTCCACCCGCACCGACTAGCTGCGCCGTCAGCCTCGCAGGCCCATGGGGCAAGGCTCCGAGCCAATCCCCCGACACTTTTCCTGGAGACTGCCGCTGCGAAATTGCCATCGCCTCCCATTCCCGCAAATGACTGCGGCTAGATCCGATCACCACCCCACAGTCATGCCCCAACCCTATTAAGTCGTTGCCAGTAGGCGTTGCAGTCGTGTTAATATCCCCATCACCTCGGCCACCTTCCAGGCCAGCATCCTGCCAGGCTTCTTTCACTACGGCCCGCGTAATCGCATCCAAACTCAACGGATGCTTTCCCGCCATTGCCAGTGGAATAGGAGCCAGATCTAAAAAAGGCTGGCGAAGCGCGATCGCACTTTTACCAGCCTTGATATTTTGCCAAGTCGTCAGCGCTGTAGAGCCCAGCGCTGTGTGCAGGCCAAGGCCTGTGACGACTACTTTATGGGGTGTACTCACTGAGCGATACGACAGATATCACTGCGCTCTAGATCTGGTTCTAAAAAGAGGGATAAACAGTGAGGCATCGTTAGCTTATTCGGCATCCTCAGCACTGGCATCGTCAGCACTCGCATCATCACTCGCAGCGGGCTGAACCAATTTATCCCCGCCAGATTTCACCGTCACCGAGCGGATCACATCGCCGAGCTGAATATCATCCACGACGTCCATGCCTTCAGTGACATAGCCAAACACCGCATAGTTACCATCCAAAAAGGCCACGTCCGCCAACGTGATGTAGAACTGTGCGGATGCTGTGTTCACCCCTGAGCGCGCCATGGCGATCGCACCTCGACGGTGTGGCAGCGCAGGTGCCGACGAAATTCGTGCCTCAGGGAAGGTCTTGCCATACACAGGCTCAGCCGCATCTAACGGCAAAATTTCTAACGGAATCAGGCGAGGTAAGCCATTGGCATCTTCGTAGCTACCAGTACCTAGCTGGCTTGTGGGCACATTGGGGTCGGCACTTTGGGGGTCACCGCCCTGGGCAACAAACGGCTCAGGAGATCGCACCACACGATGAAAAATCGTCCCATCATAGATACCTTTTTGGGCCAAATCGACAAAATTACCAGCCGTAACAGGCGCTTTCTCTCCGTCTAGCTCTACGGTGATGGTCCGACTGCCGACCATAATTTCAACGGTAGCCTTGCCCTCTAATCGAGCCAATCCAGCCGTTAGGTCCGTGTCAGCCGGTGTAACCGCAACGGGTTTTTCGGAATCGGGCAAATTAATTGCCCCTGGCGCATCAGCATTGCTACAGCTGCCTATCAACAACGCAATAGCCACCAGCAGGCCCCATCGCTGAGGTGATCCTAGTCCCATCAATCCGTTCCCTAATGTCATGTTTTATGCTCCCTTGCCTGACGGCTTTGGCCAACAAAATGTGGCTTATTCTGCCATAGCGCTCACCATAGTTCAATGAGCCATGAGCTCAATGAGCCATATGGCTTAGTCACTTACCGTTAACAAAGGTATTACCTATTAGGCCAGATCTACAGGCTTTTTCTAAAGGCTTTATACAGGCCTTACTTACAAGCCTTCAAGAGGTACCTGCAAAAAGCGCGCCAGTTCAGCCCCCTGATTTTCTAGCTCTGATAAGGAAATGGGCTGGCCTACACGGGTCAAAGGAATATCGCCCTTGCCCTTAACCCGAAGATAAAGCGATCGCTTAGGGTTTAAGCCTTCTTTAATCTCAGCACGCACCGCTAACAGATCCTTGAGGGGATAGCGAAAGTCAATCGTCCGGTTTTTACCGGGAAAGCCACGGCGAAAAATGCGAGCTTCACCCTTGCCCTTATCGAACTCGTTATAACCGCTGCCAATATTCCACGTAATAATCAGGCACAGATACGTACATAGCAGCAGCGCCGCCGTCCCATAAAAGCCCATCGCAATCCCCTGAGGGAAAAACGCGAGCTGCGCGGGCAAATCCGAGAACGGCAGCAAATTCGTGTGCAAATAGCTCGAGACCCCGGAGAGGAAAAATCCAACGCCGCCGATGGCCGTGACGCCAGCCCAAAAGTAGTTGCTAGGGCGCCTTGCACCTAGAATATCGCGACGAAGAACGGCCTTGTCAGACGCTTTCTGGGCAGTTTTTTTTGCATTCTTCTTGGAGGAGGCAGGCGTTTTAGAGGCAGTCATACTTAAAGGAGCTTACAAAAGAGCTAATACACAAGCGAAATAGGTCTGTTCAAAGGCGACCCACCGTCAGCCCCCACAAAAATGCGGAGCCTTACTGGATAGACGTGCTTAATAAATAGTATCTGCTTACCCAGATATCTGATCGGCAAGCCCTCTACTTAATACATAGAAAGATTTATATACAAGCCGTATGCGACCCAAAGTCATCTTGCGATCTTTTTAAAAAATCATGCTTTTAAAGGCGTCTCTGATCACTGATGACTAGCCCTATCTCCCACCCCTAGCGCGTGCCTGGCCTCAGCTAGCCAATCGTCCACTAGATTCAGCGCACCGGCTAAAACATCAAAAATTTTTTTACTAAAATTATTATTAAGATATGGTTCGGTTGGCCGACCTCCGCCAATCTCACGATATGAGAGGGTTTAGTGGGTTTTCCGCCCTTGGCAATCTTCGGTTTAGGCACTGCGATCACCCTAGAATTCGCCAAAAAATAGATATTTTTCGATTGAAAACAATCTGAGAATTTACGTGACAGATTGTAAAAAAAGGAATCTGTCCTTATGATAAGTACATGCCGAAATCCTTTATGGCAGCGAATTTAAGCTGCCTGGTCGCGGGCTGGCCTTAGCATTCTCTACCGAGTTTTCTATGTAGTCGCCGCCCACTGAATTTATTTGGCCGCCTTGTTCTTACGGGGCAGCTCTTCAGCAGACAAAGGACTTAATGCCATATTAAGAGCCCAGAAAAGAGGATTGTTCAATGACCATAGCAATGGGACAAGCGCCCGCCGCGCGGGGACGTTTTGACGTCCTCGACGACTGGCTAAAGCGCGACCGTTTCGTATTTGTGGGTTGGTCCGGTTTGCTTCTATTCCCTTGCGCCTTCATGGCGATTGGCGGATGGATGACGGGCACAACCTTTGTCACTTCGTGGTACACCCACGGCTTGGCAAGTTCTTATCTAGAGGGCTGTAACTTCCTGACGGTTGCAGTCTC
>JBCDAG010000093.1:0-19773 GCA_039186165.1 Cyanobacteria bacterium P01_F01_bin.53
CCCCCCGCCCCCCCCCCCCGGTTGCTTCTGTTTGGGGTGGGGGCCCCCCACCACCACTTTCCTTAAAAAATCAACCCTACCACAACCCCACACACACCTTTTTTCCCCCAAACCCCCCGGGCCCCCCCCCCCCCCCCCCCCCGCTTTTCTTATGAGTAAAATCTCCTATGCTATTAAAACCTAATCATCAAACTACCGAGCAGCGGCAGATAGACCCATGGCGAGCAGTGACATCCCTGCACCATCCAATAGCACCTCCGACAACATCTCCGATAGTCAGTTGAATCATCGAAAAACACCCCAAATCGGCCTCTTCACCATGGTCAGGCTCGGGACATTTAACATGGGACTAAGCATTATGTCCTTGCTATTGCTCGGCGTCCTGAACCGGGTATTGATCGCAGACTTAAAAGTCCCAGCACTGGTCGCGGCAGGGGTAATTGCGGTGTATCAATTCATGGCCCCAGCACGGGTGTGGTTTGGCCAAAGGTCTGATGTAAAACCGATTTTTGGGCATCACCGCAGTGGCTATATTTGGCTAGGAATAGTCGGGATGGCCATCACAGGCTTCCTAATCGTGCAAGTCATGTGGCAACTCGGCACTCACATTGAACAAGTTGGCTGGGGCCCCGGCGCGTATCCATGGGTCGGCCTAATGGGACTCATGTTTGCCATTTACGGTCTGGCACTGGCTGCCACCACGCCATTCACGGCCTTGCTCGTCGATGTCTCAGATGACAATACCAAATCCAAAATCGTGGGCATTGGCTGGTCCATGCTGATGGTGGGAATTGTGGTGGGCGTGATTATTGTGACGGTGGTAACGGGTTCGCTAGGAGAAAATCCGTCCATTGCAGAGCTGCGCGGGCCTATTAACCGGCTATTTATTATCGCGCCAGCCATTGTGTGCGCAATTACGATCCTGAGTACAACGGGCATTGAAAGGCGCTTTTCGCAACGGGCTCAGCGGTCGGCGGCAAGCGATAGAGATGACAGCATAACCCTGAATCAGGCACTCAAGGTGCTGACCGCGAGCCGCCAAACCGGGTTATTCTTCGGCTTTTTACTCGTGCTCATCTTGAGCCTATTTACCCAAAACGCAGTGCTAGAGCCCTACGGCAATGAAGTCTTTGGGATGTCGGTAAAGGCGACAACAGGATTGAATGCCTTTTTTGGAATTGGCACGCTCATTGGGATTATGACCACAGGCTTTGTCTTAATGCCTCTGCTCGGGAAAAAACGCACGGTAAAGGTGGGCTGTTTTGCCGCAGCGGTCTTTTTGCTGGCACTGATTGGCGCAGGGACGATTGGTCAACCCTGGGCATTGCAAGGTGCGGTAGGACTCTTTGGTTTGGCCGCAGGTGTTCTGACAACGGGCTCAACGGTACTCATGATTGACCTAACAGCGGCGGAAACGGCGGGCACCTTTATTGGTGCATGGGGATTAGCACAAGCGGTCGCACAAGGGATGGCTTCGGTATTAGGGGGTGGCTTACTGTCGTTAGGGAAAACGATTACAGGTGCCTCGGTGGCAGATGTGGCCAGCAATGGTCAGCTGGTACCTGCTTATGGGCTGGTATTTTTTGCCCAGGCTGTAGGGATGCTGGTAGCGATCGCACTTGTGAGCCGTGTAAATATCGCCGAATTTCAGCTGGATGCAAAACAGGCAATTACCGCAGCCCTAGAAAGCGACCTTGATTAAGGCACTTGATTAAGGCGCCTGAGCCTTCTTACATTCCTTGGCCTTGAACCTTGGCTTGAGCCATGGCTAGGTAGCGGGTCTGCATGGTGTACCTAGAGGCCTGGCGCATGTCTCTAGGCATAACGCTTGCAAGAACATTTTTCAGTATGAACATCCAGGACAAAGATTGACGTTAGTGCTTAGGACTCACTTTCAAAGATCAATTCAAGACAAAAAGGTCATCTCAGCCGTCCACATTAATGAGCTAACAAAGTCTAAAAAGTGACGAGATAGGAACGGAAAAATCCACTGATGACGGCTTTTTCAGAATTGAACAAGGTTGTGACATCACACAGTCGTGGTGACACCACAACCGCCATGTAAGGCAGCAGATTAGAAACAGATTAATAGAGATCCGCACAATTTTCTCTTTACAGTAATCAATCACCAAAATTCCATCAGGGTAAATACTGGACTTTTCAATTCCATCCGATATTTCACACCATACGGTTGCAGAACAACTTTGGTTGATGCCATAAATTAGGGGTAAGAAATGTAAGTCCAGCCACTGCGAACGCAACGCCTATTTACCATCAGGCATGCAGTTGGACGCCTTTCATTTTTGGGTGCGCATACCGCCTAAGTTATTGCCAGCATTATTAATGCATGGGAGTAAAAAGGTGTCATCACAAGTCCATTGCATATCTGTGACGTTATCCAGGAATGTCCATGCCATTATCTACCCGTGTCAGACGATTTTCGCTGAGTCAGTGGCGCTATTACTACAACCAACTACTGTTTATAGATGCACCATTGACAGCAACTTTCATTCAAGGGCTGATGCCCCTCACAGGCAGTAGCCCAACCGTCGAGATTGAGCCCATCACGGCCAATGACCATCAGCCATCAGAAGCGCTCGACGCTATTTCAGAAGAGCCGTCATTAGAGACGCTATCACCAAAGGGACTCAATCCGAGTGAGTGGGCTGATGATGAGGTGACCTTTGATGAGTTGCCCTTACTACCGCTCGCCCCACCGCTCACGCCAAAACGACTCAATCAAACGCCCGTCCTCAATATTTATTCAGACCGTCTATTGAATAGAGGCGAAAACAGCGATCGCAACATCGTCGTTGAGTTAGCGTTCCGCTCTACTATCGCAACCACGAATCCAATCCATATCAATATTGCCGATTCGAATACTGCTAGTTCAAGACAAGGGCCAGCACTGAATAAATTCGTCACCCAGAGCATGTCTGCAGAATTCCCCAAAATTGAGATTCCCGCAGCCATGTGTAAGGTATCCAACCTGTTAGCGAGTTTTGTTACACAGTAAAAGATGCACAGCTCGCGATCGCAGTTTCAGATAACCGCCATGACCTGACAACCGTCTTGAAAAGTCGTTTTACCGCCTCATGCTTGAAAGTTGACTTAAGTCCCCAATACTTAAGCCCTCCAAACTTACAAAGCATTCATACATTGAAAGCAAAGCACCCAGACAAACGGCTGGGTGCTTTTGGCTCTCTAAGCATCTATGCAAGCAACTCGACACGACAAGAAGCTACACAACGAATAGATGAAGGGAAGATGTGTAAGGGGCTCAAAGAGCGCATACCTTACAAGAACTATCGTTGTGACTACTGAACAGCACACTCAAGACACATACATCCTCACACTTACTTTCTAAAGTTTTGTAAGCAAAGTAAGAAATTTCAGTATTGTCACTCACTCACTAATCTTACACCATGGATTATTGTTATAAACATACGAACACAAAGGGATTTAGAGAAGGTGTTCGATGTTTGTACTAGGCCTAATTCAAAAGAGGTACTGACAGCAACTGTGAGTACCTCTTTAGAACCTAGTCCTAGTACAAACCTTTCTTCCAACCTTTAGTCTCTTTTGTTTTCTGTACATGCCAAGCGCTAGTCGAGCCTAACAACACAACAACAGTATCTCGACAGTTTCGCGATTACTCGCTATTCCCTAGCCCCATGAAGCCGTTGCCTACACACGGCTGATCAAAGGGAACCACAGCAACAAGCCGCCATTTTACCAGTCAGATTGACTATGCCAGCATTTAACTCAGCCTATTCCGCTTTTTTTAAATCCTACGTTAAATCTCTTCAACCTATAACAAATAACCTTGCCAATTCTTCTCAAGGTCGGTTCGTCGTTGTCGTTGCAGCTTGTTTATCTTCGGCACTATGGCAGCTTCCCAGCCAAGGCCAAGAAATCTCTAGGACAACAGAAATCGGCAATACGCCTAGCAACGTCATAGTCATCGAAAGTAGCGCTAGCTACTCGCTCACAGAAGCACCCAGTGGCATCGAATATCGCGGAGCCTCCCAACCTGTTCGATTTATCAGAGCAGAAACGACTACAGCAAACAGGCACACGTCTGAAGCTGCAATTGTAGAAACTGAGGTCACAACAGAAGATAGTGCAACCAGAGAGTAGCATCTTTCAGAAATTTTGCTGATCTAAAAAACGCCCGATAGGCCCATTTCTATGACTTAAGGCTCATTTTTATGACTTCGCTTGCAGGCGTCAGTCTATAGACTCCTCTAGAGCAATACTCAACAACAATATTTCTCTTGTCCTAACACTTGTGGAATATTGTTTGTCTTAAATTTAGGTGAGTCAGCCATGTTCCGTTTTCCCTTTACAGCGCTGATTCTTGCTCCGATGGCCCTAGTCGTCATCCTCCTCTTTTTTATGGTCGATCCACGATCTTTTCAGTCATGGACCATAGACAACAGTCGTGGGGAGCGCCTCTAAAATGCTTCACATTCATTGTTTGAGCGACCAAGGATTTGAGGGTGCGCCAGAGAGATGAGCCATAGATCAGTGCCCTGCCACGATAGGGTGTGCACAACGCCTTAATCATTACCTAACGTTCAAGTTTTCTATCGCAGAGGCCTACCGGCTTTCAGTTCAACAAAATAATGTCATCACAGCACTGTCCCCCAACTTTGTTGTGAAAACAGGCATTATGCACTGAAAAGGTTCGCTTCCCCCGTAGTGCTCTTTGCGATGGAACCCAACCGCTGGAAACATTAAAGCTCGCCTCACTCGACTTAGATGAGTCTGGCGGTTGGAATTACCAAGTGACTCTACAGTTGCACTTGGGCATATCGCATAGCCCCCAATCCATAGCGATATCTAGGAAGGCCAGCGCTTCAATGAAGTGCTGGCCTTCTCTAATTGGATTGGCTTCCATAGGCTGTTCTCTTGCGCACGCTCTCGCACACCGTTGTTTCAAAGTAAGTTTTTTTCAAAGTAAGGTTGTAAAAAGTAAGGTGCCTTGTGTCCTCACAAATGCCACAAGTGTCTGCTTGCAATCTGTTTTCCAAGAAATGTCTGTTTTCACCGCATCGAATTTTTAACATCACGATTTTGTGATGCCAGCTGACAGATACGATTTAGGCAGCATTGACAAAACTTCCTATGGCATCACTAACCCTCAGTGAACTCAATATCTATCCCGTCAAATCAGCAGCGGGCATTTCTCTCAACACCTCACGCCTTACCCTGCACGGGCTCCAGTTTGACCGTCGCTGCATGGTGGTGTCGGAAGAGGGTCAGTTTATGACCCAACGCCGTTTCCCTAGAATGGCGCTCATTTCGATTGCCCTCACCCAAAACGCCACCGGGGCTCTCGGCTCGTCAGACTATCACTCGCCAGACTATAAACTTACGCTGAGTGCCCCCGCGATGCCTTCTATCAGCATCACGATTGCCCAAAACGGCGATGAGAGTATTAGTAAAGACTCTATTACTGTGGAAGTGTGGGGCGATCGCACCCAGGTGATTTCCCTCGGCACCGAAGCCCAGCAGTGGCTCAGCCAATTTCTCGGCACACCATGCCAGCTGGTGTACATGCCCAACACTACCCGTCGCCCCATTGATCATGGTGTACTCGGGCCAAACCAACTTGTCAGCTTTGCCGATGCCTATCCTTACCTGCTCATTTCCGAAGCGTCGTTAGCTGGCCTCAACGAAAAGCTAGTTCAAAAGCAGACCGACCCCGTCCCCATGAATCGATTCCGTCCTAATCTGGTCGTTCGTGGGTGCAGTGAAGCCCATGCTGAAGATCAATGGAAACGCATTCGCATTGGTGAGGCTGTCTTTAGCGTTTCTAAGCCCTGTGCACGCTGCTCCGTACCCACCATTGATCAATCCACTGGAACCAAAGGCAAGGGCAATGAACCGATCAAAACGCTCTCCACTTACCGCAGCTGGGACAAAGCCATTTGGTTCGGCCAGAATCTTGTGCAGGAAAACCTTGTGCAAGAAAGCCTAGTGCAAGGGAACATAGACCAGCCCTATCAACTGAGCATAGGGGATGAAATAGAGGTTTTAGCGTAGAAGTTATCCACAATACGGCCTGTCGCCTGCTCCCTGCTTTAACATTTCCTTTAGGATTCTCAGATGATATGGGATCATCACTATAAGGCACGGATTTATCCCGTCATTTTTTACTGACACCTCTTTTTATCGCTCAACCTTAAGCACCTAACCTCGATAACAATGTCTATCAAAACGGTTTCGACAACCCCCTTCTACGACCAAAAACCCGGAACCTCTGGCCTACGTAAGCAAGTTCCCACCTTTCAAAAGCCCAACTACCTAGAGAACTTTATCCAGGCCACCTTCAACAGCCTGGAAGATTACCAAGGTAAAACGCTTGTGGTCGGCGGCGACGGACGTTACTTCAACCGCCCGGCTATCCAAACCATCCTTAAAATGGCCGCCGCTAACGGCATTGGCAAAACCCTCGTCGGCCAAGGAGGTATCCTCTCCACCCCTGCCGCCTCCTGCCTCATCCGCAAATACGGTGCGATTGGCGGCATTGTACTCTCAGCGAGCCACAACCCCGGCGGCCCCGAAGGCGACTTTGGCGTTAAATACAACGTTGCCAACGGTGGACCTGCTCCAGAGAAGGTCACCAGCGCCATCTTTGAAAACACCAAATCCATTAGTGAATACAAAATCACTGACACTGACGATATTGATTTAGATACCCTCGGCTCCACGACAGTGGGTGACATGACGGTCGAAGTCGTTGACTCAGTGGCCGACTACGCTGAGCTGATGGAAAAGCTCTTTGATTTTGACAAAATCCGCACACTGCTTGAGGGCAACTTCAGCATGTGCATGGACTCGCTTCATGCTGTCACGGGCCCCTATGCCAAGGCCATTTTTGAAAAGGCCCTCGGTGCAAAGGCCGGGACCGTCACCAATGGTGAGCCTTTAGAAGATTTTGGCGGTGGTCACCCAGACCCTAACTTGGTCTATGCCCATGACCTGGTCGAAATTATGTTCGCCGATAATGCACCTGACTTTGGGGCTGCTTCGGACGGGGATGGTGATCGCAACATGATCCTCGGCAACAATTTCTTCGTGAACCCCAGCGACAGCCTCGCCCTCATCGCCGCCAACGCCACCCTGATTCCTGGCTACAAAGATGGCCTCTCTGGCATTGCCCGCTCCATGCCCACCAGCCAAGCAGCTGATCGCGTTGCTGAAAAACTCGGTCTCGACTGCTACGAAACACCCACCGGCTGGAAATTTTTTGGCAACTTGCTAGATGCGGACAAAATTACCGTTTGCGGCGAAGAAAGCTTCGGCACCGGCTCTAACCACGTCCGCGAGAAAGATGGACTCTGGGCTGTCCTGTTCTGGCTTAATATTTTGGCCGAGCGTCAGCAATCGGTTGAAGATATCGTCGTCAAGCACTGGAAAACGTACGGACGCAACTTCTACTCTCGCCATGACTACGAAGGCGTCGATAGTGCCAAAGCCAATGAGCTAATGGCCGGATTACGCGCGCAGCTTTCGTCCCTGCCAGGTAAGTCCTTAGGCGACTACACCGTCGATTACGCCGACGACTTTAGCTACACCGACCCCATCGACAGTAGCGTCAGCGAAAAGCAGGGCATCCGCATCGGCTTCACCGACGGCTCTCGTATGGTCTTCCGCCTGTCCGGCACCGGCACGCAAGGCGCAACCCTTCGCCTATATCTAGAAAGCTATGAACCAGATGCGACCAAGCACACGGTCGATCCCCAAGAAGCACTCAAGCCCTTAATTGTTCTGGCTGATGAAATTGCCAAAATAAAAGAGCTTACAGGCCGCAACAAGCCCACTGTTATAACCTAAGTTTAGCTATCACCTAAGCTCAGTCCACTTAAGCCCAGTCGGGAGATCGCCTCTCTGGGCAAAAGACACTTTGTACAAACAACGATGCTCAGCTAACAAGATTTACTGGCTGAGCATAGCCGTGTATTCTCTAAAATTCTCAACATGCAAACCACCGCCGAATACCATTGCGCCTTTTGCGGCGAAGCCAGCACCACGTTCGTGGATCTCAGCGCAGGCAGCACTCAGTCCTACATCGAAGACTGTCAGGTCTGTTGTCGCCCCAACATTCTCTATATCTCCTTTGACGAAGAAACCTTAGAAGTCACGATTCAAACCGACTATCAAGAATAAGCTGCCACAACAAGTCAAGAACAAATTCGACAACTAACGACAAGACTCCAAAAGATATAAACACCTGAGCAAAAAGAACTCAAACCCCAGGATTCTCTCAGTAATATTAGTGACAGGCACTGGTCTCAGAAACACTCGACAAGTCATCACCACCTCAGAAACAACAGAGCTTTTGATACCTGATCCCCCCGTAATATTGCCGAGAAAATGTAAGGAATCTTCGGCCATTCCGCTGAGAACAATCACATTTTCACAAAAGATGTGATTCACACCAAAATTGTCTGTTACGATTTCTCCTATACTGCATATCACTTGTGCATTTCGGCCATCTGAGCGAGCGACATGAAATATTGGGAATTTTTGATCCAAAAAGAAGGCGATCAAACTTGGCTGCCGTTAGAGACACAGCAGGTAGAAATTTTAGAAGGCCGCTACAGAGTCGTCGCACACACTGACCGTGTCAATACACCGTTAGATATCCGTGTCAGTCAGCTCATCACCAGCGAAATGCCACCCCGAAAACGGGTACGAAAACGCACAGGAAAAACGAATGAAACCGGCCTGGTGGTGGTGATGCCCTACGTCCATCTCAAGCCTGGCCAGTGGTCACTTGAGTGCAGCAGCCAAAACCTGATGGATGACCTGATGGGCGACGGCTGGCAATATAGCGTGCAGCTCGAGGTCTTCGCCCAGACCGAAGAAGATTGGTCGTCGGAATGGCCTACCCCTGACGATTCAGCAACAGTCGCGAGCGTCATTGTTGACAATCATGGCCCCAGCATTTCTGGACAAACAAAGGCCTTAGCTGAAACAACGGGTGAAGCGTCTATCGTCACTGTCAACCAAGATCTGCCCCTGCTACAGGCTCAGGCCGAGCTAGAACAACAGCTAGCGAGCGATACATCAACGGCACCCACGATGTTGTTTGAGCCAACAGCCCAGGCCTATCGAGTCTCACTCCGACAGCAAGCATACCTGGCCAGGCACAATCAGCCCATGACCATTATGGGCAAAGTCAATAGCCTGATGGCAGAGTTGCCAAGTGTTATCAATAGTGAAGCTAGCCAACTCTGGATTCGACTACAAAATCCTGAAAACACTCAGGTGATTATGGAAGCGCACCGGCCTCTCAGCCTAGCGCGCCTCCCCGCAGACTTTAAGGTACAAATCCAGCTCCCGGCCGAAGTGACCACACGGGTCATCCTGGGTGAAGTGTCGCTACGCACAGCCGCCATAGATGGTGAAACCCCAGCAATCATGCTCGCTTCAACCGCGTTTACCATCACCGCGGGCATTGCCCAGCTCCTAGATACGATTGCCAACCAAGATCCCGGCACGTTTGAAGAAGAGGTCTCTGTCTTCCCAGGATTGCCTGATACAGCGCCCGAGCCAGAAGCAGACAACGGGCCACCTATTTCTGTCCCAGCCCTCGATCTCACCCGTAAAGATGTCGTACCGGCAGTGGGTGTGGTCCTACCACCCCAGCTCGAGCGCGAGCCAGCAAAATCGCTCACGGTCGAGGAAAACCAACCCGAGCTGCCCAGCTTCGCAACCGCTAAAGACAACACACAATCATTCACAGACGCCCCCTCGCCTGTGACGCCCGTTAACGGAGAAGTTGTGGAAGCAGCAAACGCTGTGGGCGCTGATAAACCAACCGCAGACCTGATCGCAACACAGATCAAAGCAACACCGTTCGAATCGGCACCAGCCGAATCGACACAACCAAAAACAGACAAGAACCCAGAGATCCAACCGGAAAACCTGCGAGCAAACGACGTATCATCTGCCCAAAGCCCCACGATACCGACAGGCAAACAGCCAGTCGAGCTCACACCGCCGCCGAGAGCACAACCAAATCCTCCACGCCCAGCCATCTCGCAGCCACCCATGGTGGCCCAGCCAGCACAATTCATCGGCACCAGTATTCTCGACGACGATTTAGAAGCGGATGAAATTGCCGCCGTGCTAGAGGATATCGATAAAAATTTGCAGGCAACACCCTCTGAGCTAGATACGCTAGAGCCCCCCGGTGTAGAAGGAGCCCTCCCCGCCGCCGTGGAAAGTTATGCAGAGGCTGAACCTGCCCAATCAGAAAAGACCGACCGAGGCTCTGAGCAAAATCGTAGGCAGTCAAATCATCGGATAGAAGCCAATCTAGACTTTCAGGCTCTCAAGCTCAAAGACCACTTTTGGAATAGGCTTTCAAACCTTACCCACGAAAGCCATAAAGAGGCCACTAAGTTGGCCAAGGAAATGAAAGACGCTGGCGTCAGCAGAGATAAGAGCTTACCCGCACCACCGCTGTTCCCCATGGACAACGACGAAGTCGTCATCTATGACAATCCCAGCCCTCCCCCCAACGATGCGACTGGTTATGCAGCCAGCCCCGCGTTTCCTAACGCGAAACCCGTCAAGCCACCACTGCCAAAAGTCGGCGAAGCCAGTTCAATAAAGAAAAAAGGGCTAGGCAATCGGTCGTTCTCTACAGCTCAGTCAAGCTTCACCACATCTCCACTCAGCTCATCTTCCCTAAGGCCACCTCTCGCGCAATCAGGCACTCAAGCTCTCGGAACCCCATCCCATGGACTCACCCATGAAGATTTGCCAGAAATGGTGATGCCGGTCATCAGCGTACCGATGGGAAATTTGGTCGCAGGAGAAATGGTGACCATTACTGTGCGGACTCGTCCAGCCACTTACAAGCCTTTTATCAAGCTATGGATGATTGATCGCCAAAGCCGCAGCCTGGTGATTGAGCCCCAGTTGCTCACCAATCTTTTACCCGATGCCCTGGGAGATTTACAGGGCACCGTTAAGTTACAGGTCCCGATGGACTGTTTGGATGTGCAAATCGCTGCGATCGCCATCGACATGGCCACACAGCAAGAAAGCGGTAAAGCGGTCGTCAATCGCCACATCGTCCCAGCCAACCAAGCATCCTCGTCACCAGGAAACTTTAAGTTCTAACGCTTAGGGCCAACCGTTAATCAAAATTGAGACTGGCGCTGTGTGTTTAGGCGCTGCAGTTAGCGGCTGCTAACGGTGGCGCTGAGCGAGCCAATAGCCAACCGCAATCCCTGCAAGGCTACACACCATATCCAAAGCATCCAAACTGCGATAAGGCGCCAAGCCCTGAATCAGCTCTTCGGTCACCGTGAATAGGGTAAATAGACCTGGAAACACGGGCAAGGAGAGCGCCATACGCCCCAAGGTCGTTTTGTAATGCTTCTGACGGAAAAGGCGGTGACCTAAGTAGGTAGGAATAAAGTACAGCACCAGATGCCCTACTTTGTCATAGTTGGGAAACTGGGAGAGCCAACTTTGCAGAGGCAAACGACCCTGGTAGGCAGCCCACAGCGTAATAGCAAAAAAAGCGCTGTACAGAATGGCAGAAATTAAAACAGCCTTAGAAAGCTTTTTAGGTAACTGTACAGACGGGTCAGAGGAGGAGGAATTAGTGGAGGAGAAATGCATAGTGGAAAATAAATCAGGAGCGCGGTTGGCTTGCTGAAGAGGGCTACAGGCAATCAACCCCAAAAATCCGACAATTCTCCTACAAGAGGAAAGAAAATTTCCCAACACCATGAAATGCCAGCACCGGCCTGAGTTTAGCGATGCATAAACTCAGGCCGGTACCATCACCTAGCACCAATCAAGAGCTAAGCAGAGAACTCGGCGTGTTCCACCACAATGAAGTAGCAGCAGTTAACCGTCAGAAACTACAGACAAATAGCCACTACACTCATCAATGACTAACCGTCAGTGACCCACTCTACAAGCATCCGTACGCCGTAGCCTGTCGCACCAGGACTGTTATAACCATTCTCTTTTTCAGACCACACAGGCCCAGCAATATCCAAATGAGCCCAAGGCGTTTCTGTGACAAACTGCTTGAGGAATAAAGCCGCTGTAATGGAGCCGCCCGCCCGCGGCCCGGTATTTTTCATGTCAGCCACCACTGACTTGAGCCCTTCGAAGTATTTGTCTTCCATCGGCATTTGCCAGATTTTTTCACCTGAGAGCGTCGCCGCATCAGTTAATCCTTTAGCCAACTCCTCATCCTGACTAAAGAGCGCGCCAATATCATCGCCCAGGGCAACCACACAAGCACCAGTCAGGGTCGCCAAATCAATCATGGCATCCACGCCAAGCTTATCGGCGTACACCAGAGCATCAGCTAGGGTTAGCCGTCCTTCTGCATCGGTGTTGTTCACTTCAATGGTTTTACCATTAGACGCAGTCAAAATATCGCCTGGGCGCATGGCATGCCCGCTTACCATATTTTCGGTCGTGGCGCTAATAAAGTGCACGTCCACACCCTCAGGCTGGAGCTTAGCGATCGCCTTAGCTGCACCCAATACGGCGGCTGCCCCCCCCATGTCAATTTTCATCATCTCAATCCCCGAACCACTGGGCTTGAGGTTAAGTCCGCCTGAATCAAACGTCAGGCCTTTACCAATAATGGCCAGCTTTCGCTGAATGTCTCCAGCCGGACGATAGGTGAGGTGAATAAACTTAGGCGGCAAGTCAGAAGCCTTAGCAACGCCTAAGTAAGCCCCCATGCCGAGTGCCTCACACTGTTCACGCTCTAAAATCTCTAAGGTCAAACCATGGTCACGGGCAATATCAGCCGCGGTATCAGCGAGCTTCTCAGGCGTCACGACGTTTGGGGGAGCTGCAACCAGCTCACGCGCCAAAATCACCCCTTCACAGACATCTCCAGCCTTTTTAATCGCCGCATCCTCACCTGGAAAAGCAAGCAAATGCACCGAATCCACAGTCGTTTCATGCGGATCTGTCTCAGATTTAAAGCGGCTGTCTTTATTCAAGGCGAGCGCGCTGCCTTCAGCCAAGGCCTGAACGGTCAGGGCCTGACTGTTATTCCAAACGGGGAAACTAATGCCTAAAGATTGACATTTTGCTTTTTTAGCAAGCCTGGCAGCGGCACCAGCACCTCGACGCAAGCTTTCTAAAGCCATGGAATCGGAGCTACCTAAGCCCACAACACCAATTTTTTTGATGGCAGAACCAGGGCTTAACCGGGTAATAGCGGCGGTGCCAACCTTGCCCTCAAACGATTCTTCGTCGATGAGCATTTGCAGCAACCCGGCAACGTTGTCGTTGAGGTCTGACAAAATTCCTGTGAGTGGCAGCGACTCTTCCAATAAGCCAATCACTAGGCAATCCCCTGTCCAACTCAGACAAGATTGATCCGACGCTATAAAATCCATTCCTTATTCGTTTCATCTAAATTCCCGTTCTATAGTATCTACTGATTTCGTCGTTTTTCATGGTCGGCCCATGGATTACTTTGACAATCTCCCCAGAGGCGTCCCCAGAGATGCTCCCAAAGGCAAACCCAAGGCAACCTCAATAGCCCCAAAGGCGACCTCAATATCTCCGACCAACGACCACTTGTAAAAAACCTAATTAGCAACTTTTTCTACACGATTGAGTCGTTTTTCTGCTAGAACTTCAACAGAACGCTACTTAATTAAAAGTAAAACGTGACTCAATTATTGATGTATGTCATCGACGTATCACTGACTCTGTGAGTCAAATAATGGCTAGGGCCATTTCAAAGGACAGATGGCTAAAGGCCATTTCAAAGGACAAGATGGCTAAGACCATTTCAAGGGACAGGCCGCAATGATGCTGATGCCAGCACGCAGATGCAGGCACACCAAATATCAGCGCACCACGGATAGAGACTCGGATTATGTTAAAAGCCCTCAAAGACAGGTGGCCACTGCTGGCTCTTTTTGGTGTAAGCACCCTTTCAGTGGGGCTGATCGTTACATTTTTAAAAACAACCGATGCTTTTAATCCCAGCGCAGCTGTCGTCGTTAATCCAAATGTCAGTACTGAGCAATCCTCTAAAGCAGTCCAAGGTTCTACGGTATTGGGCTTAGCCAAGCAACCGGCAGAAGCACGCGGTGGGGCGCTGAGTAAAATCGCCCAGCAAGGTAATGGTATTGAGGGCGATCGCGCCCGCTACATGCTAGCCACCGATCTGATTAACCAAGGCCAAGGCCAAGATGCCCTGCCCCTGATTGAGGGCTTAGAGCGCAGCTACACCGACATGGCCCCTTATATCCTGCTACGCAGAGGCCAAGCCCAAACTGCTGCTGGCGATGCCCAAGCGGCCCAAAGCACTTGGACTCAGCTACTCACCCAGTATGCAGGCAGTGGCGCCGCCGCAGAGGCCCTCTTTGAGCTGGGTAATCAAACGGCTAATGCCAGTGATGCGGCTAGTCAGCAGGCCAACGCCGTCGCCAATGACTATTGGAATACCTTGCTCAGGGAAGTCCCTAGCCATCCGCGCAGTGTCGATATTGCCCTCAAGCGAATTTCGGAAAGCGCCAATACCCCCGACGCCAACCCACCGGCAACAGCCGCGGCACAAACAGCCACCAACCTTGACGAACTCTCTTTACTAAAGCTCGTCGCCAAACACGGCATTAACCACCCGCAATACACCAAAGCCCTTGATCTCCTCACCAACAAATACAGCAATGCCCTCACCGCTGATGATTGGGCAGCCGTAGGCTTTGGATATTGGGAAAACCAAGTGTATGGCAAAGCGGGAGAGGCCTATGCCAAGGCACCTGGCACACCCACCAGTCAGTACAGAACCGCACGGGGGCAGCAGCGCGGCGGGAAAGCGGGAGAAGCCCTGGCAGGCTATCAGCGGCTTAATCAAACCTTTCCCGAAGCACCTGAAACCGCTGAAGGCTTACTGAAGCTGGCTAACATCGCGCCAAAACCCATCGCCTTGAGCACCCTCGATCAGGTGATTGAACGATTTCCCGATCGGGCCGCCGAAGCCCTTTTGATTCGAGCCGACCTGCTCGACGACATGAAAAGTCCAGATTCTGCGAAACAGGCGCGCTCCTCAATCTTGACGCAGTACCCCAGCTCTGAAACCGCCGCTGAAATTCGTCTGAAGAATGCTAAAGCCCGCGCCAAAAAAGGCGACATGAACGGGGCCATTAACTGGGCACAGCAGGTCACCACCACAGCCCCCAAAACGGAGCCCGCCGCAGAAGCCGGATTTTGGCTAGGGAAATGGGCCCTCCGCCGCAATCAACCCGACGCGGCCCGACGGTCTTTTGAGCAAGTCATTCGCAATCACCCAGAGTCTTACTATGCCTGGCGTTCAGCCGTTCATCTGGATTGGGCCGTCGGCGATTTTGATAACGTTCGCAACTTTATGCCCGACATCGCGATTGCACCGAGGCGATCGCCCCTACCAGCAGGATCCACCACCCTACAAGAGCTCTATCTGCTCGGCCATGACTACACCGCCTGGAACCAGTGGCAAACCGAGTTTGTCAATCAGCAAGAGCCCACGGTCTCCGAACAATTTACTGATGGCGTTTTACGCTTGGGCATCAATGACAATTTGGCGGGCATCTTCATGGTCTCTAGCCTGGCTTGGCGCGATCGCCCCGAAGAAATCAGCGAATACAACCTGCTCAAAGAAACCCCAGAATACGGGCACGCCATCTATCCGTTTCCCTATGCCGACTTGATTTTGGGCTACGCACAGCAGCGCCAACTAAATCCGCTGCTCGTCACCGCCCTCGTCCGCCAAGAGTCAAGATTTCAAGCCAGCATCCAATCCATCGTCGGAGCCGTCGGGCTCATGCAGGTCATGCCCGAAACCGGCGAATGGATTGCCCAGAAAACCGGCGAAACCAGCTACAGCCTTTCCAATCCCGCGGATAACGTCAAATTTGGGACCTGGTACCTAGACTCCACCCATCGAGAATTTAACAACAACTCTCTCTTTGCCGTCGCCAGCTACAACGCAGGACCTGGCAGCGTAGATAAGTGGATCAAAGAGGGCGGCTTTAGCAACGCCGATGAATTCGTCGAAAAAATCCCCTATCCAGAAACCAAAGGTTATATCAGCTCCGTCTTTGGAGGCTACTGGAACTACCTCAGGCTCTATAATCCTGAAATTGCAGCCAAAGTCGCGGAGTTATAAAAGAGGGTAATCTGTTGATAGGATGGTGAGTGAATATACACACCGCTGAGATGCGCAACATACGTTCGGTAGGTGTAAATTGTACGTGGTAGTCGTTGGTTTCATGGAGTATCGTGACTAAATTTAGTGCCCCGCAGCAAAATCAACTCGCACAGATTGGCGCTTATCTACGAGACAACCGAGAGAAGCAGGCAAAGTCTCTAGAAGATATCGCCATTCGCACCTACATCCGCCCACAGCTGCTCAGCGGGATTGAAACAGGCAATCCAGAACTCCTCCCCGAACCCATTTTTGTCCAAGGATTCATTCGTCGCTACGCGGAAGCCCTTGGCATCAACGGATTAGAGCTCGCCCAGCAGTTCACAGTGAACTCCATCCCCTCCACCCCCCGCCCCGCTCGGCGACCTGAACCTGAAGATAGTGCTACTACTCGAATGACCCGAGGCAGCACTAATCAACCACCCACGGCCCCTCAACAAACGGCAACTGCTGCGACAGCTGCACCGATGTTCAGCGCAGGCAATCCCTTAACCGTTGACAACCCCATACCCACAGCAACCAGCGAACAAACTAACTTTTCTAAACCTGATTTCTCTGCGCCAGAGCTTTCTAAAGACAAAGCAGAAGCTCTGGATTTAGATGCGGCCTTCAATGCCAAATTAAACGACGGTTATGGCAGTAGCGAAGCCATCAGTACGGCACCCTCAGAAACCATAAACAACATTGGGAACGAACTGGCACAGGTCAACCCGCTTGAGAATGCTACAGATAACGGTGTTTCGACACCAGAATTCGAGCAAAGCGATCTCAATGAGATCGACTTAGGTTCTCCTGATGAGAAAGCTGCTGACGATGTTTTTTACAGCAAAGTTACAGAATTCGATCAGCAAAATTTAGAAGGCTCTAGCCTCAATTTTGGACCTAACGACCCCGACAAGATAGCCGAAGGAAATAGCAACGTAAACGGTACTGACTTCAGCATCAATGGTGATAATGTCGAGTTCTCAGCAATCCAACCTGTCATACCGACACCGACCGACGAGGCACTCACCACAGCAGCCAGCACTGAAATTAGCCGCGCTGAATTTCCGACAGCAACCACTACTTATAGTGGTGCTAGCGAAGGTCCTAATCTCAAGCCTTTTATTATTGGTGGCATTGTGGCCGCAGCACTAACTGCAGGCATGGTGATATTTTCAAGCTTGCTGGGTGGTGGTGGAGAACGCCAGCCTAGCGTAGCAACCGAACCGGAAGCCACGGAAGAGACGACGACAGAGGAAACCTCACCGAGCGCTACAGAAACAGAGGCATTCCTAGAAGATCCGGTTGGGACAACCACAGCCGCAGCCACACCACCTGTGAGCACAGCGCCTGTGTACGTTGAAGCCAAAGCCACCTCAGAAGCCTGGGTCAGCGTTCTTGCCGATGGCAATCCCATTCCAATTTTCGAAGGGACTCTCCAACCTGGGGCGACGGAAGTCTGGGAAGCCCAGGAAAGCATTAGCGTTTATTCTGGCGATGCTGGCGCATTAGAACTTGCGGCTAACGGTGGCGAGTCTAAGGTAATGGGTGAACGCGGTCAGCCAACCGAAACCATTATCCCTAAGCCTTAAGAAGCCGATACAATTAAAGTGCACCCACGCCAATCCACGACCTGCTTATGACGCCTCCCGCTGATCTTGAGACGGCAAAATTTGCCAAAATCTCGATACCAGACGATCAGGCCCAAAGGGCCTTCCTGGATGAGGTCCCCGGCGACATCGAGATGTCTTTGTTCGATCACCTCGATGAACTAAGGTCACGAATTTTTTACGCCCTAATTGCCATCGTCATTGGCGTTATCGGCTGCTTCGCTGGCGTTAGGCAAATTGTCGAACTCTTAGAGATTCCCGCCCAAGGCGCAAAGTTCTTACAGCTTTCACCGGGCGAGTACTTTTTTGTATCCATTAAGGTGGCTGGTTACAGCGGGATCTTACTGGCCAGTCCGTTTATCCTCTATCAAATTATTCAATTTGTTCTACCAGGACTCACCCGCCGCGAGCGGCGCCTGATCGGCCCTGTGGTGCTAGGCTCTAGCGTTCTTTTCTTTGCCGGGTTAGTCTTTGCCTACGTTGCGCTTGTCCCCGCAGCACTGAATTTCTTCATTAACTACGGCGCTGATGTTGTAGAACAGATGTGGTCCATTGACCGCTACTTCGAATTCGTATTGCTACTGCTTTTTAGCACGGGTCTAGCCTTCCAAATTCCGGTCATACAGCTCCTACTTGGACTGCTCGGCATCGTCAGTTCCACACAGATGCTTTCGGGATGGCGATTTGTACTGTTAGGCGCCGCCATTCTCGGAGCAATACTCACCCCCTCCACAGATCCCATAACCCAGAGCCTACTAGGCGGCGCGGTGCTCTTCCTATATTTTGGCGGCGTCGGCCTGGTAAAAGCCATTGGCAAGTAAGTAACAGTTGCTCTATCAAAATCCCATCAAAATAGAAGCAATAAAATAGCCGTTAGCGCATTCCCTAGAACAGGAAAGCTAACGGCTACTTTCGTTTAAACGAGTAAGCAATCTCTCAAAGATACAAGGATAGGTACTGCACCGAGATATAGCGAGTCTGCTGTCCAATCGGGGTACAGGATGTCGTCTGCCAAAGAAAGGTTCTCAAGGGAGCAATATTGAGACTTTTTCAATTTTCAACAACCAGCAAACAAAGGCCGGCTTCGTGATGACTCAATCAAACGTAGGAGTGACAAAGTCATGCAAACGAACGGCAAGAATGTCATGGGAAACAGATACAGTTTTTTGACTCAACTATGCAATTTTTCCTGACACTTTTAGATGGCGCTACTTAAAACACTTACAATTAGCACTTTAATTACCCCAGAATTGCATACTTAGCACATCTAAGATCTTAATCAAAAGTTTAGCGGAGCATCAACAAAACCATTGAATCGGATGAAACTACATAAGAATAGAGAATAAATACTCTGCATCAGACGATACAGAAAAACCTAATGAGTAGAAGAAACTTCGTTTTTATACAGAATCATCATCTCATGTTTCTCACCAAGTGAGTCATAGGCCCATGTCACTGTACTAAATCTTTGACTGGATAATTTCCTTATTACTTTCAGATGGACTACCAAACAAACTATCAAGATAAATGCGGCTAACTTGATGCTTTGTCACGCCATTCTGCATTAAAAACAACGATATTGCTGCACAGAACAGTCGGTCCTGTCCCCACCCAGAGTGAGTGTCCAAATAGTGTTGGACAGATGCGTGAAGCTCTTCAGGAATTTCCACTGATAGACTGACGGATTGCTGCATCGCAAAGGCTCCTTCAACGAATTTTTCAGACGACAAAATTTCACGTCTTCCCCCACAATGACCTTTACAAATAAAGTGTGGCTCTAATAACGGCAAAGCGGAGGAAGCGCTTCGTTTTGTTGTCTGCTCATTGTGAAACATGGAATCAGAAATAGCAATGACCTAAGAAACGGCAGGGAGGTTTAGAAAAATTTTATATTTTCGAAAAACGGCTGTTTCTCGTGTTCTTTCGTTACAAAAATCTATCCCGACCTCTCCGTGTCCTCTCGGAGAG
>JBCDAG010000094.1:0-19742 GCA_039186165.1 Cyanobacteria bacterium P01_F01_bin.53
CGCAGCAAGGGCCATATTGGGTGATATTTGTTCGTAGGGCTTCCATTTATAGGTATAGAAGCCATTGCGCAGGGATGTTTGCAGCATAAAGCTGGTAGTAATCGGTGGCACAAATCGCAACAGCAGCACCAGTACAGCTGACAGTGCCCAGAGCCACACAAAAAGGCTGGCCAACCGCCAGAGCAGACGGCGTAGATTTAAGCGTCTCCTGTGTCTAGGTTTTCTATACATGTGACAAACTTCCGAAACTCCTGCTATGCACATGATTAGCATAGCCCTGGACAAATTTTAGACACCATCCCCTGATTGGTTCATAGATGACCGTGATACCCCGATACAGCATCATTTTCTCAATGTCACGGAAGCCTAACGGGAATGTGTAATACAGCCACACACAGTAGCTGGCGATTTCGGCCCTCCTACTGGCGTCTAATGTCAGTAGGGGGGCCTTCGGGTATATCAATTAGAGCGAAAGGATGTCACCCCAAATGATTAGAAAGTCTCAAAGCCAGACCCGCCAGGGACAGAACAGGATTTGCTGCCGTGCTCATGGGCATAACAGACATATCACAGACATACAGACCGTTAGTGCCTTGGACCTTGAGGTTTTCATCCACAACCGACTCATCATTGAAGTTAACGTTGCGGTTAGCTTTCCATGGCATCCGTAAGGTGCCGCAGGCGTGATGTACTGTTCCCCAACCAAAGGGCCACTGTTTGCCAGCGCCACCACCATACTCACCAGTCACAAAGTCCACATCATTGAACTCTGAGAAAATACGATTTCTCGTTTGATTGAGTAAATCAAAGAACTCCTGTTCCCCCTTACTCCAGCCTGCAAGCGCCGGGAATCGCGACTGTAGCAAGTCGTCCAGGTTTGAAAAACGTTTGAAACGGATGTCAGGCGTATAGTTATCGTTTGAGTGGGAGAAAATGCCGTTCTCATCATCCAGGCAATTCCCAAAGCTAAACTTGATATCCACACGCGTTTTACTGGTATCGTCAGCCACTGGTTCCGCAGACAAATCGTTGTTTCTCAGGTGCCAGTACTCGTGATTAACATTCATTTCAATATTGAAGGGATAAATCACATGGCCATTAGCATCACGCTTACCCCGTGAGTAGAAGATGATTTTGGCATGATCACGGCGACTAAGTTCAATTCGTGAGCTATTGTTCCCTATAGACGAGACGTAAGCCTGAGCTTCTCCGGTAACAGGATGGTCTGTTAAGCCAAAGCCCACCAGCTGCTTAATGTTATCGGGCAGACTTTGATAGGCAGCGGAACGGTTGATTAGCTTAGGACTTTCCGTAGAACCGGCAGCAACGATAACTTTAGGGGCATAAAAACTGAGCTGTTCTCCTGTAATGGTGTCAGTCGTTTGCACTTCATGCCAGCCTGAAGGCGTGTTTTGGATGGTTTCTACAAAGCTGTTGAGCTTGATAAAGAGACCATTACTATTTTGATCAGCGCCAGGTGTCAGGCCGACCTGATTGATGAGTAATTCGGCCGTGTTAAACACACCTGTTGGCTCTACGAAGAATTCATCTCGTGATGTGCCATCAGGATTGAGATATGGCTGATGCAGTGCACGAGGCGTCTGCTTGATCTCAAAATCTTCATTTAATGGGCTGTTCTGAAAATACTGCACCAGGGCTGCCGCCTTATCACCTAGTGACAAGGATGTATTCATCCGCTCAGCAGCCAAGTCGAAGTACTGAGAGACCAACTCTTGACGAACATTTTCTGGGAAGAACTCCATTTCCCAGTCTTGGGCTTGCGGAATCAGGCCAGACCAAAAAATAGAGCGTCCCCCAAAGCCTAATTGGGGCTTAGCACCAATGAAATGAGAATCGCTGGGTGACTGGGTAAAGTTGTCTACTCCAAAGTGCTGGGCGACTGAACCATTTGGAATCCGACTGATGTTATAAACATGAGTTGGATAGATGAAAGAACCAGCTTCTAATATCAAAATACGATGACTTGCTCCAAGTCGATCCGCTAGGTCGTCAGCCAACAGGCCTCCGCCCATGCCGGAACCAATGATGATAAAGTCAAAATCTTTATTGTCGCCGTCGTAGTCTCGAACCAAACGGGTGTGGGATTGAGGCTTCTCGGTAACTAGATTCGCGTAGTTGTTCTGAAATGGCACTTGTTTTTCCTCCTTTTTTAGGGTGAGTTCAGTCACTAAAGGTATGACTGCTGAAGCTGTTGGCCAACATAAAAAACGTTGGCACGTGATCAACCTTCTAAGCGCTCTGGCATTGTTCAAATCCCAGCAACTAAACCAAGAACAGTTGTCATTGAAGAAAAGTCAGTGAATCCTGACAATCATCCTTCAGCACCGTTTGCAAAAACGGCTCTGACTGCGATAGCCATGTCCTGTTCTTTGTGTCTAATATCTTGCTTTGTGTAGTTGGATACCTATTTTTTTCAAAAGCTTCTGAGGCAGAGTAAAGCAAGCTAAATATTTGGTTGTTGAACCTGCTCAGGTTAGAAACAGACGTTGAAAAATATGGATGAAATCCAATATGCTAGCAGTGTATAAAGAGCAACTATTGGATTGCAGTACCCTTGAGGGTGCTTGTCGAAGTGTCGATGTATTTTAGCGATTCTTATAGGTAGGGTGTAGCTCAAAGGCAAGATCTAACCCTCCCAACACGCCTGGTCTTTACTAGAGTTGGCTACTCACTTCTGACAGAGAACCCTCATGAGCTTGTCGTAAGGTCTTCTCGACTTCTGCTATTTGTAGATAAGCTTTGAGAACAGAATCTGGGTTCAGGCTAATTGAGTCGATACCTTGCTCGACTAAAAACTGGGCAAACTCTGGATAATCGCTAGGGGCCTGACCACAGATCCCGATTTTACGACCCATGGCTTTGGCCTCTTGGATGATCGTTTTGACCATAGTTTTAACAGCCGGATGGCGTTCGTCAAAGAGGTGGGCCACTAAGGCCGAATCTCGATCTAGGCCCAGGGTAAGCTGGGTAAGATCGTTAGAGCCAATGGAGAAACCATCGAAGCGCTTACCAAATGCCTGAGCCAAAATAACGTTACTGGGCACCTCACACATGACGTACACCCGAAGACCGTCGGTGCCCCGATTGAGACCGTGCTTAGCCATTTCAGCTAGGATGCGATCGCCCTCTTCCGGTGTCCGACAAAAGGGCACCATCGGAATGATATTTTTCAACCCCATCTCTTCTCGTACTTTTTTCAGCGCGTTGCATTCGAGCGCAAAGGCTCCTTGGTAGCGCTCGTCATAATAGCGAGAGGCGCCGCGCCAGCCGATCATAGGATTCTCCTCGGAGGGCTCAAAGTCTTTACCGCCCAACAGGTTAGCGTATTCATTACTCTTAAAGTCTGAGAGCCTGACGACAACGGGTTTGGGATAAAAGGCGGCGGCTAGAACACCGATGCCCTGGGCTAGCTGGCTGACAAAATAGTCCGGCTTATGAGCATAGTGCTGGGTGAGCTGCGCGATCGCCTTTCTCTCGACAGGATCTGTCACCTGCTCGAACTTAAGCAATGCTAAAGGATGCACCTTAATGTGATTGGCAATAATAAATTCTAGCCGAGCTAACCCCACACCATCGCAGGGGATAGCCGCCAGCCGAAAAGCTTCATCAGGGTTGCCGATATTCATGAAGATCTTTGTTTTAGTCACGGGCAGCGACGCCAAAGATGTTTCAGTCACGTTAAAAGAGACTTTCCCTGGATAAACCCGGCCTTCTTCACCTTCCGCGCAGGAAACGGTCACCATTTCTCCATTGACGACCCTGTCAGTGGCATCTCTACAGCCCACAATCGCAGGAATCCCTAGCTCACGGGCAATAATCGCCGCATGGCAGGTGCGCCCTCCCTGATTGGTAATAATGGCGCTGGCCTTTTTCATGATTGGCTCCCAATCCGGATCGGTACGCCCTGTGATCAGCACTTCACCCGCTTCAAATTCTAAAATATGGCTGACATCTGAGATGATTCTCGCCCTGCCCTGCCCAATGCGCTCTCCCACGGCCCGTCCCGTGACAATGGGCTCTAAGAGCATGCCGGGCTCCGGGGTGAGATGATACGTCTGCAGAATGTTCTTAGCTTTTTGTGACTGTACGGTTTCTGGCCTGGCCTGGACAATGAACAACTCACCGGTATTGCCATCTTTGGCCCATTCAATATCCATGGGCGTTGGCACACCCCGCAAGTCGGAGTAGTGATCTTCAATGGTGCAGGCCCATCGGGCCAGGTCTAGCACTTCAGCATTGGTAATGGAATATTGCCGACGCTCCGCCGTAGGAACTGAAATATTTTTGGTGAGCTTACTGCCGCCTTGGTCGTACACCATTTTGATTTCTTTGCTGCCTAGCCGCTGCTTCAGAATAGGCTGGTAGCCTGCTTTGAGCGTGGGCTTAAACACCCAAAACTCATCGGGATTAACCGCGCCTTGAACAACATTTTCGCCTAGGCCATAGGCCGAGGTAATCAGGACTGCGTTTTCAAACCCACTTTCGGTATCAATCGAAAACATCACACCAGACGCGGAGAGATCGGCACGCACCATTTTTTGCACACCCACGGAAAGCGCGACTTCAAAATGGTCAAAGCCTTTGAGGGTACGATAAGAAATGGCACGATCGGTAAAAATAGAAGCAAAGCATTTGTGGCAAGCGTCTAGAACTGGCTGGAGTCCATGGACGTTCAAATAGGTTTCCTGTTGGCCTGCGAAACTCGCATCGGGCAGGTCTTCAGCGGTAGCACTGGAGCGTACGGCAACATCTAAGATGCAGTCGTCGGATTGTTCTTCTGAGCCGTAGGTCCGGCACAGCCAGGTGTAGGCTTCTGTAATGGCGGTTTCTAATTCTGTGGGAAAAGGCGTTGCCAGAATAAGCGATCGCGCTTTTTTTCCGCAGGTTCTCAAGCTTCTTAAGTCATCTACCTGCAATGCAGCAAAGATGGCCGTGAGCTGATCTTTAATGCCTGCATTTTCAATAAAGTATCGGTAGGCATAGGCCGTCGTGGCAAAGCCATTGGGAACGCGAATATCTTTGGCCCCTAGCTGACTAATCATTTCCCCGAGGGATGCATTTTTGCCTCCTACAGCAGAAATATCTGAAAGCCGAACAGCATCTAATCGCTTAATCCAGGGTTCAAAGTTTGTACTGTTTTTTTGGAAAAAATGTTGTGATTTTATCGAAGCTGTCACGAAGTCTGTTGAAGTGAGCACGCAGCCATACCTCCTACTTGAAGACTATTAAGCCCTCTCACCGACTCATACTTTTAAGAGAGTCTTATGATTTCAAAGTAGCACTGATTTCATGAAGGGAAAACAATATTTACAAAATAGTAACGGGCGCTAAGCGCCTTTGAATACAAGCGATTCGCACCCTCATAGTTTCCTCAAATTGTGGCTGTATCGTCTTAGTTGGATACCAAAAGGTCTCTATTAAATTTGTTATCAAAAGACACGTCAGCAAGTTATTTAATTGTTGGTGGTAATAACTGTTGGCGGTTAACGGGTGACATCAAAAAATTGGGAGGAAAAAGCCCATGACCTCAGTTTCGTTTCAAACCATGATGGTTGCCATTGATGCTTCTGATGTGAGTCGCAAGGCCTTTAATCGGGCGATCGCATTGGCAAAAGCTTTGCATTCCAAGCTAATCGTTACCCATGTCTTGAGCTTTAGAGATGTAGATAGTCCTAAGCCATTACCCAGCTATTCGAGCCCTGATAGCATCCAGATCGATGAAATGCTGCGCCAACGGTATGAAGAAGAATGGCTGGCCTATGTTCAGCATCACGAAGCGCATCTTAAGCAAAAAGTGTTAGAGGCTGAAGCCTTTGGATTACCCGTAGAAGGGATTCAACCCCATGGCCCGGCAGGCCCAACGCTGTGCGAAACCGCCCGTAACTTGGCTGTGGACTTACTCATTGTCGGCAGTCATCAGCGGCGCGGCATTTCTGAGCTACTTATGGGCAGTACCAGCAATTACATCATGCACCACGCCCCATGCTCTGTACTGGTGGTGCATCCCCAAGACACTCAGCCAGACACTCAGCCAGATGCTCAGCCAGGCATCTCAGCGACTGAAGAGTCCATACCGATAGGGCGGCAAGAAATTTCAGCGGTTTAAGGCGTTTTTATTAGTACTGCTATTTTTTCATTGGTGCAAGATTTTTTCGGAGGGTTAAATACCATGACGCAAAGAATACTCGTTGCCTTAGATCTGCTTGAACCCGACGTTTTTGAAACAGCATTGTCATTAGCAACCGCTACTCATGCAGACCTTCTGTTACTACATGTTCTTTCTGCCAGGGCCTTTAGCGCACCGCCTGTGCCCTTTGGCTCTAGGATGGACTACTCAGTGGCCTTAAGTCAGCACACGTGGGAGCTATATCAAAAGCAGTGGCAAGCCTTTGTAGAGGAAAGCTTAGAAACGCTCAGGACCTATACCGGACGGGCTGAGGTGGCTGGCGTTAACGCTGACTTTATGCAAAGTGAAAATGAACCAGGGCCAGGTATTTGCAGCATGGCTAGCACTTGGAATGCTGACATGATTGTAATGGGTAGTCACCAAAGAAGGGGACTGAGCGAGCTGTTTCTTGGCAGCGTTAGCAACTATGTGATGCACCATGCGCCCTGTTCGGTGATGGTGGTCTCTTTAGGGAAAGAAGAAAACTCTAAAGCAAAACGCAGCTCAAAATCTTCACAAAAAGTAGCTGCGGCATAGTCGGACCATGTCCCTCATATTAGCCTTTATTTATGGTTACTGAGCCAAGGCTATTCCATTCTAAAGAGAGATTTTAGCCAGTCGGGTCCATGTCCAGCTTTTCGTTGAGCCTGTGCCCTATTGACAAAGCCGTCGTCACGATACAAATTTAGGGCTAGATTACGAGCTAACGCTCTCCACTTTGCAAACACGCCCTAGTAATACGAGGGCGACATAACTTAATATTTCGAAACAAGTTCTAATATGATCTCGGCTGCTGTGTGATTGTCGCAGTTAAGCATCACATAGGAACCCCCAAGAAGCCGGACTGGTCGCTCGTGCCCAGAATGTCAAAAATGAACGACTGTCGGCTGTAAGTGTTACCTAACATCGGCTTTTTTTGAACTATGGCTCAGAAAAGCTCCAGATCGAACTGATTCGTTACGTATATTGAATCGTTCAGATTGTATATTCCCCGTCACTAAGCTAAACGCATGAGCCCCGTGATGCCTTAAAAGTCATCGCGATCATGATTAGGCTTGTACGTTCGGAGTTCCTAGTTTTTTGTTCCTTCAGACCTTTTGAAATAGAACCACCTAAAACTTAGAAATATCCGAGATGATTCCTATCCCTAATGCACATTCGGGCGAGCAGACTGCGCACTCTCATCACCTCAACACCCTGACTAACGGGGTGTGCCAGAAAGTGCCCATAGACTTAGTGCCAACTGAGATTTGCTGACCACACGCACCTGACAACAGTCTCAAACGGATTCCAACTAGCCTTCGAAAAGAAGAATCTCAGCACCAAAATAGTCATCCAGACAAAAGTGTGGTGGACTATTTTGGCACTAACCGAGGCGTTGCCTCCGATGATGGCACGTTCTGTTAGAAGGAGCATAACTAGCTAGCTATGTAATCCCAGACTTCGCAAACTCAGTTCCGGAAAGGGGGGTGAGCATTGCCGTTAGGGCTGAACAATCGTTGGGTGCCGAGCTGGATCGCACCTTAGAAACAGTTCTTTTTCTAACCTTACAAGGCAAATTGGGTGAGCTGACAAGGAGCGCTGTCTAGCGCTATGAGACCGAGAAGACTGATGCTAGCAAGTATGTCCTGAGTCTTCTATATCCGTTCTTCCCGTCCCGTACTTTTTAGTGTTAGCCCCTTTTCCTAGGTCATAAAACACTTTGATTAGGGCAAATGGCTGTAGCGTCATCTCTCTGGTGACTCTCCGGTGTCTTTTTGGCACCTAATTCTCTTATTTTTTGTCTTTTTGTTTAACCAATGGAAAACCATACCAACTCAACAACGACAATCTCTTCAGAGGTCGCCCCATCAGGTAAAAGTTCACAATCAACGACTAAGCGAGATCCCATCAAACGGCCCTTTTCCCAAAACTCAATTTGGAATATGCCCATTGGGTCAAATGCCCGATATGTTGATGCGAATTTACAATGGGAGAATTCTGCGGTTGTAGATGTTGACCACTTTTATGTTTTAGACGGTGACGATCCGCTGAGGCCTCTGTTCAATATTGGGACATGGGGACCAGGCAGAACAACCGGTAGTCGATTTCGGAATATTGCCCTGCCGTTGCCGGATGATCTCATCATTGAAGATGCGGCAGCTGACCTAGAAACGCCAAACAATGCGGCGGCATTTCTGATGCCGGATGGGCGCACGGTGGTACAGGCTAACCCATTGGCTCGCGATGTAGAAGGCGGTGCGGTGTATGGGTTCCGCTCTGCAGATGTGGATTTGTATGGTGAGGGGATTACTGGAGGCCATGCGGGATCAGGATTATCTAGTATTGGCGGGACCATTCGCCAGGGTGAGCTGTTGGGAGATGAGCCGATTCGCCATGCGCTGAAGGTAAATCTTCCAGCGAGTAAATATTTGACCTATGCTCAAGGGGCCAATGGCGGCGTTGGCTATCGTTGGCCTGCAACCACTGCCGATAGCTATGCGAACCCGCAAACCTATGGAGGGCAAAATCCTGGGTTAATGATGGGCAGTTTGCTGGCACTACCGCCAAATGCCACCGTTGAGAGCCTTGGGATTGAAACTGAGGTGGGTAAAAAGCTGTTCTATGCGTTTCAGAATTACGGGGCCTATGTTGCGGATGACATTTTGGCAAATGCTTATGCCATTGAAATGGAACAGGGCGTCATTGAAGAAATAGAAGATAACTATGGCCATAAACTAAGGGGCTGGGATAGCTTTGAAGCAGGGCCATTGACCGACGACTACATGCGGCTGTTTACAGCGCTAAAAATTATTGATAACAATGGACCGAATACGGTTGGGGGAGGCGGTGAGCCTCGTGTCCCCTTAGCGCCTGAGCTAGATTCTAGTGACTCTCCTTATCAGGAAGGAACGCCAAATGAAGATATCCTTTCAGGGTCTGATTTACCGGACAAGATGAAGGGCAATGGGGGCAAAGACATCTTAAATGGGGCCGGGGAGAGTGATTATTTAGAAGGCGGTGAAGGGGATGATACGCTCCTGGGAGAAGAGGGACATGATTTTCTCTTTGGAGATAATGGGCGTGATCGCCTTGAAGGTGGCTCCGGGAATGACTACGTTGATGGGGGCTGGTGGCACGATACCCTAGAAGGCGGGGCAGGTGACGACATGCTCTCCGGTTGGCAGGGGGATGACAACATTGATGGTGGCGCCGGGTATGACACCTTGGTAGACTCTGCCGATAGTGACTTTGTGCTGACAGATAGCAGCCTCACAGGCCATGGGAATGACACCCTCAACAGTATTGAAAAAGCCATTCTTAAAGGCGGAGATAGTAACAATACCCTGGATGCCTCAGCCTTTAGCGGTGCAGCCCATTTGGATGGGGGCACGGGCAATGATGTTGTGACTGGCGGCGGTGGGGACGATACGCTGGAGAGCCATGTCGGGAATGACCGACTCACGGGGAATGGGGGACGCGATCGCTTCATTTTGAACGACAGAGTTCGGCTCCTACGCAGCAACAGACCCAACCCCATTAACAGCCAAAACTACAATCCCAGCGCCGACTACAGCTTCAGCGGTGGCAACGGCAACGCCGAAGCTGGCCAATTTAAAGAGGGCTTTGCTGTCATCACAGACTTTGATCGAACTCAGGACACCATTGTTTTAGACGGTAACTTACAGCAATATGTGCTGGCGCAGTCTCCCGTGAATGAGCTTCCAGGAACGGCCATTTATGTAGATATGGATGGTAATGGCCAGCAGGGGAATGCAGACAAACTGGTGGCCATTGTTCAGGGCCAAACGGGCCTTTCCCTAGAAGGCAGCTACATTCAGATCATTACTGATATTTCAGCCTCAAGCAACGACAATGGCGAAAACAGTGGTTCTGAACCTATTGAGATACCCCCAACAGACACGCCCCCAACAGACACCTCACCTGACCCAGCGCCTACCGACAGTGTGCCCACCCCCGACCCCGGCGCTGGAGATAATCTTCCGGATAGTGAGATACCTGACAACACAATTCCTGACAACAATATGCCCGAAAACATGAAACCCTCCTCTAATCCGACTCAATCGACTGGCCGTAATCCACTCATTCAGCCCTTTTCCTCCGATTCCATTTGGAATACCCCCATTGGCTCCAATGCTAAGTATGTCGATGCTCAGATTGGGGTCTCCAAGAATCTCGCTGCTGATATTGACCACTTTTTTGCACTCAATGGCAATGATCCACAACAGGATGTATTTGCCATTGGTGGCTGGCGAAATCGCTCCACAGGGACTCGCGATTTAGGGTTTGATCTCCCCCTTCCTAATGAACTGCTCATTCCAGATACGAACGAAGTAGAAACGCCCAACAATTCATCGGCCATGCTCATGCCGGATGGAGAAACCCTCATCCAACTCAATGCCACGACTCGGGCACGTGTGGGCGGTAAAGTGAATGGGGTAAAATATCCCTTTGGCAATCGCCCCAATGAAACCCTCACAGGCTCTGGCGCGTTGGGCGGACACGGGGGCTCAGGTCTCTCTAGTATTGGCGGCACCCTGCGCTTAGGAGAACTCACTGGAGATGAACCCATTCGCCATGTGCTGAAGCTAAACCTGTGGGCAAAAAAGTACCTTTCCTACGACGAAGGCTTCAATGGTGGGAAAGGATATCGTTGGCCCGCGATAAAAGCAGATAGCTATGCAGACTCGAATACCTACGGTGGGCCTGTTTCTGCGCTCACCATGGGTAGCTTACTCGCGATTCCACCGGGAGCAACTCCAGAGTCTTTAGGATTAAAAACAGAGCCTGCCAAAAAGTTGTTTTATGCCTTGCAAGACTACGGCGCGTATGTTGCCGATGACACCGCTTGGGATGCCCACGCCTTAGAGCTAGAAAGCGGGGCCTTGCAGGAATTCGAGCACGAATATGGCCACACGTTTAATGATAGAAAAAGTGACTTTTTTGACGATGTGATGTCATTGTTTAGCTCACTGCATGTAGTGGCAAACAATGGCCCAGATTCTGTTGGCGGTGGGGGCATCCCGCGTGCACCACTCGCACCCGAGATTGACACCAGCTATGTTACCGAGTTGCAGCAGCTCATGGATGACCCGACCGTGGAAGATACCTTCCGGGCTGACTTCAATGGTGATGGACATCAAGACTTGTTATGGCGAAACTTAGCAACCGGGGCAAACCAAGTTTGGTTGCAAGATGGGGCTGGCAAGCAAGTTGGGGGCGGCAACATTTTGCCCCTAACCGATCCAAATTGGCAGATTGAAGAAACCTCAGATGTTGACCAAGATGGTCGCGCTGATATTGTCTGGGAGAATCGCTCGACCGGGGCACAACAAACCTGGCACTTGGATGATTTACGAATGTGGGTTGATCCTGATACGGGGAAACGGGTCGCTCGCTGGATGAAAAATGCAGCGGGTTCGCCCCGCATTACGATGGCGGAGCCACCGGTTGATCCTGTGCCCGTTCCCGAGCCCGAGCCCGAGCCCAATCCCGAACCGACACCGACGCCAGACCCCGCCGATACAATTGGAGAATATGGCACCTTCGATGTTTCCCAAGGTTGGCAAACGGTTGAGCTAAAGAACACTTACCTCAACCCTGTCGTGATTGTTTCTGAGCCGACTTTTAGTGACGCCGACCCTGCTACGGTGCGCGTTCGCAATGTTAGCAGCGATCAAATTCAGCTGCGGTTGCAAGAGCCTAAATATAAAGATGGCAAACATCCTAAAGAATCTGTTTCTTACTTAGTGATGGAAGCAGGGGATTGGACACTGGCAGATGGCACCCGAATCTCTGCCGGGGTACACAAAACTAAGCGCCTCACCAGCAAGGGCTTTGACACCATTGATTTAGAGGGATTCCAAGACACGCCCACGGTGCTCTCTCAAGTGCAATCTTTTAATGGCGGAGATTGGGTGACGACCCGGATCAACCAGCCCTCTGCCGGTAGATTCCAACTTGCCATGCAGGAAGAAGAAGCCCGTAATAAAGGCGGTCACCTAACCGAAAATGTGGGCTGGGTTGCGATTGAACAAGGCACAGCTTCCGATGGGGATACCTTGCTCAAAGGCGGGACAACTGGCCGACAATACGACCACAATAGTGGGCAAGTCCAATTCCAGGAAGGCTTTGAGGCAGCACCTGCTGTGATTGCTAAGTTGGGTTCTTTCTATGGGCCAGATACCGCTAACTTGCGGTTAGGCAGTATTAGTCGTACAGGCTTTGGAGTAAGTGTTCAAGAAGAGCAATCCCTAGATGCAGAACTTGGCCATACCACTGAGACTGTTTCTTTTCTTGCCTTGGAAGGAGCATCTGGCAGTTTGGCAGGCGTTAGTCTCTAGTTAGAAGCAATTCCAACAACAATTCCAATAGTCCTAGACGGGTTGTATGAACTACCCCGTACTTCTTCAAGGCGGGGTAGTTCATAGGTTGTCAAGAGGGACACAAACTATTAGCGACAATTTCGATCGGGGGAAAGCGCGACTGAGCTCGGTAGAACGGTTTGGCATAGCACCACCGTACTCAACTGATGAGCCAGTAAAAACCGGCTCGTGCCCAGGTTAGCCCCGCTGAGGTTGGTGTTACTAAAGTTGGCATCACTCAAATTGGCCCCGCTCAAGTTAGCCCCGCTCAAGTTAGCCCCGCTCAAATTAGCATCACTTAAGTTGGCATAGGTTAAGTCGACCTCGCTGAGGTTAGCACCGCTTAAGTCAGCCTCAGCAAGGCTGGAATAACTGAGGTTAGCCTGACTAAGATCGGCTTGATTAAGACTTGCCAGACGTAGATTCGTATCGCTGAGGTCGGCCCTTCGAAAGTTGGTCCGACGGAGGTTGGATCCTCTGAGATCGGCCTCACTGAGGGCTGCGTTGTCTAAGTTGGCCCCTCGGAAATTCGCCCGACGGAGATCAGCATCCCGAAAGTTAGCCTCAACCAGATAGGCTCGGCTAAGATCGACCTCGCTAAGTTTTCTCCCGACCCCGCCGTCATTCAAGAGTGTGTGCACCAGTCGCCACTTAGCATCGAGCTGTGTTCGATCATTAATTAGGCTTCCTCTCAAATCAGCCTTACGGAGGTCCGCACCTCTAAGATCCGTGCCTCTCAAGTCGGCCTCGCGGAGGTTCGTGCCGCCAAGGCCCGCGCCTCTAAGATCGGTGTCGCTAAAATCAACCGCCTGAAGGTTCGCCTTAAGCAGGCTGGCACTCCGAAGATTGGCATGGCTCAGATTCACATTTTGCAGAAGCTTGCCAACCCCGCCGTCATTCACGAGGGTGTGCACCAGTCGCCACTTAGCATCAAGCTGTGTTTGATTACTAATTAGGCTCCCTCTCAGATCGGCATCGCGGAAGTTGGCCCTGCGGAGGTCGGCATCGCGGAGGTCGGCCTCCCGGAGGCTGGCTCTGCTGAGGTTAGCACCGCTCAGATTCGCCTTGCTAAAATTAACCCTGCCGAGACGGGCCTCACTGAGAGAGGCCTCACTGAGATCAACATGGCTCAAGTTTTGATCCATACCGCCTTCATTCACCAGGGTGTGCACCAGTCGCCACTTGGCATCGAGCTGCGTTTCAGCACTGATTAGGCTTCCTCTGAGGTCGGCTTGGCGGAGGTCGGCTTGGCGGAGATCCACGCCCCTAAGGTCAGCCTGCTTGAGGTTAGAGCTTCTGAGGTCAACCCCTTTGAGGTTAGTGTCAGCCAGATCAATACCAACTAGATAGGCTCGCTTAAGCGTTTTAGGAACTTGACCCAGCTGGTTAATTCTGCGAATATTCCCAGCTATCCTGAATGCGGCTGCGTCCGATTGCCAACCTAGAGCATCCTCAATTTCTTCGTTGTATCTTTGGAGGTTTTGCTTTTTTTCAGTACCCAAATTTAAGAGGGTGAGCAAAAGACCCAGAATCAAAATGTCAAACCACATGCCATGGGCTTCAATCAAGACATTTTCTACCCAGTCCTTGTCATAAAAGCCAGAACGCCAAGAGATAAACCAAAGCCCAACGCTAACAACAACAAAAATGACCAAGAGGTTTTGCAAAGCATAGATGTTCGAGAGCTGCTTTAACTCAGCCCATACCCTTCTAAATGGCTGCCATTCCTGCCCTCTGCCCTGCCCTCTGCCCTGCCCTCTGCCCTGTTTTCTGCCCTGTTTCCTGCTAGTCATCTGCTGTTTCTAGAAGACTACAAGACTATTCTAGTCGACTTCAAAAAATACACGGGAATTGAAGATCTTTTGGGTTATTTTTTTACTCACGTCAATGGCTCTTAAGGCTGTCACAAGTTCCTCATTTTTCCGATTTAGGCTAAGAGAATACAACACGATTGAGTGCCACCTGAGGTAATCCAACGGGAAGGAGTTTATGATGCAACGCTTCGACTATGTGATTTTAGGGGCAGGACTGGGAGGATTGTCAGCAGCGGCCTGCCTCACTCGCCAGGGTAATCGAGTGGCCGTGTTAGAACAGCATTATTTGCCCGGTGGCTGTTGCCATACCTTTACCTATGGAGATTATTCCTTTTGCGCGGATGTCCACTACATTTATCAGTGTGGCAAGGGGCAAACGGTTGACCGCTTCTTGAACTATCTGGGGAAAAGCGTCCCTTTTAATCAGCTAGATCCAGATTGCATTGACCGCGTAATTGCCCGGGATGTTGACTTTCGGATTCCTTTGGGATGGGAGCACTTTCGCGATCGCCTGCTCACCACATTTCCAAAAGAAACAAACGCTATCAATCGCTACTGTGATGAAATCGCTCACCTGTACAAACAATTGGTGAGTCTTGGCAAAGAGGTGAAATGGTATGACCTGAAATGGTCCGACTGGGTCAAACTCCCTAAATATTGGCATCTCTACTCCAGGCGTCATTGGACCCTTCAAGATCTTTACAATCGCTGCGGGCTTTCTCTCAAACTTCAGGCGCTGTTGGCCGGGCAAAGTGGCGACTATGCACTGCCCCCAAAAGACATTGCCCTGATCACCCACGCCAACCTAGTGTCGGACTATGCCGAGGGTGCCTACTATCCCCAGCATCACTTTAAGCACTTAGTCGATACTATTGTGGAGACAATTACAGAAGGGGGCGGACTGGTACAATTCTCGACCCCTGTGGAGCATATTAAAGTGCGCAATCATCAGGTGGATTTTGTCATTGCTGACGGTGTGTTTTACCATGCCGATAAAGCCTACATCAGCGATTTAGATCCCAAGTTAACGGTTTCACTCATGAACAATGAGACGGCGTTGAGCCCTGAAGAGCATCATCGACTGACCGACTACGACTATTCGATGAGTGCGTTCAATATTTATCTTGGATTAAACGAGCAATTTGATCCTGCCAGCTATGGGTTAGGCAATTGGAATATTTGGTATTATCCCACGGGCAATCTCAACCAAGAATACGAACAACAGCGCCAAGGCAATTTAAAGCACCCCTGGATTTTCCTCTCTTGCCCAACACTCAAATCCACCGAACCCGGTATGGCCCCAGCAGGCCATCATATTCTTGAAATCGCAACGACGTGTTCGTATCAACCCTTCAAAGATCTAAAAGAAAATAATCCCAAGGCATATAAGGCCAAAAAACGAGAGACTTATCAATTAGTCATGGAGAGTGTTCGAGACCTGATTCCAGATGTGGATCGCTACATCCGCATGAAGCTATACGGTACGCCAACCACAAGCGAACACTTTCTAGGTCAGCCAGAAGGTAATATTTATGGGGCTAATTTGGTCCCGAGCCAAATTGGGCTTCATCGAATTGGCTTTAAAACAGAGCTCCCGAATCTCTTCTTGGTCGGTGCTAGTGCTGGATATCCTAGCGTTCCTGGGGTCATTGGCAATGGCATGAATGTGGTGGAATTGATAACGGGACAATCTATCCGTGAATCATCAACGTTGCCTGCTCAGGTTCCTGTGAGTGTCTAATTTAAAGCGATCGTATACACCATTGGTTTATTTTTTTAAGCGTCTGACCTGAGTAGCCAAAGATAAGTGCTGGGCATCGTGCCTGTTAGGCTTAGGATTACGCTCAAGCCTCGTCCTGTCTATTCCATATGGCACTGCTCCATATGACACGGTTTTCACTGCCACTCGCCCTCAGCTCCTGTTCTTTTCTGAGATGAATGCGCTGTGCCATGATACCCAATATAGGATTTCGGGAAAAGTAGACTGTGCTTGACCGCTGTGATTACGATAGGTCTATGATTTCTACAGTGCTCTCACATCAAGGCTTTTAGAGATTTATAACCTAGCATTTATGACGAGGTGAAGCACTCGTTTTTTAGGTAAGCAATGACTAGACTCTATACCGCACTCGTCCAGCCTAAATATCATCAATTCCGATATGCGTTTGCGATTTTGGTTGGTTACAGTGTGGGTGGCTTTTATCTCTCTAGCTGTCAAGCCAGTGCAGCTATTTGGTCAGTCATTTGTCTTTTGGTTGCCTACATAGCGATAACGGGAATGGCAGGAGTTGTTCTATCTGAGGCCTGCTTCTCTGGCATGATAATTATCTATGCCTTATCCTACCCATGGCCTATCACCAAGGCTCTGTCTATCCCGTTTACCCCCGCCCAGATCTGGTCCATGGCTTTACTGATATTTTGGCTCTTGGGCAGTTTATTGATCTTTCTGTTGGGTAGCGCCATAACAGAATTTGCTCAGCAGCGACGGTTTTACTGGCGATATACCGTTTGCTTAGGGGGCTTGAGTTTCCTGGCACTACATCTAGGCCACAGAGTTTATGTGACCGTTACATTTTAATCACGTTCAATGTTTAACAGAATAAATCCGAAACGGGTCTCTAAAGGGCACTTTCAACCAGTGAGGGCCCCAAAAACTGTTGATGGGATCTTAGCCCTATTGGAACCGAATGTTGTTCGTCAGTTAAGCCCTCAGCAATTGCAAGAGGTACGACGTATCGTCCAGCTGGCCATTGGGAAACCGGCTTCCAAAATTGTCGATCTCAATTTCAATGTCGATCTGCTCATCTCACGGTTTTACTTCAGATTATTGGTTGGGGAGGAGCGCCGCCAAAAAGACCGACAACAAAAATTAGGCACCCGAATTGGCAACTGGATCGCGGCTGTTGGGCTAATTATTAGCCTAAATGTTGTCGTCAGTATTTCGGTGATTATATTCGCTTACTTACTTAAGTCTGCCGTCGGCATTAACCTGATGCCAGGTCACTGGAGAGACTGGGTGGTGAACCAGCTCTAATCCAAATGGTTATGGGAAATGGTCACGAAGCGCCACTGGGAAGGTCATGGTTGCGATGACAGGCTGACCGATAGAGGCTTTACAAAAACGAGTAAAGAACACTCGCTTTTCAGACATGGAGTGAAATTGCTCCCATGGGATAAACAGGGGTGGGTGGCCAATTCGAAAGAGGAATAGCACAGACAGGCCAAGCCCTTCTTCATAAATACGAAAATTGAGGCATCCTTTGTATCGGGTGGTCCCGATGTAGCCTGATTGCATCCCGTAGGTTCTTTCAAGCCTTTTCTCGCGCTCCGGCACATCCAGATATTGGTTGGCTAGTTTTGCCCATCCGCCGATGTAAGCGAGCAAAAGCGAAACCGTACACCACAGAACTGGGAACCCGATAAACGGGAGAAAAGGCGCAAATATTTCCATATTTTTTCATCCATTTTTTTTCAACTGGGCAACCAAATGAAAGGAAGAACGGGCAAGCTATTCTCACATTTTGCCCCGTCAGGCTTCCATCACCTCAAATACAATAGGCGGTACGTACCCAAGGGGAAAAATGCATCTGTAAAACCTCAGAACGACTTATATTAGCTGATCGGCGGGAAGCCCTGCGCTCTAATCTTCGATTGAGCGGCGGGATGAAAGCCCGGTGAGCGATAGCGAACAATCAGCAACAGCTTGTTTTATCGAAGCACAAAAAGTACAATAGTACTATAAGAATCACCTATCAATATAAACTCAGACCGACTGCCGACCAAGATGCTCAGATGAGTACTTGGCTCGATATGTTGCGCTGCCAGTATAACTGGTTGCTAGGTGAACGATTTGACTGGTGGGAGATGAACCGCTGTGCGGTGAATGCTTGCCCATTAACGTGCAGTATTGCAGTGCCAAAAGAACGGCCTAACTACTATCAGCAAAAGCGGTCTTTAACTGTGTTGAAGCAAGCGCGCCCTTGGACATTCTCAAGTGCTACAAGCGATGGTGAAGCGAGTAGACCTTGCTTTTGAGCGGTTTATCAAGGGAGACTCGAATGGGAAACGTAGTGGACGACCACGATTCAAAAAACAGGGTCGATATCGCACGTTTACGTTTCCCCAGATGAAGCCTGGCTGCATCCAAAGTGGACGAATTAAATTTCCTAAGCTTGGCGCAGTCAAACTGATTCAACATCGCCCTATTCCTGATGGGTTCACTATTAAAACAGCCACGGTAACGCGCAAAGCAGATGGCTGGTATATTGGTTTGTTGCTGGACTGCAAAGAAGTCCCTGAGTCAGCGCCATCTATTGATATTGCTAAGTCAGTTGGCATCGACGTTGGACTTAAAGATTTTCTGGCAACTTCGGATGGCGACTATATTGCTATCCCACAATTTTTCAGAAAGTCAGAGCGGAAACTAGCAAAGCTACAGCGTCAGCTAGCTAGACAGCAGAAAGGCTCAAGCCGTTGGCGTAAGCAGGTAAACAGAATTGCCAAGCTACACCTACATATCAGCCGTCAGCGGAAAGACTTTTTCTCAAAAGTGTGGGACTGGTTGTTTGAAAAATACGATGTTGTTGCGCATGAACAGTTAAACATCAAAGGGCTTGCTCGAACAAAACTGGCAAAGTCGATATTGGATGCTGGCTGGGGTTATTTTTTGGAGATGGGGGCTTTCAAAGCTGAAAAAGCTGGGAAGTTAACTGTTCCACAGAACCCAAGAGGCACCAGTATTGAGTGCTCAGACTGTGGTGAACAAGTACCTAAAACGCTGTCTGACCGGATGCATCTTTGCTCTTGTGGGTTGGTATTGTGCCGGGATGTCAACGCAGCTAAGAATATTCTCAATAGGGCCGTGGGATGTCAGGCTCTTAATCTCTCAGGAAATGTCCAGGCAGTCGCCTAGAGTCACTGAGGAAGCCCGCGCTGTATGCATAGCATCAGCATCGGGAGGATGTCACTCCGCCTCTATACACGTCACGGTATTGTGTTGAGAGAATCGTTGAAAGGCATTATGAAAAAACTCAGGCTATTATGTTTCGCCCTGCTGCTTACCATGCTCACGAGCTGTGGGCTGCTTGCGCAGGTACCGCCCGATATAGCGGTTTTGCACGCGATTACTCAACAGCAAATCGATATGCAAGCAGCTGTTGCAAAGGGGGTGAATATATCTACTGAAACAATTGGTATTCCTGACTTTAAGGTCGGTAAGGTCTCTATTGAAAGCCGAGAAAAGCTATCGGACCCAGAGATCAGGCGGCAGGCCGCCTCCCATGGTGCTTACATCAAGCTTAAGAGAACGCTATGAGCACGTCTATCATAAATCCCAATCTTGCCGTGTGTAAAGGTTTTTCCCTAATCCTGTGCTCA
>JBCDAG010000095.1:0-19719 GCA_039186165.1 Cyanobacteria bacterium P01_F01_bin.53
GGAAGCTGGCTGATTGAATTCGCAGTATTTGTACTTCGCGTTCGCGGTTTTTCATCAGAGGCCATTCCTGAAGGGCTTTCCTTCTGGCTTATACCTCAGTTGCCTGTATGAAAAGGTGGCGAAAACTTACAGACACCAACCAATCTCGATTCTTCTCAGATCAAAAAAACATCATAAAGGCTAGGCTCCTTCGCATTTTAGCCGGTATCGCTCTGGGTGCTGCTGTGGCGACTAAGTGGAATGGTTTGGGGTATGCCTTAAGCTTATGGGTGTGGGAGAACTGGCAGCGCAAAAAGGAGACACAGGGAGAAACAGAGGAAACAGGAACGAACAGGGCTTTTTTTCAGTGGAAGTACATTGTGTATGGTTTGTTTATTCCTGGTGTTGTCTATGGCTTGAGTTGGTGGCCGCACCTTTGGTTGACTGGTGAACGCTTTGGTGATGTGCATGCTACGTTGCTTAATTTTCACTATCAATTGGACAGTGGGGGGCATGCTGCTTGTTCTCGGTGGTACACCTGGCCACTCCTAACAAAGCCCTTTCCCTATTGGTATGAAGAGGCTGGAGCGAGTGTTCATACTGTTAACAATATGGGTAATCCGCTGTTGTGGTGGCTCTCGAGCGCCGCAATGATGCTGTTGGTCATTGAAGGTATTGGTCGCTTAAAAGATAAACGGCTCTTGAGGCGGGCTGAAGCTTTTAGAATGACTGACCTAAGTCTCTATTTAGTCATTGGGTATGTTTCAAATTGGTTGCCGTGGGTATTGATTAGCCGTTGTACTTATATCTACCTGTATATGCCTGCTGCTGTATTTTCCTTTATGGTGTTGGCTTGGTTACTCAGTGAATGGTTACATTCGCCTGTGAGAAAAGTGCGTGCTATTGGATGGATAGTGTTGGGTGCGATCGCGCTTGCTGCATGGTTTTGGCTTCCTTTAGCGCTAGGCTCACCCTTATCACCAGAAGGCTTGAGAATGAGATGGTGGCTACGCTCTTGGATATAAGACTATGACATACAGCTCACTAAAAGTTGTGTTTCACTAAAAGCTGCGTTATAGTTCAAAAGTACTACAATAAGTTCAATCTCTCTAGTAGGGGCAGTCATTTCACCTACAGGCGTACAAAAATAAATGTGTCAAAAGCTTGTGAGTATGTGAAAGCTTGGGGGCTTACGGGGTCTGAAAGAAGCGTCTTTAGCAGTCGATGCCGAGTCGTTAATATGTAGCGTTAATCATGACTATTAAACTCGTTGATCAAGCCTTAAATGTTGCGATCACCAGTCTGATATACGGTTCAGAAATTTGGCTAACCTGTGCGTTTAGCATGTATGTGGCAAGCCGTATAGGCCTTAAGGCTAAAGCCCAGAACACGGCCTTAGCTGACTGTGTAAAGTCTCCTGACCTGGCTAAGATTCAGTTCGAGGCAACTGACGCAGCTGTAGAAAAGGCTCAGCTCGACACAGCTGTAGAGAAGCCTGTAGACAAAACAATTTTAGCTAAGGCTATCGTTGAGTCTTCCCTAGAGGTAAAAACTCAAGACGTAAAAACTAATGTAACGAAACCACTGTATCTGGAAAAAAAGACCACCAAAAAGGGAGCTATAAAAAAGGCTGTCTCAGAGAAAGAAATTATAGAAAAAGAGACTGTAGGGACGGAAACTGTGACTTTGCAAATCTCTTGTGAACCTGTGAACTGGAAGCTTTGGAAAGTTGGTGATTTACGAAAAGCGAGCATCTATCGAGCCTGTGGCGTCCGAATACGGCCCATCGGTTCCCGAAAGAATCTGCCTAAGGCTAATTTAATTGCTCAGTATGAGCAAAACTTGAAACGGTTGACCAAATTGCCCCCTATGGTGGCTGTGGAGCACCATAAAACAGCCTGATGCTAAAAGATGCTCTCCGTACAGCTTTCTACATGGAGAGCATCCTTTGTTAGCGCAAAGTGACTAAGTCACGCTGTTATAAATCTCTGGGAAATTATTTTCTTCAGGCGACACTTTGAGCTGTTTCCTGCTGAGTATCTTGAAGCTGTTCTTGGTAAATGGTTTGGATTTTTTTTGCGATGACATCTACATTAGGCGCTTGTAACATGCTTGAGTGACCACCTGGGATGTCGTGTACCTGAACGCCCTGTGAAACTCGTTTCCCCCAACCGAGCAAGTCATCTTCAAACAAATCACGCATAGGGCTATCGTCGATATCAGTCCCTTCAAAAATGTCGCTTGCTTGAGTGGCTCGAAAAAGTGTGACGCTCCCATCAAAGATTTCTTTGGGCATGCCTTGAATGCAGGGAGCCCAGGTCAGCACGGTCCTGACAGAAATGTTCTGTAAAAAATGCGGTAGCGTTGTGCCGTTGTCTAAGTGGCGTCTTAAGAGTGTGAGCTGGGCCTGATCACGAACAGACCCTATTTTCTTTTGAGATTCGTAGGTGACTACATTTAAGGCTTTTTTGCTAACTGTGCCTACGATTCCAGCTAATTTTTGATGCAGCTTTTGTTGTGAATCACCGCTATCGCTAAACACCCCTGATAAGTTTTTGAGTCGCTGTGCAGTCACAGTACTGGTTCGTTCAGAAGCATCTAGATCTGGCGAATCTAGCAGGGCCACCATGGCTATGGCATGGCCCTGTTGCTTAAGCTGATGTGCTACTTCAAAGGCTAACGTTCCACCAACACATAAGCCTCCTAGGAAATAAGGACCTTCGGGTTGCACTGTGCGAATTTGTTCTACATAGAAGCTCACCATGTCCGTGACGCGAGTGTGCAAAATGGGGAAGTTTGCCATGCTATAGGGCTGAATGCCATACACCGTAATGGCTGGGTCTAGTGCTTGGGCAAGTGAGCGATAGAGTAAGATTTCACCATCGGCATCGTGTAAGAGGAAAAGTGGTGGTTTCGTCGTCTGTTGAGTTTGATGATTAGGGGTTGCCTTGCCTTCTCTTAGCAGCACGATTGAGTTTGAGGGTGCTGAGTTTAACGATGTTGGGGCGAGATGGGTTGACTCAACAGGTGTTGTCTCCAGGTTATCTGTTTGAGTGGCAAGGGATGGATCTATCGTTACAGCCAGTTGGGCAATTGTGGGGGCTGTAATCACTGTGCTGAGAGGCAACTTTTTGCTGAAGTGCTGTTCAATTTGAACGGAGAGCCCAATGGTGAGGAGTGAGTGCCCACCTAAGTCAAAGAAGTTATCGTTAATGCCGATGGGCTTAACATTGAGTAGCGTTTCCCAGATTGTCGTAAGCTGCTTTTCGACTGGGTTGCGCGGTGCGACGTAGGTGGTGGCCGATGCCAAATCAGAGGCTTGAGGTTTTGGTAGAGCCCTGCGATCTACTTTGCCATTGGGGGTGATAGGCAGTGCCTTTACGCTGACAAAAGCAGCTGGCACCATGTATTCGGGAAGTGATTGCTGTAAGAATTGGCGGAAGGCAGAAGGTGATACGTCCGTTGCTGTATCGGCGATGAGGTAGGCGACTAATCGTTTGTCGCCAGGGGTATCTTCGCGATCGATCACGACGACTTGTGTGACGGCTAGGTGCTGACTCAGGGCGGTTTCAATTTCGCCTAATTCAATGCGGAAGCCACGAATTTTGACCTGATGATCAATGCGGCCTAAGTACTCGATGTTGCCATCGGGAAGGTAGCGTACTAGGTCACCTGTTTTGTAGAGGCGATCGCTAATAGCTGGTTGCTTAGCATCATCGTTTGTACTGTCATGGCTAGAAGAGTTACTCCCAAGGGGCTTGGGGATAAAACGTTCTGCCGTCATCTTAGGGCGATTGAGGTAGCCTCTAGCAAGGCCAAGACCGCCGAGGTGAAGCTCCCCTGGAATGCCAATGGGCACTGGCTGCAATTGCTTATCTAATATATGGGTTGTTACCTGGTTCAAAGGTTTCCCAATGGGGACCTCTCCCGGAATTTTTGCGGCGCTGGTGATGGTGTAGGCAGTGGCGACCACGGTGGCTTCTGTTGGGCCATAGGTATTGAGTAAGCGAGGGGTATCGCCAACATGGGTTTGCCAGGTTCTCACCTGCTCGGGAGAGACGCGTTCGCCGCCAATAATAATGAAACGCAGTGCTGCCGGTAGAGACAGATCACTAGCGGCTAGCTCTAGTGTGATCTTTTGCCAGTAGGCGGTGGGGAGGTCTAGCACAGTGAGCTGCCAGTCTTCGCATGTTTGAAGGAACTGAGCGACTGAACCGAGCATTTCTTGGTTTCGGAGTACCAATGTGCCACCTGTGGTCAGGCAAGGGTAAATTTCTTCAGCGGCGGCATCGAAGCTAATAGAGGCGAACTGAAGCGTGCGATCGCTCTCTAAAAAGCCATAACCCTCAATAGCTGCTTGGGTAAAGTTCACCAGCGAGTCATGCTGGATCATCACACCTTTGGGCTTGCCAGTAGACCCTGAGGTATAAATCACGTAGGCCAGATTCGATGTACTGATGTCTATATCGAGGTTCTGTTTGTCATGCTCAGCGATGACGGCCCAGTCTGTATCTAGGCAAATGGTCGATAGGTTGTTTGACCTTGATGCGTCACCCTTTAACAAGTCACAAAGAGAGTTTTGTGTGAGTGCAATTTGAGCACCGCTGTCCGTCAGCATGTGGTCTAAGCGGGAGGGCGGATAGCTAGGATCGAGGGGAACATAAGCACCACTCGCTTTCAGAATGCCGAGTACGCCAACCAACATTTCCAAGGAACGCTCAATACAAAGACCAATTAGATCGTCCGGCTTAACACCTTTACTCTGTAGATGGCGCGCTAGCTGATTAGCCCGCTCGTTGAGCTCTTGGTAGGTAAGCTGTTGATCTCCACAAACAACGGCTGCTTTTGTCGGCGTTTTAGCAGCCTGTTGTTCAACCCGTTGATGGATACAATCCAGTGATAAATCATCAGTCGTCTTGTCGATAGACTGATAAGTCAATGAGGTCGTATTCCATTGGGAAAACTGGCTTTGCTCGCTGGAGGTTAAGAGTGGTAAGTTCGAGATTTGCTGGTTGGGAGCGGCTATAGCAGCCTCTAGCAAGGTTTGAAAGTGTCCAGCCATGCGTTTGATCGTGTCAGGATTAAACAGATCAGTACTGTATTGAAACACACCGAGTAGTGAATCTTCGGCTTCAAACATTTCTAGGGTGAGATCAAACTGACCTTCTTGTTGTTCTAACTCAAAGGCTTCTAGTTCCAAGTTCGCCCATTGAACGGTGGGTTTTGGTGAGGTGGAAGATTCACTAGGCACGAGGATGCTGGCAACAGATTCAATCTGTTGTAGCTTTAGGAAATTGAACAGAACTTGGAAAATGGGCGAGCGGCTGGGGTCTCGCTTGGGCTGTAATTGCTCTACTAGCAGTGAGAAAGGATAGGCCTGATGATCGATTGCATCTAGGGTTGTGGTGCGAATTTGGCTGAGGAATTCTTTGAAGGTGAGAGTGTTGCTGAGCGAGCCTCTGATAGTGACAGGATTGACGAAGTACCCCACGATTTGCTCAAAGGACTTTTGGGGTCTGCCGCCGACGGGCGAGCCGACTAAAATGTCCGTTTGTCCTGTGTAGCGATAGAGCAAGCTCTGGAAAGTTGCCATTAGGACCGTGTAAAGGGTCATCCCTTCGGATCGGGCGAAGATTCTTAAGGCCTTAAGTTGCTCTGGCTTAAAAGAGAAGGTATGGGATGCGCCTTGGCCGCTGGGCTGTAAGGGGCGGGGTTGGTCAGTTGGGAGATCTAATGTGGGAAGATCACCCGCGAGCTGCTGTTGCCAGTAGGCGAGGAGGCGATCGCCCTCAGGACCTTCCAACGTCTGCTTTTGCCACTGCACGTAGTCATCGTACTGATGGGTCAGGGGTGGGAGGTTTGGAATGGTTTCGGCGTTAGCCGCAGCATATAACTGGGCTGCATCGTTTAGCAGGGGGCCGATGGACCATGCGTCGTATACGATGTGGTGCAGGCTAAAGAGCAGGACGTGTTCTTTTGGGCTACGCGTAAACAGCGTCACCCGATAAATGGGACCGTTTTCTAGATCGAACGGCTCATGGTGGGTCGCTGTCACCGCTTCATGGAGAGCTTCTTCACTCCAGGCAGCTTCCTCACTCCAGCCAGTACTATCGACCTGCTTAAAAGAGACTGGCAAGGTTGAGTGAATAGTCTGACAGGGTTCGGCCTCATCCGTGCTCCCCGTGTTCACAGTGAAGGTAGTGCGGAGGGTGGGGTGGTGATCGCCTAGGTCCTGAAAGGCCTGTTTGAGGGCATTGACATTGACCGTTGAGCGAATGCGCGCTGGAATGCTGACGTTATAAGCGGTATTTGTGCGATCGCTCTGATACAAAAACCAGAGGGCTCGTTGACCATAGGAGAGTGGTAGCGGCGTGTTGAGCCTGGGTTCAGTACCTTTATGGGGCTCTTCTGGTGATGGGGTTTGAGAGGACGCTTCCTGCTTTACAGTCTTCTGTAAGGCCTCTTGCTGAGCCTTTTTTTCCAGGAGCTTTGCTAACAGCGCTCGCTTTGCTTCTGGAGAAAGATTTTCAGGAGAGATGGAAACGTTACTCATAACTGAAGCACCTTTAACGGTTTCGGTAAAGTTCTACAAATACTGTCAGGAGCGGTCGGTAGAAGCCAGGAGGGTTGGTAGAAGTCAGATAGGTAGTAGAGGCCAGCTAGGGATTAGGTCACCCCGTCAGCTAGCAGGCTCTGCAACAGGCTATCTACCTCGTCATCATTCATCTGATCGACACTGTCTAACATCTGCTGTGTCGTGGCATCCTGCGGACTGGTGTCCGCTTGGGAGTCGGCTGTAGACTCAGCGCCTTCAGTCACTTGTGACGACTGATTATCGGAAGATTGCTCATGATCCTGGCCGATTGGCAGTGTCTCGCTAACCAAGGCTGCCAGACTATTAACACTAAGCCCAGACATAAACCTGGCCGTGGGCACTTCTACCTGAAGCTGTTTTTTAATCAGATTCTTTAACTCAATGGCCATTAAGGAATCTAGACCCATATAGTTAAGGGCTTGGTCAGGGTCGAGTTGGGCGGGGCTCATGCTGAGCGTTTTCGCAATTTGCTCGCGTAAATAGGTGACGAGAAGAGCCGTTCGGTTTTCAGCGGGGGCCGATTGCAGCATTTCGAGTGGCGTTTCTGAGGCCACAGATTGTGCTGGGGTTGTTGCCTCTGACGCGGCAGCAATCCCGATCTGTTCTAGTAAAGGTTGCTGACCATTTGCCTCGAAAAGATCTTTGAATACGGGCCAGTTGATGTCGGCAACAATGGTTTGGCTGGTTGTAGAGGAAGCTGAGAGTAATCGGTTTAGCGCCTCGATGGCAGGTTTTGAGGGCAGTGGGTTTACCCCCATGCGACTGAGCGTTGTTTTTACGCTGTCAGACGCCATCCCGCTTTCAGCCCAAGGTCCCCAGTTTACGGCTACGCTGCGATACCCAGGCTGTTTTTCCTGTTTTTGTCTCTGGTTCTGGAAGTGTGCAAAGCTATCTAGGAATTGATTTGCAGCTGCGTAGGCTGATTGGCCTTTTGAACCCCAGACAGAGGCGATGGAGGAGAAGCTGACAAAAAAGTCTAGGGTTAAGGCATTGCTCAGCTGATGGAGATTCCAAGTGCCCTGAACTTTTGGCCGACAGACGGTATCAAAATCTTTCCATGATGTGTCTTGAATTGTGTTTTGTGCGGTGACGCCTGCCGTATGGAAAATGCCTTTTAAAGGGGGCATGGAGGTCTGAATCGTTTGGAATACTTGGGCGATCGCATCCAAATCAGCAATATCAGCTTGACCTATTTGAACGATGGCACCTGCCTCCTTGAGGCGGGTAATGGCCGCATTGGCACTATCGGATGCGGGCCGCCTGCTCACTAACATGAGATTTTTGGCACCTTGCTCAACGAGCCAACCGGCTACTTGGAGCCCAATGGAGCCCAACCCGCCGGTCACCAGATATGTACCGTTACTGTTGATCTCAACAGTTTGTTGTTCAGGATTTTCTGCATTTACTATGTCAGCACTGGCTAATCGGGAGACATAGCGTTCGGTATTGCGGAAAGCTAGCTGATCTTCAGATGAGTTGGTGAGAATTTCTGTGGTGATCGCACTCAAACTGTTATTTGGATTTTGACCAAGATCAATCAGTCCACCCCAAAGGGTTGCGTGCTCTAGTGCAACAACTTTTCCTAATCCCCAGATTGGAGATTGTGCAATGGATAGGCTCACTTGGGATTCACCCACGGGCATTGCATTTTGGGTGAGCAGCCAGACCTTAGGTGCAATGTTATTACCCCTATTTGAGGCCCCAGCATTTACATGATTTTTGCTGAGTGCTTGGACTAAATGGAGTGCGCTGCCTGTGCTGAGTGCTTGAGCGGATGTGAGAGACGCTGCCGTAAGCTCAGAGGTGGACGGCGTGTCGAGACTCCAAAGGTGGAGTACGCCTTTGAATGGGGATGAACTGGCACTGATGACATCGTTTAGCAACTGCTCAAACTGAGCGGCATCGTTTGGATTTAGTTGCCAAGTGTTATCAGCCAGAGCAGTATAGCCATCTCCTGCATAGGCTAAAGCGCATTGTTGATTGTGTTGCGTAAGCTGCTCGGCTAAAGCCTTACCGACACCACTTTGATCTGCCAGGATCAACCAGGTACCAGCTGTGGCTGTGGCGCTTAGGGTTTGTTGTGGCTGTGGTTGCCATGCTAGCTGGTACAGCCAATCTGGAGAATAGGTCGTGGACGTGTCAGACGTCGTTCCTTCAGATTGCTCTAGCCTTCCTAGTAGCTTTTGAAGGAGCGATCGCTCTTCAGCGGAGACATCAGACTGTTCTAGGAGTTGATTTAGCTGAACTGATACCGTCGCGGACTTAGGCTCAGGGTCTACCCAGAACCGCTTGCGCTCAAAGGGATAGGTTGGCAGGGTTAAACGCTGATGAGACGAGAGGTCATAGAGATTATTCCAATCAATTTCGACACCTGCGATCCAGAGCTGACCAAGGGTTTGGAGTAAAATAGCGTCATCTTCAGCCTCTTCCTTCGGGTGGCGAACGGAGGCGAGGATGGTGCAGCTGGCGGCGGCAGGTTGCTGTTTGGCGAGTGATCGCAAGCTTGGCCCAGGACCGACTTCAAGCAGAACGCGGTCAGGCTCCTGTAACAGCAGTTCCAATCCTTCTGAGAAGCGAACGGTTTGTCGCAGATGCTTCGCCCAATAGCCGGGGGTAGTGGCTTCTGCTGCCGTTATCCAAGTGCCCGTAACGTTGGAGATGTAGGGCCGCTGAGGTGGGTTGAGCGTTAGCTGAGCTACCCGAGCTGTAAAGTCTTCTAGAATGGGTTCCATCATTTGAGAATGGAACGCGTGGGAGGTTTTGAGACGACGGTACTCCACACCTTGGGCCTGGAGTCGTTGTTCAAGCGCAACAAAATCCGCATGGCTAACAGATAAAGACGAGACCTTAGGGCTGTTGCTAGTGGCAAGAGCAAGCTCCGGCGTGAGGAGCGGCATAATCTCAGCTTGGGGCAAGAAAACGGCCAGCATAGACCCTGCTGGGAGGTCTTGCATCATTTGCCCACGGGCCGCGACCAGTGCAAGGGCATCTTCTAGAGAGAATACGCCTGCCAGTGTGGCTGCTACGTATTCTCCAATGCTGTGGCCAATCATGGCAGCAGGCTCAATGCCCCAGTCCATCCACAGCTTGGCCACAGCATATTCAATCACGAAGAGCGCAGGCTGGGTTATGGCCGTCTGCTGGAGCTTTTCAGCGGCAGTCTCAGCTTGCTCCGCATCAGGGTAAATCAGCTGGCGTAAGTCTAAATTGAGCAATGGCTGTAAGACTTGAGCGCAGCGATCAACTTCGTCACGGAAGACGGGTTCTTGCTCGTACAGGCCCCGGGCCATATTTACATACTGGGAGCCTTGCCCTGAGAACATGAAGACTACGGACTGACTACCGGAGCCTGGCTTGCCGGTGAAGGCATTGGGGGCTTGAGGGGCCTCTAAGGATGCGATCGCGTCTTCACCCGTTTTGGCCACAACAATCCGCCTGTGGTTAAATGCTTGTCGACCAACGGCAAGGGTAAAGGCAGTATCTGCCAGTACGGATGCGGTTAGCTCGGGTGTTTGCTTTAGATGTTCAGCCAAATTTTGAGTGGCTGTTTCAAGTGCGCTCTGGGTTTTCGCAGAGAGTACGAGTAGTTGATTAGGTCGATCGATAGCTCCAGTGGCAGAGAGTCGCGGTGCTTCTTCCAGAACGGCATGGGCATTGGTACCCCCAATGCCAAAAGAGCTGACACCGGCGCGGCGCGGAGAGCCATTGGACTGCCAGTCCTGAAGGGCTGTATTGACGTAAAAAGGACTGCGCTCAAAGTCAATCAGGGGATTGGCTTTTTCAAAGTGGAGGCTGGGGGGTAGCTGCTTATGCTTTAACGCCAAGGCCGTTTTGATCAGGCCGATGATGCCTGCGGCTCGGTTAAGGTGACCAATATTGCCTTTTACAGAGCCGATGGCGCAGAATCCTTTTTTATCCGTTTCTGCCCCAAAAACCTGGCTTAGGGCCGTCATCTCAATTGGGTCGCCCATCCCCGTGCCTGTGCCGTGGGTTTCGATATAAGAGATGGTTTCAGGATCGACATCGGCAATGGCCTGGGCCTCTGCGATCGCCTCCGCCTGACCATCCACACTCGGTGCGGTGTAGCCCACTTTCAGAGCACCATCATTGTTAATGGCAGAACCGCGAATCACTGCATAAATCGGATCGCGATCAGCGACAGCATCTTCCAATCGTTTGAGCACGACCATGCCCACACCACTGCCAAAAATGGTGCCTTGAGCATTGGCATCAAACGGGCGACAGTGACCATCGGGCGATTCAATCCCATCGGGCTGATACCAGTAGCCTTTGCCATGGGGCACCTGAATCGTTGCACCACCGGCTAGGGCCATATCGCACTCTTGGTCGAGCAAGCCTTGGCAGGCAACGTGCACGGAAACCAATGAGGATGAGCAAGCCGCATTAATAGACAGACTTGGCCCTGTTAGGTTCATTTTGTAAGAAATACGGGTGGGTACAAAGTCTTTGTCATTCCCGATTTCAATTTGGAGACCCCCTGCCAGTTTGAGGAATTCCTCATTTTCTAGCAGGTTGTGATGGAGATAGGTACTCAGGCTTGTACCGGTGTAAACGCCAATGCGCCCATCGTAGGTTTCACTGTTGTAGCCCGCATCTTCCAACGCACCCCAGGCACATTCCAAAAGAATGCGGTGCTGAGGATCCATAGACTTGGCCTCTCTAGGAGAGATACCAAAAAAGGCCGCATCGAAGTGATCAATGTCCGAAAGAACAGAACCCGCTTTGACATAGTTCGGGTCGTTAATCGTTGCTAACGGTACGCCCGCAGCCAGCAGTTCTTCATCGGTGAACGCTTTTATAGACTCAACGCCACCTGTCAAATTTTGCCAGAATTCCTCAGTGGAATTAGCACCCGGGAAACGACCATCCATGCCAATAATGGCAATGCCGTCTAGATCAGCAGGATCGGCACCCGTCTGTGCTGGCGTTGCTCCGTCAGTTTCTCTGCCACTTGAATTAACCATTTTTCCGTGCACCCCGCTGACGCTGTCTTTTCTCTCTAGCTGCCTGTCTGGCATTCCGTTTTCGATCGGCGCGATCACTTGCGTCCGAATTCGTTGTTGCGCCTACAGGTTGCTGCTCAGTCGCTGATTGAATCCGTTCGGCTAGCGCATGGACGGTGGGATAGCGGAACAAGTCTACCGGTGAAATGCTGGTATCAAAGCGATCGCACAGCTGAGAATGCACCTGTACCATCAGCAAAGATTTCCCGCCTAATTCGAAGAAGTTGTCATGGATGCCGACTTCCTCTAGACCCAAGACATTGGCCCAAATTTGAGCTAACTCGGTTTCGACGGTATTGCTAGGTGCAACAAAGGCCTTATCCAACTGGGGTCTCGCTCGCTGCTGACTCCCTGAAATCACATCCAGAATCTGCTCAGGAACAAGCAATTCGCTGGCGATACGAGTGAGGGTGCGATTGGCCTTTTGAGTGCTCAATGGAGCACTAGACCCTGTTGAACGAGCCGCAGATGCATCCGGTGCCGCGGGCTTCGCGGGCTGATTTTCGGGTGCGTATGCTACCTTTGCTGCGACGTCAGCAGGGAACTGGAAGATGGCGTTGTCTTCTGTGTCTGATTGGACACTGCCACCAACGGTTTTCAGAAAATCGAGGGCAGGCTGATTTTTGGCCGTAGGTGCGTAGTTCACCACTACTTGAGCGAGACCTTTGGCCTGGGCGATTTCCCCAAGCTTGGCGAGCATCTGATACTCAACGCCTCGACCCAGGGTGCGGCAGCTCAACATAAAGCTATGAACCAGCAGATCCGTGTCAGTGGTGTTGAATAGCATGGTGCCGACAATGCCGTAGTCACCAAAGCGATCGCTCACATCCACGACCAAGCATTCATAACCTGACTGACACAGTTGCTGAATGTCACTCTCAGAGCTGCGAATGGTGGTGAAGTTGAACTGATTCGTGCGTTGGGTGAGCTGACTGGCGCGAGGTAAGGTCTCATCAGTCATTGCGTTAATAGAGACCGTTAGGTTCAAGCCCGCGAGGAAATCGCCAAAGGTTAGCGTCTCTTGGCGGAAGGACTCTCTTTGCACATTTTGCTGATAGAGTGCGGTGCGCTTTTTGTCTTCAGCGGTCGTGTTCAAATGGTCAAAGGCCCATACATGGTCTAGGAAGGTGGGAATCTTCTCAGGCGCTGTCGGCAATTGGAGCGTAAGCACTTCTGGGCAGTTTGCCTGTACTTCGGCGCACTCTACTGGGTTGTCGTCGATGAAGATAAAGCTGTTCAGGCCAAGGTTTAGCTCAGCAGCGAGTGATTTAATATTTTCAGACTTGGCCTGCCAGTTAATGCGTGATTGCACCAGATGAGACTTTTTCAACGGCATGTCTGTGCGTTGGTCGAACACAGCCCAAACATCGGCTTCACTGTTCTTGCTGCACAGACACAGCAGCATGCCAGCATCGTGCTGATTCACCATGAGCGACTGAAGGGTTTGATAGGCATCGCCAATGCGCACACCCTCGGCCCCCTCTTCACCACAAACGCCTTGCCAGAGTGTGTTGTCACAGTCTAAAACAATCACCTTGTAGGGGCTGCTTTCAATCGCGTATAGCGTTCGAGAGACGGCTGTGCCTAGGGCTGCGAAGAAGGCCGACGTGTAGGGGACCTTACCAAACTCATCACTATTGGGATCATCGTATTTGGAGACGGCATAGGTCGTCGTTAGGAGATTGCTATCGAGCAAGTGAACGCCTTTCATCGCCTCTAACTCAGCGGCTAGCTGAGCTTCTATGCGCTTGTAAATCGCCTGACGGTTGGGTGCGGCCATGGCCCGCTGAGAAGGCGGACAAATGCAAACGACGTGAGGGGTGGTCGTGTTCGTGGTTGCGGCACTGAGGGCTGAACAGAAGTCCTGCACGTTGCGTTCTAGCTCAGTACTGGCTGGTTGGCTGCTGGAAGTTTCCCCGGAAGCCGCCTTGGAGGCGTCTGTACGAGTGGCGTAGATGTTGTAGAGACCGGAGCTTTGAAGCATGTCCTCTTCGTCAAACTCCCACTCAAACCCTCTATCGGTGAGAATTTGCTGGACTTCGGCAATGATGTCACCCACTTGGTCGTGGACTTCCACCACCATTTGCTGAATCATTGGCCAGTGCTCGTCTTTGATGCCCTTCAGTACGGGCAATTCGCTTTTCTCTGCGTCGAGTTTGAGCAGGTCAATGCGCTCAATGTTGCATTCTTCAATGATGCTCGAAAGGGTCCGCAGTTCAGCTTGATAAGTCTCTTTTTGCAGACGGTCTTTGAGGAACTCTTCGGCCAGAGCGTCCATATCTTCTTCGCTCATGGAGCCATCTCGCTCAAGCATGTTGAGAATGACGGCGCGAATGGCTTTTTCATCCGATTCGTCATCGGTGGAGAAGCTGGAGAAGACTGAGGAGTTGGGGTAGAAGGTAAAGGTTTCAGTGGTGTTAGCCCCCGATAGGCCGCAGTTGAACAGGTGGGCGTTGGTGCAATACAACTCGGCATTGCGTTGGAGCTTATCAAAAGCGTGGGGTGCAGGCTCAAAGGAATAGACAGAACCATTGGGGCACTGCTGCTGAGCAAAGAGGGTGAAGAGGCCGATGTTTGCACCGATATCGACAACGCAGTCACCATCTTTGAGTTCGATGCCGCGCTTGAGATACACCAGATCTAAAAACAGTTCTTGGTAGAGATATTCTGTTTCGTACTGGTTGAGATGGGCAATTTCTAACTGGTTGGGCAAAGTATAGCGAAGTTCGCTGCCTGCTAAAATTTCTGCCTGTTTGTCAGCATCTACCTGTAAGGGTAACGGCGTGATGGGGCTATCCCAATCTTCTAGGCGGGCCAGAATAACATTTACACCGTCTGTGTTTTTGCCGGTGAGACTCTCTGGGTTGAGGAGGGTTTGGAAGACCTGATTGAAGGGGGCAAACTCACCTTTGTAGGGTAAGTCGAGTTCCTTCATCCAGAAGTTGAGGCTATCTTCAATGGGTTCTGCGGTGAAAGTGGCTGCGATCGCTAATGATTTTGATGACTCACTTGGCTTTAATAAAACGTCTTCTGTAACCTGCTCAACCATCACACCTGTGAGTTCAACCAGCAGATTGCCAGCGGCATCAAAGAGCTTTACATCAGCACTGATAGAATTCTCAGTAGGTGCTGCGTTGTCTTGAAGTGTTGCCTGCACCCAAATGTTGGCGGGCAGTGGAGCGTTGACTTTCAGTTGTTCAATGCCAACGGGCAAGTACGTTTTACCTGCCGTTTGGGGCGGCAGCGCTGCCCACAACACTTGCAAAGCCGTGTCCAGCAAAATGGGATGAACTTGGTAACTATCGAGATCGGCAGCCAAGCTATCTGATAACTGAATGTTACCGATGGCGGTCGCATCGCCCGTCCAAAGCTGTTGAACTACCTGAAAGGTCGGACCATAGTCCACCCCTCTGGCTGCACAACTCTGGTAAAAGTCTTGCGTCGTTGTTGATACGAGGGACGCGACTTTCGCTTGCCAGTCAGAACTGGGTGACTCTGTTTTTGCAGACAATTCACCATCGCGACTGATTAAGCGTCCTGCAACGTGATGACTCTGTTCAGTTGATTGGGACTCGTCAACAGGATTACTGAGAATTTGAAAGGAGAATCCTGACTGACTTGCATGGGTAAGCTCTTCGGTGTCGAGATGAACAGACCTCAGTTCATCTAAAAATAATGCCCTTTGAATGACTAAGTCTTGAATGGTCAGTGGCCCTGACGATAGCTTTGCTTTACCGGCTGCAAGTGCCATCTCTATAAAAGCAGTCGCCGGAAAAATACTTTTACCGTACACACGGTGATCGACCAAGAAAGGGATAGAACTTTCTTGTATGTGAGCGCTGAATTTAGAATCAGTTGATACAGAATCCAGTTTTTGGGGTGCACCCAACAAATCAAACATATTTTTCCTTATATTTTATTGCGGCAATTTCTTACGGGTAATATTTGACACTTACCTTGAGTAAAGCGACTCAGGAGAGCCATGTGAAGGTCTCAGGAGAGCCATGTGAAGGTCGTGCTTAGAAGCATGCGCTTGAAGGTAGAGAACGCTTGAGTACGTTCTCGTAACTTCCCCTCTGGTCCGACTTCTGGCCCGACATTTCTGGTCCGGCATTTCTGGTCCGGCATCTAAAGCCTTGAGGGACTAACACCAAAAAATAATTTAACTAAGAAGCGTTTTTCTCTATTCATACTATTCACGTGAGTGATGTTAGTTAAAAACTGCTGAGAAAATCCATGAGGCTTACGGACCTGTTTCTTGCTTAGGACTTCGGTCTTAGATGGAGAAAAATGAGCTAACTACATGGATTGGAGAGTAGGGGCTACCCTGTCCTTGGCATCTTTTTCGGACTACCGTTCACTTCAACAATCAAACAGGCAATCAAGCCTATTCACAAGGCCTGATTAATCGGGGCAGTGTAGATACTTACACTTATAGCCACATCACTCCTTAGAACTTCAGTAGCATCGCAATTCTACGGATACTCTTTATAAATTCATGCGAATTAAATGAAGAAGAGGATACCCATTGAATAGACTCTATGAGCCTTGAAAGCTTTATTCCCCAAGAGCGTTAGCAAAGCAAAGTTTGCTGAGGGAGGCATCTGACAAAAGCATCCTTCATAACACTTTTGCTTGATAGATGGGCTCGAATAATGAGCAGAAATAGCCTGGCTGAAAGGCATGCTAAGGCTTACATACCTGGGATATGTCTACATTTATTCTTAAATGTAAGGACGCCATATATCAAGTAAAGTTTCTGCATAATTACTTAGGGCGTATTATAAGTACCCAGTGCAAGAAGACCTGCATAACCCTGGCAAAATAAAAATGCGCTATTTGGCTTATTTTTAGGCCGCAGGGCAAGGAATATCTGGATATAGCTGGATATAGTTTCAAGCTAGTGATGGTGGTGACATCCCCTCTTGAGAGTAATGATGGATATAGCAATGTAATAGGACGCTCACTGACAAAGTATCTGTTGATAAAGTGCCCACCAAATAAAACACCTATGCTATTGATTGAGGTTGTCTATACAAACTGTTAGGTAGGTGGAGCCCAAAGGGTTTTGCATAGATCTTTTTGCATCGAATCAAAGAAAAGTGGAATTTTGGTAAAACTCTTTTTTCGTTATGAAGAGAGTTTGGATGAAGAGAGTTTTGAATGAACGCCTAGCGAGTATGCCTATTCACTTGTGCGCTTGGAGTGTGCGCGCTATTGGTGCACCTTGATTGGTGTGCAAACTAAGATGTGTTTCATCCGTGTGCAAAATGTTTGTGTTAAGTGCGATGAGCAATGTTGCGATCGCTATTGTGACGCTCGTCCGACTCTGATTTCACACAGTGTGTCGTATAGGTGCTGTGTGTGTGGCCAGCCGACAAAACCCGCAAATAGACAATCGCCCATGTGGTTGGACAAATAGACATGGTGAATATTGAGCGGGCTGCACCAAGTCCGAAGCACTAAGCCATGGGGGAGTAAGGACCAGAGGTTAGATTTTTTGAAGCCTCGGTAGTGGGCGTCGGTCATGCCGGGAATGGCTTGCAATTGGCGAATGATGCGATCGCAGGGCGTTTCGATGGGACTGGGCACACAGAGGTGATCTGCATTTTGCCAAAACTGCTGAATGATCTCACCGACGACGGGATGCCGCTTGAGGCGAGCATGGTTGATATTATTTACGGCAACATAACTGGCCTGGTGAAACTTCGTGCATTCGACGGGGACCACGCCATCGCTGCCGTTATCGTAATCGCCTGCAATAATCAGCGTCGGCACTTCAGCGGCAATGCGCTCGGCCATGTCCCGACGATTGCGGCCTAAGTCTCTGGCAATGCCAATCCCCCATTCAAAGGGATCGATCATGCGGCTCAAGTCGGCACCGCCGACGGGGGATCCGACCAATACTAACGATTCAACCAGGGGCCACCATTCAGGATGGCGTGAGAGCACTTCTAACCAAATCAGGCCACCCATGGAATGGCCCACAATGCGGATGGGGGTGTCGGGATGCTTGGATTGGGTTTGGGTGGCGATCGCCTCGACTCGATTGATCAGGGGCTCTATGCGAATCCAGGTGTTGATGAAGCCTAGGTTGGGGACGACGACTTCGGCCTGGGGGCTGGCGATTTGCTGGGCGAGTTGGCGAATGCCTCGGTTTTCATCGGCCCAACCGTGCTGTGCGTAGAGAATGTAGTCGGGGTTGGGCATGGGAAACACGATGGAGGGCAAAGGGGGCAGATTTGTAGGGGAATTAGGGAGATTGGGGGCATTGGGGAAACGTATTTAAACCGTGCTCCCCACCGCCCCAATGCCCCTAATCCCCCCACTTCCCATTCCCTAAGTTTTAGGTTTGACGCTGCAATAGGTGTTTTTACTTTACTGAGGGGAGGTTGCGATCACCTAGTGGAGATAGCCGCTCTGGGAAAGTGTCTGTAGCTTGTTATGGGGCCTGCTGTGGCCTAATGCCATTTCAACATTTGGCCTAACAGCATTCCAAAATTTTAGGCGGTGGCGCTTCGATGCATAAAGTTTTCCCGATGCGTGGGTGGGTAAAACGGATGCGGTGGGCGTGGAGATGGTAGCCGATGTCTCCTGGCATGGCAGAGCCATCGATGATGGGGGTGCCGCCGGGGGCATAGAGCGGGTCGCCGAGTAAAGGGTATCCGGTGGCGGCGAGGTGAATCCGAATTTGGTGGGGTCTGCCGGTGGTGATGGAGACCTCGACGAGGGTTGAGTCGGGGCGGCGCTGTAACACTTGGCAGTCGCTGCGGGCGGCTAGGCCTGTGGGGGTATGGCCGTATAGGTAGCTGAGGCCCGCGTAGGGAAGTTTGCCAATGGGATAGGAGCAGGTGAAATGCTCGGGCAATTGGGCCGGGGTGGTAGGACCGATGAGGGCTCGGTAGACTTTGCCCATGGGCTGATGATGGGTCTGATGATGAGCTTGCTGATGAAAGGGCAGTGGGCCTGACTGGTGGCCTGACTGGTAGCCGGTGGATGAGTCAGAGACTGCCTGGGCAGTGCGCACCCTAAACTGTTTGGCGAGGGCGACTCTGGCCGTTTGGGATTTGGCGATGAGCATGACGCCGGAGGTGCCGCGTCCAAGCCGATGAACGGGGACAGGGGTTTCGTTGGGATAGCGCGATCGCAACTGGTGCAGCAAGGTGTGTTCTAAAAAGCCGCCGCCAGGGAGAACGGGTAGGCCCACAGGTTTGGCGATCGCCCACAGGTCTTCGTCTTCGTAGAGGACATCAAATGTGAGCGGTACATTGGGCTCTTGCCAAGGGGGACGATGGTAGGTGAGGGTTTGGCCCTTGGCTAAGGGGGTATGTGCCGTGACGGGGTGACCGCCCAGCAAGATTTGCGATTGCTCAATTCTGCTCTGCCACTGGGCACGGGTGGAGTGGGGATAGTGCTGGGTGTAATAGTTCAGAACGGTTTGTCCGGCGGCGGCTGGGCGTATGTGATCGGTGTAGGTCCAGCCTTGATTCATGGCCTTGATTCATGGGGAGGGATATTCTGCGCTGTTTTGGGGGCGCTGTTTTGGGAGTGCTGTTCTAAGTGGGCCTTAAATAGGGTCTTAATAATGAGGTCTTAATAAAAAGGGGGGTGACGCCCTTTTTATTTCATAAATAATCTATCTTGAGCGTAGATTACTTATGGCCTTGGATTTGATGTCTTTTGACCCATTTACTCGTGACCGATTCACTGCTAACCGATTCATTGCTAGACGACTCATAGCTGACCGATTTGCTGGCGTCGCCCAACTCGCTGCGACGATACGAGGTTGGTCCAGGTTTGTGAAAGTGCTCGTGAGCGTTTTACTGGCGGTGTCTTTGCTGAGTGGTTGCGCGGTGCCTCGCGTGAGTGCGGAAGATCGGTTGTTTGTAGATTTGTCGATGTCGCTGGTGGGGCATGCCGTGCTGCCTAAGCAAAGCTTTGATGGGGAACCCGGGGGCGATCGCGATTATCAGAGAGAGCATAGAGGCGATCGCGCGGCACGTCGTAGGCGATCGCAGAAATGCCGCCCACGGGTTCCCCATCAAAGCTTTGCTTAGGCAGCACGGCATGCCCCACCAGCGACATCGACAAATCTACAAACAACCGATCTTCCGCACTCAC
>JBCDAG010000096.1:0-19604 GCA_039186165.1 Cyanobacteria bacterium P01_F01_bin.53
GCACTGCTGAACAAGGAGATTGCAGTGCAGGAAGAGGCGATCGCACAGCCGGAAAAGGTAAAGAAACGGACGAGCGATCGCATCGAAAGCGCCTTAGAACGGGAGCGTCAGCCCACTGAACCCGTACAGGCCAAAGCCACAACAAAGTTCATCAATCCGCCCCCGGCTGCTGCACCGTCATGGTTTCAAAACCGGCACGTAGAAACCAAGCTGATTGCAGATTTTATTAAAGATGACAGCTTGCGACTCATGACCGTAGTGGGGCGTGGTGGTGTAGGGAAAACGGCGATGGTGTGCCGTGTGCTGAAGGCACTAGAAAGCGGCCAACTGCCCGACGACCTCGGAGCCCTCACCGTGAGTGGCATTGTGTACTTGAGTCCGAAGGGACTTCGCCAAGTGAACTTGCCTCACCTATATGCTGACCTGTGCAAATTGTTGCCTACTGAAACCTCGACAGCGCTGGAGAGCACGTATCAAAATCCGCAGGCATCTGCCCGTGCGAAAATGTATGCCCTGTTGAGTGCATTTCCCCAGGGGAAAGTTGTTGTACTTTTGGATAGCTTTGAAAGGGTCACTGATGCGGAAAGTGGTGAGCTAGAGGATGGAGAGCTAGCAGAATCCTTGCAGGCTCTGTTAGAAGTGCCAAACCATTCGGTAAAGGTGATTATCACGACTCGTGTGGCACCACGAAGTCTTCAGTTGGCACAGCCTGGATATCAAACGCTGCTAAGGCTAGATGAGGGACTGGAGTATCCCCATGCGGAAAACATTTTGCGAGAGATGGATGCCGATGGCAGCTTAGGACTAAAAGAGGCATCCCCAGCTCTGTTAGGTGAAGCACGAAAGCGGACGTTGGGGTATCCACGGGCGCTGGAGGCGCTGGTAGCGATTCTCTCGGTTGATCGTACACGGTCGCTCACGCAGCTATTAACCGATACAGAAAAACTGCTGCCGGATAATGTGGTGGAGGCGTTAGTCGGTGAAGCCTTTAGTAACTTAGACTCAACCTCTCAGCGGGTGATGCAGACGTTGGCCATTTTAGGAAAACCGGTGCCTGCTGGGGCGGTGGATTTTTTGCTACAGCCCTATCTACCGGGAATTAATAGTGGGCCTCTGCTACAGGCTTTGGAAAACAGGCTACTTGTGCGCAGTGAAGCAGGGCAATATTATCTTCCTGAGGTAGATCGCAGTTATGCGTTGCAGCGTCTGCCGGAAGGAACAGTAGGGGAGCGGGATGCTGAATCATCTCCTTTTTCAAGACTCTCTCTGTTACATCGAGCCGCTGAATACTATCAAACCATTCGGACACCGAGGGAAAGTTGGAAAAGTATTGAGGATTTAGCCCCACAGCTTGCAGAGATTGAGGCGCGAATGGCTGGCGGTGAGTATGATGTGGCAGCCTCAGTTCTACTTGAAATCGAGAAGTCTTTGTCTGATTGGCACGCTAACCAGCTCTTGAAAGTATTATATGAGGGACTACAAGGACATCTGACAGAGCCAACGCTTGAAAAAGCCACACGTATTAACCTTAATCGTGTTAGGCAGTTAATCGAACCATCTGCCTTTGAACTTCAGCAAACTCTCAGAGGACACAGCGCTCCAGTTACACAGCTAGTGTGGTTTCACGACGGAAATACACTAGCTTCTGGAGGATTAGATAATATAGTACTTGTTTGGGATGCTAATAACGGCACTCTGAAAAAGGTCTTACAAGGACATGATGGACCAGTATTGGCAATTGCCCTAACACCAGATGAAAAATTCCTGATTTCTGCCTCTGAAGATACAACTCTGAAGATTTGGGATATAGCAGCAGGCAGAGTTCTTCAAACTCTAATAGGGCATACAAATTCGGTCACAGGAGTCAAGATACTACCTGATGGACGGATCATATCTACTTCTTTAGATCGCACTCTCAAGATCTGGGATCCAACGACAGGTATAGAGGAATTTACATTACGTGGGCATACAGATCGAATAAATGCACTATGCGTCATCCCGGATGATTATCGTGTTGTGTCTGCTGCTTCAGATCAAACTCTTATAGTTTGGAACATCTTGACACGACAAGGAGAAAACAAATTTATTGGTCATAGTGGAGCATGTAACGATGTAGTTTCACTAGACAACGGAGACTTGGTTGCCTCTGCATCTGAAGACATGAAAATCCACATCTGGTCTCTTGTCACAAACAGACAAGTACATGCTCTCGAAGGCCCAACAGCAGCAATTACAAGTCTATCCGTCAGCTCAGAACGCAATTTTTTAGCGGCTAAATCAGCGGATGGTTACATCAGGATATGGCGATGTGATACATGGAAACAAGTCGCTCTAGTAAGCGAGTCATCTTCTACATGGTCCATCTTCTCCAGCCTGTCATTTTCTCCATATTCTTCAAAGCTAGCTAGCCTTGGAGAAAATAATACAATTATCCGTATTTGGAAAATTTCCTTCGATCTCTTACGTAACAATATATCAACGGAAGAATCAATTCGGTATACGGCTGTGAAAATTGCACTTTTAGGAGATACCGGAGTAGGCAAAACCGGCTTAGGTTGGAGGCTAGCATACGGCAATTTCAGAGAGCAATCTTCTACTCATGGACAGCGCCTTTGGGTTATTAATAACTTGAGAACCATGCGCTCAGATCAAACGGAATGTGAAGTAGTACTATGGGACCTTGCAGGTCAACCAGACTATCGCCTGATTCATACTCTTTTCTTAGACGATGTTGATGTGGGGCTCCTGTTATTCGATCCAACCAACCGTCGAGATCCGCTTCAACCAGTTAATTTCTGGCTAAAGCATCTGTGCAAGCCAGAACGATCAATACTTATTGGTGCTCGGATAGATCGTGGGACACCTACTTTGACACCAGATGAACTTGATGAATATTGCAAACATGCAAAAATTTCCGGAGGGTATATCGGAACCAGTGCGCTCTCTGGCGAAGGTTTAGAAGAGTTAGTCAACCGGATTAAGAAACAGGTTGATTGGAATGATAAGCCTCCTACTGTATCGCCACAAGTTTTCACTACAATCAAAGGATTGGTACTTGACTTGTGTAAATCTCAGAACGAACCATCAGGAGACAAAAACACGCAAGATTCCCCTTTAATGATGTCACCACCAGAGCTGGCTGAAAAAATGTCTCTGATGGAATCACATAGCTCCTCCAGCTTCAATTATAGTCAGATGATGACTGCTATAAGTCATCTAGCCAAGCATGGTTACGTATCTATTTTGCATCGCTCCTCAGGAGAGAACGTTATCCTTTTACTGCCGAATCTAGTTAATAATCTTGCTGCATCTATAGCGTTAGAAGCAAGACGCACAAACTTTGGAAGCATTGATGAGAATTGCTTATTACGAGGGGATTATCCATTTCCAGAACTCACAAACTTGACAACCGAAGATAGCGAGACTTTGTTAGATGCGGCAGCAACGCTTTTTTTAGAGCATAGTTTATGCTTCCGTGAAACAATCAAAGGGAAGACATTTTTGGTCTTTCCCTCCCTAATCAATCAAAAACGACCAGTATCCCAATCTATTGAAATGATTGATGATGTCTCTTACATTATTTCTGGTTCTATAGAAACGATCTATTCGACATTAGCTGTACAGCTTGGTTACACACAGGAGTTCGAGCGTACTTATATCTGGCAGGATAATGCTCAATACGAATCAGGAGAAAATGAGATTTGTGGGTTTCGACAGATTGATAGGGGTAATGGTGAGATTGAGATTACACTATATTACAGCTCACCAACCCCTGATTACACAAGAGATTTTTTCAAAAGCTATTGCAGAAGAATTCTTGAGAAACATCAACTCGCTATTGCTGAGTATCAGCCGCTCACTTGCACAAATCCAAGTTGTCAAAAGCTACAAGAACGCAGCACTATAATTAATAAAATTAGAGATGGTGAAACTTTTCATTACTGTGGCTATTGTGGAACGAAAATACATTTAGCCACCTCTAAGAAGACAATAGACTTGCCTCCTGTACAAGAAGAAAGGTTAAATCAAGATCAAGATTTTGCTCGGCTCCGTGTGACATTTGAGACGGCATTAGTTAGATTCAAAAGGCGAATCGATAATGAACCAGCACCAACCTGTTTCATTAGTTATGCTTGGGGAAGTCGAGAACACGAACGCTGGATGCATCAACTTGCAATTGACTTAAGTAATGCTGGTGTTGATGTCGTTTTAGACCGATGGGACAATGCAGAACCTGGTTCTAGCATCGCTCGATTTATAAGTCTCATCAATGATTGTAAGTTTATAATCGTTGTTGGAACTCCTATGTACAAAAAAAAGTATCAAAATAAAGTTTCAGAGACAGGGAGTGTTGTAGCTGCCGAGTTCGATTTAATTGCTAATAGACTACTGGGAACTGAACTAGACAAAAAATCAATCCTTCCTCTTCTTCGAATAGGAGAAAATATAGAGGGTTCATTACCAGAGATGCTTCATGGGCGTACTCTCGCCGACTTCCGTCGGAACGATCAGTACTTCATTCAATTGTTTGACATCATTGTTACAGTATTTGGAATGTCTTTCAGAGACAATTCCATTATTCAGTTGCGCGATTCCATAGCGAACGCTTGATAATTCTGTACTGAAAACCGTGATCTTTAGACTGACTTCACTCAAAGATAACGTTGCTACTGACAAAGAAAACATCCTCGCCCCCTTCGAAAAGTCGCCGCCGGAGAATAGCCGGGAAATAATCGACTCTCTAAAAAGCAATAAGTAGATCGATGAGTAGCCAGTTCACAAGGTGAGTGTTTCGTCAGGACAAACCTGAAAGTATTGAGATAATGAGGCAGGGAATAATATTAATTGCCTGATCTGAAATCCATCTTCTAGAAGATGGATACAGTGGAGGTAGCTTTTGGTTACCGTTCGTTTAGCTTTACTAGTGCGTGCTTAGTCTCCCCATGAAAATCAATCCTCTGTTGCCCTTCTCCAAAACCGGTTTTGCTGTTTTAGGGGGATTGAGTCTAAGCCTACTAAATGCCGCCATGCCCGCTGAACTGCTCAATCCGCAGGCTGTCGCCATTGCCCAATCACAAACAGCTCAGTCCACCATAAGCCAGTCCCAAACAGGCCAATCCACCACAGGCCAGTCCACCACAGGCCAATCCGAAGAAGACATCAACGTTCAGGTATACCAAACTGCCAGCCCTGCCATCGTCACCATCGATACCCCCTCTGGTACTGGCAGCGGCGTCATCATCCGTGACGACGGCCTGATTATCACCAATGCCCACGTGGTAGATGGCGCAGATACCGTCAAAATTATCCTGGCCGATCGCCAGGAATATACAGGGCGCGTCGTTGGCTACGGTGCCAATGGCGTAGACCTAGCCGCCGTAAGAATTCAAGCCCGCAACTTGCCCACAGTGGCACTAGCCACGCGCCCTGTCCAGGTCGGCCAGCGTGCCTTTGCCATTGGCAATCCCTTCGGACGCTTTGAAGGCACCTTCACCATCGGCATTGTCAGCCGGATTGATAGCGCTCGGGGCCTGATCCAAACCGATGCCGCCATCAACCCAGGCAATTCGGGTGGAGCACTGCTCAATAGCCGAGGCGAACTCATCGGCATTAATACCGCCATTTTTACCCCCCAGCGCTCGGCCCCCGGTGTGCCAAGTTCTGCGCCAGGTAACATCGGCATTGGCTTTGCCATCACCATCGCGCAAGTCAACGACTTCCTCGCAGCAGTCGGGAATGGGACGGCAGCAACAGCCTCCCAACAATCGCCCTTTTTACTCGGCTCAGACCGCCCGCCCCAGCAAATTACCCTGAACGGTACACCGATTAGCGGACGGCTAACGCGGGATAGCTCGATTCTGCCCTCTGACGACAGCTATTACGACGCCTACACCTTTCAAGGGCGCAGCGGGCAGCGCGTTGTTGTAAATATGAGCAGTGACAATATAGATCCCTATCTGATCTTGCTCTCACCCCAAGGCCGTGACTTAGCCCAGGATGATGACAGTGCCGGGGGTAATGATGCTCGCCTGGCCTTTACGCTCCCAGAAGATGGCACCTACACCGTGCTGGCCAACTCCTTTGGGGCCAGAGAAACCGGCAGCTACGCTTTGCAGGTAAGGGATGCGGCTAATGCCGGGAACTCGTCAGGGCAACTGGTGACTGGGCAGCAGCAAGGCGTACGGACCTTACCCATGAGTATAGAAGGCGTTTTGGGGCAAAATTCGCAGGTGTTGGCACAGGATGGCAGTCGCTATGAAGAATTTTTGTTCGATGGCAATGCGGGGCAGCAGGTCACGATCGCGCTGAACAGCCAAGAGTTTGACCCATTTGTGATTCTGGTCGGCCCGGATGGTACGGTGCTCGATTCCAATGATGATGTCTCTCGGAGTTCTTTTAATGCGGGGCTCTCTGTCACACTACCCTCAACTGGGCGCTATCGAGTGATCGCCAATTCCTTCGATTCGTCTGGTTCAGGCCGATTTTCTTTGCAGGTAACGGCGCGCTAGAGGGACTTGTCTCGTTAGCGATCGATACTGACCCTCGGCAAATTAAACACGAAGCAAGAGTTGGTTTAACAGTAGCCCACTTAACGTGAGTTCAGGATAAGCAACCTATAAAGACCAAGCCTGAAGTAGATCTCCTCTGGAGGAGTGGCCGGAGCATAGCGGAGGTCGAGGTGGGTGCAGTCGCTGTTGCCATACACCGAAACCCATCCCGAGCCTACGGCCCACCTTTCCAGAAGGGAGTATCTTCAGGCTTCGTAAATGAGAGTACTGGTATGGTAGGCATTGCACAAAATTTGGATTACCCCAAACTCACGCTACTTATTTCAGGGTTACCTGCTCGCCTGACGCCTTAGCGATCGCCTACACCAAAACCATCCTCATCTCCCTGAAAAAAGCTCCCTGAAACAGATCGCAAAAAAGGTCGCCGCCGGAAAATAAACAGAGAAAATAGACTCTCTAAAAATCAGTAAATTTAAGGGCAGATCACAAATCTCCTGTCTTAAAAACAACAACCGCCCACTGACTTACGGCCATATGAAGGAAAATCGCAATATCTTCATAGATACCAACATCTATCTGGGCACTCTACAAGCATTGCCACTGCTACATTACAGCCCTCTTTATAGCTTGTCTTTATAAAGCCCCAAAATGGACTGAGATGGCAGTTCGGCACTGTATTCTTATAGGGGTCAGCTACGCTCACGCATGGTGCTTATTGTTGCTTGGCAATAGCATTTACCGCTCACAAGTCCTGACAATTTAATCCGTCAGGTAACAACAGGTCACACCACCTGTACACCTAACGCTTTAAAGTGGTGACGTTTTAAGATAATGACGTCTCGCGTTTGAAGCAGGTGCTCTCTATGATTTGGAATCGGGATAAAAAGTTTTAGATGAAAGGGTTTCTTTGGTCATTTTTGGCAGGCACTGCCTTCACCGGCACGATGCTATCCGCCACCCTGGGGCTCAGCACAGCAGCAGCCCATGCACAGGAAGAAGTTCCCACACAGGAAGCGACCACCTGTCCCGTCATTCCAGAGGCCGAAGCCTACGATGTCATCGTCTTTGGCGATGAAGTCCCTGGCGTAATGACCGCCCTCCGGGTCAAGCGAGAGCTACGCAACCGCCAGCACAGTGCGCGGGTGGCCCTCATTACCGAAGGCAACACCGCCAAAGGCGTCGGCGGGCACCTCGTTCGCGGCGGCCTGGCCTACTTGGACCGTAACCAAGTTCCGGCTAATTTGAGATCACAGTACGGCACCTTCGGTCGCCCCAGCCGCCTCTACCAAGACTTTTTACAGCTGGGCAAAGTCCGCACCATCGCCCTAGATCGCGACACCATCGCCCAAAAATTTGACGAATGGCTCTACCGTCTAGCCGTCGATGTGATTGACAATGTAGACCTGGGTGAGGTGCAAACGGCGGGCTCCCTGGTGTGCGCCTTCACCGCCAATGGCCAAACCTACAGCGCCAAGCGATTTGTAGATGCCAGCCAAAGTGGCGAACTGGCCGCGGCCAGCGGCGTGCCGATGATGCAAGGCCTAGAAGCCCTGGGCCTACCCGATAGCGGCCTCAGCATCGGCCTGATGATGGATCTCCACGGGGTGACCATCGAGCAGTTCCAACGAATGGAAGCGGACCTGATTAACCGATACTTTAATCCGCGCGATGAAGCCGCCCAAAATTGGCTCACGGTCGCCAGCGGCGGCGATGAGACCAAGCGCCAATATTTACTCAATAGCCTCCTCGACTACCACCGCAACCCCAAGCTGCTCTACCAAGCCACCCCCGACTCCGCCGACGTACGCTCCTTGGCCTTCAGCATTTTGGTCCATGGTTGGCTGGAGCAAGAATACGATCTAAAATCCTCGGGTTTCCTGTTCGACCGGGCCAATATTGCGATTTTCCCCGATCGCCTCAGCTTCAATGCGCTGCTATTTTATGCCGATGCCACCACCGCCCAAGAGCTCAGCCGTTCAGGCGGGCAACCCACCCCAGAAATGCTGGCCACCGCAGCGGAAATAAAATCGCTGTTTGAAAAAATTGGCGTGCCCAGGGTAGAGGTGATGGATGAACTCTACATTCGCAGCGCCGGACAAATTGCCAACCCCATTGATGAACTGTCGGCCACCCTCATGGCCGCGGGCGGCGTCACCACCAGCGAAGCCCTCGGCACCTTTGGCTATCACTTAGATGACCGGGGCGGCATTGAAGGACTAGACGAGCAGGTCGACGACACCGTTCTCAGACTGTTCGACTTTGAAAATATGCCCGTGTTTAACTACGGCTTCCGCCATACCCTGCCCCAAGAAAAAGACAACCTCGCCGTGTTAGGCCCTGCCTCTGGCTTTGGCGGCCTGGGGACCACCGCCGGGCGCATTGTGGAATTTAATGTGAGCGTGGGCGAAGGACTGGCGATCGCGATCGCCGAATCCCTCGCTGACGATAGATCTCTACAATCCATCACCAACCGCGAAGTGAAGCAGGAGCTGGGCTACACCCCCAGCGTGTACGGCTACCGCACAGAGAGTTTCCGCGCCATTGCCACCCTCGAAAGGCGATTCCGTTCAATTAATTACGAGCAAAACTACCTCGACCAAGCGGAAGCCTTCCTCGACGACGAGAACTATGCCGAAGCAGGCAGAGTCATCGCTCGGGCACTCACGCTCAATCCCCGCAGTGCCCACGCCTACTACCTACGCGGTAAAGCCCAAGCAGGCGTCGGCAATGTGGCCCAGGCTGAAACAGATCTGGAACGGGCGATCGCGCTTTACCAAGGCCAAGGCGATGCTACCTCAGCGAGCACGGCGAGGGGAACGCTTGAGGCGCTGTCTAATTAGGGCAGAGTCAAGTCTAGGGCATGGAAAGTGGGGGAATTAGGGGATTAGGGAAGTGGGGAGCACGGTTTAAATACGTCCCCCCACTTCCCCCAATCTCCCTAATCCCCCTACAAACCTGACCCTAAAATTAAGGCATTGACGCAGCACTAGACACTCTACCCGCAAATTTCTAAACACTTACCCGTTCACCCGTCTGCACTTTCCACAGCCCGGCATAAATGCCGTTTTGGGCCACCAGCGCATCGTGGGTGCCACTCTCGACCAGTTCGCCCTGCTCCATCACATAAATGCAGTGGGCATTGCGAACCGTAGACAGACGATGCGCGATCGCCACCACTGTCCGGTCCTGGGTAATGGTCTCCAACGACTTTTGAATCGCTGCCTCGGTTTCATTATCCACAGCCGATGTGGCCTCATCGAGGATCAAAATCGGTGGATTTTTCAACAATGCCCTGGCGATGGCCAATCGCTGCCGCTGCCCGCCCGAGAGCTTTTGCCCGCGCTCACCCACTATCGTGTCATAGCCCTCCGGCAGGCGCGTAATAAAGTCATGGGCCTCGGCCACTTTAGCCGCGGCGACAATCTCTCTTTCAGTCGCATTAAAGCTGCCATAGGCAATGTTTTCAGCTGCGGAGCCATGGAACAAAAACACATCCTGACTGACCAGCCCAATCGACTTTCTCAAGTCTTGCAGTTGCAGCGACTGTAGGTCTAATCCGTCCAATGTGATATGGCCAGAATTCACCTCATAAAAGCGCAGCAACAGTTTTACCAGGGTGCTTTTCCCTGAGCCGGTTGAGCCCACGATCGCGGTGGTTTTACCTGCCGGCATTTTCAGGGAGAGATTTTTAAGAATGGGCTGACGACTTTGGTAGCTAAAGGTGACGTTTTCAAACACAATATCGCCGCTGACCTGGCTAGCGGGTAGGGCCACGCTGCCCGTGCGAATGGCAATGGGCGTATCGAGTAAGTTCATCACCCGCCCCGTAGAAGCCATCGCCCGCTGGTACTGATCGAGGGTTTCACCCAGGCGGGTCAGAGGCCATAGCAAGCGCTGGGTGAGAAATACCAGCACAGTGTAGGTGCCCGCCTCTAACTGACCTGCGGCGGTGGCCAGGCCACCATAAAAGAGAATGCCGGTAAAGCCAATCAGGATGATAATGCGGATGAGGGGAATAAAGGCCGCGCTGAGGGCGATCGCCTGACGATTGCTGACGCGGTAGGCCTGACTCTCTCGCCCCAGCCGGCCCAGTTCGTAGCCTTCGGCAGTGAAGCTTTTGATGGTGGCAATGCCGGTGAGATTATTCGCCAGGCGAGAATTGATAGTGCCTGCTTTTTCTCGGACCTGGGTGTAACGGGGTGCAAGGAACTTTTGAAAAGCGATCGCGCCCCCAATGATAAAGGGCATGGGCATAATCGCCATCCAAGCCAAACTCGGGGCCAGCACAAAAAAGGTTGTCCCGATAATCAGCACCGTGGTGCTCATCTGCAAAATTCGGTTAGCGCCAACGTCCAAAAAGCGCTCTAGCTGATTGATATCGTCATTGAGCATGGACATCAGCTCGCCCGTGCTGCGCTCCTCAAAGTAGGCCAGCTCTAGCCCTTGCACATGCTGGTAGGCATCTATCCGCAGGTCGTGCTCCATGGACTGGGCCAAGTTGCGCCACAGCCATTCATAGGCGTACTGAAAGGCCGACTCCAACACCCACACCAAAAACGTGAGTATGGAGAGCACAATGAATTGCGATCGCAACTCAACAATGCCCCACTGAGCCAAAATAGAATCTTGATGATCCACAACGATGTCAATGGCAACCCCAATCAACGCTGGGGGGGCCAGATCAAACACCGTATTGAGCAATGAGCACAGGCTCGCCAACCAAGCCTGTCCCCGATACCGACGGCCATAGGCCAACAAACGCTGAAAGGGATGGCGAGGCAAAGGGGACATAACAAAGGTGCGCGGCAGTGCACAATAATTGAAAAACCTATAGCTAAAGGCTATAGCAAAAAGAAGCCCTCGCACCGTAACAGATGCGAGGGCTTTTGATATTTCCAAAGAGAGTTTCTTCCTAAAGGCAGAGACAATCTCTTTTGAGCTGGCACAAGTCGAGACCTGCAATAAACCTGCTAGCTGGCCTATTAACTGGCAGCAACGTGCATCGCAATGTCCTGCTCCGATTGAGCAACATTGCTCTGGGCCTTGTTACGACGTGGGCTAAAGACCCTCGACGGCAACGTGGTTGCCATGGGAACCGGCTTAAGCAAAGACGCGGAAGAGGCTGAGGCAAGCTCAGGCAATGGTCTTAACCGAGGAGACGCAGAAGACTCATCGGCGTTTGACGAAGCACTTGCCAGAGCAGGTACAGCTGTCCGTTCTGGCGCCCGCTCTGGCGCCCGCTCAACAGAAGGCACCATCGGTCGGGCCATGGGGCGCGCCACTGACTCCTCTATGCGCGGTGCGACCACCAGCTTCTCTGGTTGGGTTTCTGGCTGATTCACTGGCTGATTCGTCAGCTGCTCAATCTGATGCTCCACCGACTGTTCTACCTGCTGTTCTGAAGAGGCTGAAGCTACTGCCGTAACTGGATTTTGTGACGCCAAATCAGCCAACACCCAGCGAATGGCATGCTCAGCAAAGCGATCAATCTCTTCTAAAGACAGTCGAACAGGGGACAAGTTGAAGGTTTCATCCTTATAGGACTGAGCCGCACGGGCTTCAAACTTCTCAGCAAAACTCTCTTCCAATACCGGCGGAACAAACTCGGCGGCATCAATAACAGGGTTTTGATTGATGACGGTATCCAGCTCCATCACCATCGATTCAATGCTGGCATCCTCATCGACGATGCAGAAATCATCAACCTCTGCGATCGCCGCATCCAGATTGCTCGTCACCAAGCTAGCGTCTGCGGTCAAGTCAGCATCTTCTAGAAGTTCTACGGCGCTGATGGCCTGATCCGAGGCCTGGCCCGACGTCTGACCAGCCGCTGCCAAAGAGAGCGTCCGACTCAGCGGCGGCTGCCCGGTCAGTTCCAACAGCTCATTGAGCATGTTCTCTTCAAGCTCATTGAGATCATTAAAGGCGGCTGGCGCGCGCAGGGCTTGCTGCATCGTCAACTGCTGAACGGCAGCTGGACGGGGCTCTCTTGGATCAGCCAGGGTTAAAGCATCCATCGCTTGACCGGAAAGGGCGCGAACACCGTGAGACGCCGCAGGCAGGGCATGGGTATCTGCCAAGGATTGACCCGCTAGCGCCTTCATAGAGGTTGCGGGCTCAATAGCCCTAGGCTCCACAACACTAGGCTCAATAGTTAAAACAACTGGCCTGCTGGGCTTTTCAGTCGCCTTAGAATATTTCCGGTAAGCAACCGCAGAGCCTACGGCACCGGCAGCGACCACAATACCCAGAAGCGTTTTACCAACGCTTCCCGAAGGCAACTCTAGGGATAGGTTTTGGGCACGAGTCAACACGGGGACGCGGGCATCTAGCGCCGCCTCGGCGGTGGCACTGGCGGTGGTTTGCTCAGTGGAAATGCGATCACGGCCACTTTCGTATTCCAGAACCACTTGCCGCGCGGACGCAAGCTCACGCTGCAATCTTTCATATTCGCCATAGTTACCGACTAGCTGGCTCTTGCGATCTTGCAGCTTGGCTTCAATAGTTTGAATGGTCTGATCCCTGAGCTGCTGCACTTTGTACTCGTGGGTAGCGATCACCAAGTCCTGCATCACATTCAGTGCCGCAGGTGCCCGATAAATAAAGTCAGGGGGTGTTGCGCCAGGTGCAAGGAGATAGTTACTCAAGGCTTCTTGAACCGTCCGTTGCAGCCATTGCTGGTGATACTGGTAGTCCGCATAGGTTGCATTCAGGGCGGTGCTGTCAATATCAACCTTCGTAAATTCTTTTAGCAGCGCTTGCTCAGACTGCTTTAGCCGCTCCCAAACCGTTTGGTAAGCCATGTCTTGGGCGATGACTTGCTCGGCAAATTCAAGGTCCGCATTCACCGTCACCAAGCGCATTTTTAGCTGACTGATGAGCTGACGATTGTCGTCCATGGCGCTCGTGAGCTGGACGCGCTGCTGAGCGATCTCGCTAATTCGATCATTCAGCGTCTTTTGGTAGGCCGACATGTTTGTCTGACCGTTGGCAGCCTCATAATCCTTGAGCTGCTGCTCTAGGGCCTGCACCCGGAGACGGGCCTCTGGCAACTGCGCCTCAATGTACTTGACGCCTTGACAAGCAGCCCCAGAGCACGCCGCCTGCGCATCGGCAGGCTGCCTGATATCATTGGCCAACTGAGTCACCACAGCCTGGGTTCTCTGGGCCTGCTGAGCCTGATAGGACAACGACCAATTACCATCTGCGCCCTTAGAAATGAGGGGCGCTTGGCCGCCAGATACGGTGGCAGACGAGGAGGTAGCTGATGAAGCACCTTGTCGATTGGAAACCTGTTGTGCCCCACCCCCGGTACTAAAGAGGGCCTGATTTTTCTGAGCCACCTGTGGCGCAACGCCCTCTCCCGTGGCCGCATCGGCGGCGGCTTGTGACTGCGATGTGGGCTGCGAAGAAACGGCTTGTGCCACAGTCGCCTCAGGTGCGGGCCCGTCGTAGGCGATCACAGCACCCTCTCCGGCCAGGGGCAGTACAACCCCCACGGACGCAACGGCGGCCACACCAGTGTAAATGTTGGAGCGGGAAGCTGTCCGCTTTCGAGTAGACTGGCCTGCCCGAGACTGGCTTGCCTGATTATCAGCAGCCATCTGATTTTCAACAGCCGCCTGATCGTCCGTATGCGAGGGGGCAGCCGCAGACGAGAGGACCAACTCGGCCTTTTGTTCGTCCATGTTTTGGGATGCTGTAGACATTTAGACCTCTGCTCTGTAGATTTGGGAGGGCGTAGCGGGTGATGGTATTTTGGGTGGCCGTACAAACTTGAATAGCGTTGTACAAACCGGATAAACCTTTGATTATTCCCTTCTACGAAAATTGAGCCCCCCCTCCGGGAATTAACGCGTATGGATGATAGAACATTCGGCTCTGTATCATCCGTCACAAAATCAACAAAACCCTACCTATGAAAGGATTTTGCCGATAGGCATTAATCGCATCAGAACTGCAAGGATACGGTAAAGAAGAACTGGTATTTGTACTCAAAACCTGCGTGTTTACGCCGAGGAATCATCGGAATATAAAAGTTACTTCATGATTATTTGATATTGGAATTTGATATTGGAAATGGCCCTCGATTTTTTGACCTTAGCGACGCTGTATAAAACAACATTGTTGGAGAATGTCATTCCTTTTTGGGAAAACCATTCCATCGATACGCACTGCGGCGGCTACTTTACCTGCTTGGCCCGCGATGGCAGCGTATATGACACGGATAAATTTATCTGGTTGCAAAACCGTCAGGTGTGGACATTTTCCATGCTGTGCAACCAGCTCGAAAAGCGTGAAAGCTGGCTGGCGATGGCCAAGGGTGGCGCAGATTTTTTGGCCCAGCACGGACGCGATCACGAGGGGAATTGGTACTTTTCTCTGACACAAAAAGGAGAGCCCCTGACACAGCCGTACAACATTTTTTCAGATTGTTTTGCGGCGATGGCTTTTAGCCAATACGCACTGGCATCGGGAGATGGCGAGGCCAAAGAGGTTGCCCTACAGGCCTATGACAATGTGTTGCGTCGCCAAGATAATCCCAAGGGAATATACAACAAAGCCTTTCCTGGAACTCGCCCCCTAAAGGCGCTGGCAGTGCCGATGATTTTGGCAAATTTGTCGTTGGAAATGGACTGGCTGCTGCCGGGAGACCAGCTAGAGAGCGTGTTGGCCGCAACCGTTAGTGAAGTCATGGGGACCTTTTTAGATAGGGAAAGCGGCCTGATGTATGAGCATGTGGCACCGGATGGCAGCTATGTGGATTGCTACGAAGGGCGACTGCTTAACCCTGGCCACGGCATTGAAGCGATGTGGTTCATGATGGCGATCGCAGAGCGAACCCACGACACGGCGCTGATTAACCAAGCCATTGATGTTGTTCTCAATATTTTGAACACCGCCTGGGATGAAGACTTCGGGGGGCTCTATTACTTTATGGATGTAGCAGGTCATCCGCCCCAGCAGCTGGAGTGGGACCAAAAGCTGTGGTGGGTCCATTTAGAAACCTTGGTGGCCTTAGCGATGGCCATACGACTCACCGGACGGGCCGAGTGCACACAGTGGTATCAACGGGTGCATGACTACACATGGAGCCACTTTATCGATGATGAGAACGGTGAATGGTACGGCTATCTCAATCGTCGCGGGGAGGTGTTGCTCCCGCTCAAGGGTGGGAAGTGGAAGGGATGCTTCCATGTGCCTCGGGCATTGCTTTTATGTTGGCAACAGTTTGAGGCACTGGCGGCTTGAAGGATCGTTCACAATCAATCATCTGGGGCCAGAATGGTCTTCCCGAGTCGCGGGTGTTGACTGGTCGGTGCGAGGGGTTGGAAAGGCAGCTGGCGCGACATTTTACCTGCCTGTTGGGCGTAAAGCGCTGACTGCTGCTGAGAGTTACGCAGTGCCGCATAGCGATCGCGAATCGCCCGATTTTTGTTGATCGGATCGTGGGCCTGATCGCTGCGGACATTATCAGAAACCCCACACACATTGAGATCCTCAATCATCGTAATCAGGTGCAGCATGTTGCGATCGCCCTTCGTCACCGCAAGGCCCCGGTTACGCCTAAGCTCCACCATGCGCTGAAGGGGAAAGATCTCTTGCCCCAGGCCTGCTTGGTTCAGCACCTGTTCCCATCGCTCCAAAAACTCGGGTTCTGAGAGCGTATGAAGCCGGAAAATTTCAGCACTGGTGAGCGGAAACAGACGGTCGGTATTTTTGAGATAGTGCAGCTGTAGGGCGTAGGCATGCCCCACCGTGGAATAGGCACAACCATTCAGCGTCGAAACTGCGGTGGCCACCAAATGCGTTCGGATCGGCCCCCAGGCTTCTAACGTCCGCTCGTATTTGGGCATATTTTTGGCAAACCAACATAGGGAGCGGCGAGCGCCTTGCTGAGAAACAAATGCCCTCATCAGATTTGGCTTAAACCCCCAAAGCTGGTCTCCGAGGGTTTCGAGCAGGAACACTGTTATTTTTTTAATAGGTGACATTTTCAGGTGAGTTTTTTTATGGGAGAGTGCCTTTAGGGGGGAACCCATAGGTTGGCCTGGGCACTCAATTGTTTTTGAAACTGTTTGCTTTTGGACTGTTTGCTTTTGGACTGCTTACTTAGACTTTTCAAAACGCGAGTCCACAATAAAAACGCGAGTCCACAATAATAGGTAGGCATGCACTTTTTTATACCTGCTAATGAGTATAAGTGTATGGGAGTGCTGGAATTTTGAACCGCTGGACTATAGGACGCTCTACTGGATGCTGAAAATATCGAATACGGTGTCTATCCCGGAGGGCGAGATTGAAATGAGTGCGATTCGCTCCCAGGGCGCGGGCGGACAAAATGTAAATAAGGTCGCCACCGCCGTGCATTTACGCTTTGATGTGGGCGCCTCATCCCTACCGAATTACTACAAGCAAAAGCTACTGGCACTGCGCGATAAGCGCCTGACAAAAGACGGTGTGATTGTCATTAAATCGCAACAGCACCGGTCCCAAGAGCGCAATCGGGAGGAAGCGCTCAGCCGATTGCAGGAAATGGTCAAGGCCGTCACCATCATTCCGAAGAAACGCAGACCGACCAAGCCGACGAAAGGCTCGAAGCGACGCAGGCTCGAAGGTAAAGCAAAGCGATCGCAACTCAAGGCCACTCGAAAGAAGGTAGACCTAGAGTAGTGTCCTCATATACACAATAAAACTTCGAGCATTGTCATTATTAGCACCATAAAACTTCACTTACTTAGCCGAACATGGGAAGCTATAGAGTAGCGGTTCCCCAAAGCTGGGTGAACCTGTAAGAAGTGGGAGCAGGACTTTTTCCCTATGACCAGTGCGTTACCAAGCCTTAAGACCCCAGCAGAAACAGCAGAAACGGCCAATCATGCCACTAGCCAGCGAGCCAGCAAACCCGCTACCTTACCTGCTGGTTCACCGGCCAGCAGTCCTTCAGAGGCGCCCGAGCTAGACCTTGTCTCCCTCAATGAAAAATTTGACCAGGCAGAAGCCACTGCACTGATCGAGTGGGCCCACCAAACCTTTGGGGATGGCCTCGTGCTGAGCACAAGCTTTGGCATTCAGTCAGCGGTGATGCTAGGGCTAGTAACCAGTGTTATTCCAGATATTCCAGTCATTTGGATTGATACGGGGTATTTGCCTGCGGCGACCTACCGCTTTGCTGATGAACTGACCAAGCGGCTCTCACTAAACCTCAAGGTATACCAGTCACCCATTAGCCCAGCTCGCATGGAAGCTCTCCATGGCAAGCTTTGGGCCGAAGGCACGGTAGAAGCCTTTAACCGATACGATGCTATCCGCAAGGTAGAGCCCATGCAGCGAGCACTCAAAGAACTCGGCGCAACCGCATGGCTAACAGGGCTACGCTCCAAACAAACAGACCATCGCAAAACCCTCGGTCGGCTCGGTTTGCAAGATGGAATTTACAAGGTGCTACCGATTTTGCATTGGAATTCAAAAGAGGTGTACACCTACCTAAAGCAAAACGACCTGCCCTATCATCCCTACTTTAAAGAGGGCTATGTGACCGTGGGCGATGAGCACTCTAGTAGGCCCCTGGTATCGGAAGATGAAAATGGCAGAGCAACTCGCTTTAATGGGCTCAAGCAGGAGTGCGGCATGCACATTCCACAAACCCCCGAAGAGGCAGAAAGCCTGAATTCTAGCGGCTTGTAAATCTGGAACCTAGCGGCTTGTAAATCGAGGGTAAAACCCCTAGACTAGCAATTCCTCTAGAGAATTCCTGAAAAGCCGTATGTCCAAGCACCTTGAAACAGGCACCAGTGAAACGGCAACCCTCACAGCCCTCGCGGAACATTTTGTCAGCAAGGGCAAGGTGACCTCGGTGGCACCTTTGGGAAACGGCAATATTAACAGTACCTATTTGGTAACCGTGGCTGCGCCCACTGGGACTAAGGCTGAGCAGACGGCAAATTTCGCCAAGCGTTTTGTTCTTCAGCGAATTAATTCTCAGGTTTTTCGACAGCCCGAGCTAGTAATTCAAAATATGGCGGTGCTCACCGAACATTTACAGGGGCATTTGCAAGACTCTGCGGTAAATGAAACTTACCGTTGGGAAACGCCACGAATTTTGCCTACCAACACCGCGCAAAACTTTTGGCGGGATGACGCGGGTGAATACTGGCGGGCTATTAGCTTCATCGAAAACTCCCAGGTGTGTGAAACGGTTAAGAGCGTCGCCCATGCCAAAGAGGTTGGTTACGGACTAGCAATGTTTCACCGGTTAATCAGTACGATTGCCGTCGATAGGCTGGCCGATACGTTAGAAGGCTTTCATATTACGCCGAGCTATTTGGCCCAGTATGAGCAGGTGTTACAAACCTGGAAAGCGCGGAACAACGACAATGAGAACCACACCGACACACCAACCACAAACAAAGAAGCAAACCCCAAAGAGGTGGATCTGGTTCAGTACTGCCTGGACTTTGTAGAACAACGAAAAGACTGGGCGCATGTGTTAGAACAGGCCAAAGACTCGGGGAAATTGCACCTTCGTCCTATTCATGGCGATCCTAAAGTCAACAATATTTTGTTGGATGCCCAGGGGCGAGCCATTAGCCTGATTGATTTAGATACGCTCAAGCCGGGGTTAGTTCACTACGATATTGGGGATTGCCTGCGGTCAGGGTGCAATCCACTCGGCGAAGAAACGGAAGATTGGCAACGTGTTGAATTTGACACAAACCTTGCAAAGGCCATGCTAGAGGGCTACCTCTCCTTGGCAAAAGACTTTTTGATTGAGCAGGATTATCACTACTTATATGATGCAATCCGACTGATCGCATTTGAACTGGGCCTGAGATTTTTTACCGATTACCTGGCGGGCAATGTGTACTTTAAAGTGAATCACCCAACCCACAATCTTTCGCGCGCCTTGGTGCAGTTTAAGCTGACGGAAAGTATTGAAGCACAGGCCGAAACGCTGAAGGACATCATTTTGGCATTGCAGTAAATGTCCTATACTTTCACACACTCCTCTACTACGTTCATACGCTAAATTCTTTCACACACTAAATTCTTTCACACGCTAAATTCTTTCACACGCTAAATTCTTTCACTCGC